>REDI01000017.1 GCA_007693595.1 Deltaproteobacteria bacterium | reverse complement strand
TAGGCGAAGCGCGCAGCGAGGCGAAGCCGAGCGAAGTCGTTGGGGTAGAACCCCCAAGCAAGCGAGCCCTAGGCGAAGCGCGCAGCGAGGCGAAGCCGAGCGAAGTCATGGATGGGCCCACCAGGACTCGAACCTGGGACCCTCCGGGTATGAGCCGGGTGCTCTGACCAACTGAGCTATGGGCCCGTCCGCCGCCCCCCTATCGTCTCTGGTGTCGGCGCGCATCACCGCTCCTGCTACACTCTGCCGATGAACGACATCGACCTCATCCGCGACCTCGGCCAGCTCGACGACAAGCTCGACTCGCTCAGCCGCGCCCATGCGCGCGAGTCGGCCCGCGAACCTGAGGCGCGCCAGGCGCTCGCGCACGCAACGGCCGAGGCCTCCGAGACCGCCAAGGCTCTGGCCGGTCTGCGCGAGGCCGAACGCAGCGCCTCTCGCGAGGTCACCCTCTACCAGAAGCGCCGTGCCGCCGCGACGCGAGCGCTCGAGCAGGGGCTCGGGGATCCCGAGGCGGCCCAGCGGCAAGTCGAGCAGTGCGCCCAGATCATCGATGAGTTCGAGACCCGCCAGCTCGAGCTTCTCGAGGCCATCGAGACGGCCCAACAGACCTTGGCGGAGCGACAGCGGGTCCAGTCTGAGGCCGAACAGGCCCTCGGCCAGCACATCGTCGAGGCGGGCGAGGCCCTCGCCGCCATCGAAGCGCAGCGGGGTCGTCTCCAGCCTCAGCGCGATCGGGCGCACGAGGCGCTGCCCAAGGATCTGGGGCTACGCTACGATCTGGTACGCAGCAAGAAGGGCTCCGCCGTGGCGGCGCTCCAAGACGACGACAGCTGCTCGACGTGTCGGCTGCGCGCGCCCATGGCCGAGGCCAGCGAGATCCGCCGTGGCTTGCTCAAGAGCTGTCGCGGCTGCGGGCGCTACCTGCTGCCTCCTGCCTGATCCCTGCGTGCGCCGCCCGGCGTGAGCGGCTAGGCTGCACCCGGAAGAGAGAGACAGGAGATCGCCGGCAGCATCCGCTGCGGGAGGAAAGTCCGAGCTCCACAGGGCAGGGTGCTGGGTAATGCCCAGTCGGGGCAACCCGAAGGAAAGTGCAACAGAGAGCAGACCGCCAGACCGATCGGTCTTCGCCGGCTCCCTCGGGGCAACCCCAGGGCACGACCCGAGGAGGAGGGCGAGAGGTCATTGTGACCTCGGTAAGGTTGAAACGGTGCGGTAAGAGCGCACCGGCGGTCCTGGTGACAGGGCCGGCCAGGTAAACCCCACCTGGAGCAAGGCCGAATAGGGGAGCGCGTGGGTCGCCCGCCCCAAGCTCCCGGGTTGGCCGCTCGAGGCCGTCGGTAACGTCGGTCCTAGATGAATGATCTCCACCTTCACCCGGGCGACCGGGCGAAGGAACAGAACTCGGCTTACGACTCTCTCTCCCCGGCCCCGTCACCTTCATCGGTGGCGGGGCCGCTCGCCTTGACCTCGCCCGAAAAAGGTGCGACCCTCGCTGACTCACCAGGAGCCGTCGATGTCTGAGCGCGACAACGCCCTCTCGTACCACAGCGGCGATCGACCCGGAAAGCTCCAGGTCGTTCCCACCAAGCCGCTCTCGACTCAGCGCGATCTCTCGCTGGCCTACAGCCCAGGCGTCGCCTGGCCCTGCCGCGCGATCCACGACGACCCCGAGCTGGTGTATAGCTATACCGCCAAGGGCAACCTCGTCGCCGTCGTCACCAACGGCACCGCGGTGCTCGGCCTGGGCGACATCGGCCCCGAGGCTGGCAAGCCGGTCATGGAGGGCAAGGCCAACCTCTTCAAGAAGTTTGCCGACATCGACGTCTTCGACATCGAGCTGAACGCCCGCACCGCCGACGAGATGGTGGCGGCCGTCAAGGCCATCGCGCCGACCTTCGGCGGGATCAACCTCGAAGACATCAAGGCGCCGGAGTGCTTCGAGGTCGAGCGCCGCCTGCAAGAAGAGCTCGACATCCCCGTCTTTCACGACGACCAGCACGGAACCGCGATCATCTCGGCCGCCGCCTTGATCAACGCCTGTGAGCTGACCGGGCGCGAGCTGAGCGATCTGCGGATCGTCTTCACCGGCGCGGGGGCCGCCGCTCTGGCCTGTGCGGAGCTCTACGTCACCCTCGGGGTAAAGCGAGACAACATCCGCATGTTCGACGCCGAGGGCCTGGTCCATCGCGATCGCGACGACCTCTTCCCCTCCAAGGCCGCCTTCGCCATCGACAACGACGGCAAGTCCATTCAGGAGTCCCTCGATGGGGCCGACGCCTTTATCGGCCTTTCGGTGGGCAACCTGCTCACCGCCGACATGATCCGAGGCATGGCGCCCAGTCCGATCATCTTCGCCATGGCCAACCCCGATCCCGAGATCCCCTTCGAAGTCGCCCGCGAGGCTCGACCCGACTGCATCATGGCGACCGGGCGCTCGGACTTTCCCAACCAGGTCAACAACGTCTTGGGCTTCCCCTTCGTCTTTCGGGGAGCCCTCGATACCCGCGCCCGCAAGATCACCGCCGAGATGAAGGCCGCCGCGACCCGCGCGCTGGCCGCCCTCGCCCGCCAGGACGTGCCCGATCGCGTCCTGCGCGCCTACGGCCTCTCCCACCTACAGTTCGGGCGGGACTACATCATCCCCAAGCCCTTCGATCCCCGCGTCCTCACTTGGGTCGCGCCGGCGGTCGCCAAGGCCGCAGAGGACTCCGGCGTCGCCCGCACCCCGATCCGCGACCTCGACGCCTACCGCGAGCAGCTCCACGAGTTCGTCGAGCGGGCGCGCGGCCTCATGCAGCCGCTCATTCAGCGCGCCCGCAACGCGGCCACCCCGGTTCGCGTCGCCCTCCCCGACGGCACCGATCCCCAGGTCCTACGCGCCGCCCAGGTCCTCGTCGAGGAGCGGATCTGCATCCCCGTGCTCCTGGGGCCCGAGTACCGGATCGCCGCCAAGGCCGAGCAGGCGGGGGTCTCGCTCGACGGCATGCAGATCGAGCCCTGCGAGGGCTCCGAGCACTTCGATCGGCTCGCGCGGGAGCTCTTCGAGCTGCGGGCCCGCAAGGGCTTCACCTACTCCTCGGCGCGAGTCAAGCTGCGCGATCGCACCTGGTTCGGCGCGATGATGGTCCGCGATGGGCTGGTCGAGGCCATGGTCGGCGGGGTGCATCGCCCCTACCACCAGACCCTCTCCCCTGCCCTCAAGGTCCTCGGCACCAAGCCCGGCGTGCAGCGCGTGAGCGGCGTCTACGCCATGTTGTTCAAGGACCGAAAGATCTTCTTCGGCGACTGCACCGTCAACGTCGATCCCGACGCCGCCGGGCTCGCCGAGATCGCCCTCAACGCCGCCCGCGTGGCCGAGTCCTTCGGGGTGACCCCCAGGGTGGCGATGCTGTCCTTCTCGGACTTCGGCGAGCACCACCGCGCCCCCGCCGTGGCCCTCGTGCGCGAGGCGATCGCTCGGGTGCGCGAGGCCTGGCCCGAGCTCGAGATCGACGGTGAGATGCAGGCCGACACCGCCGTCGACTTCCGCAAGCTCACGAGCGACTTCCCCTTCAGCCACCTCACCGGCCCGGCGAACGTGCTCGTCTTCCCCGACCTTCAGTCCGGCAACATCGCCTACAAGCTGCTCGTTCACCTCGCCGCCGCCGAGGCGCTGGGCCCCCTGCTCGCCGGCCTCGGCGCACCCGCGAGCGTCATCCCCGTCGGTGCCGACGTGGCGGACATCGTCAACATCACCACCTGGACGGTCGTGCAGGCCCTCGAGCGCCGCCGCACCTCAGACTGACTATCGCCGGACGCGCCCCTCGCCCGTCGCGAGATCCAGGGCGCGATAGGCGTGGGCCGCGTCGCCGACGTAGTCGAGGTAGAGCTGCTCATTGGTCGTGACGCCGGGATAGAGCTCGCGCATACCGGGCTCGGTGAGCTTCTCGAGGATCTTGAAGATGCCCGCCTGTTCCAGGGAGGCGACGGTGGCCACGAGCTGGACCACGGCATCGTTCATGGTCTCGCGCTGCGAGGTGTCGGGCTTGAAGAGCCCCAGGGCCGCCGCCTTGTGGACGGTCTCGAGGAAGTGGCCCAGGAACTTGAGGCGCTGCATCATGAGGAGCGCGCGAAACTGTGGTTCACGCTCCATCATGGTCATGTAGGTCTGGAGCTCGGAGTGGTAGCGCCAGAACAGGATCGGGATCTGCCGGTCGAAGACAGCGCGATCCCCGTCCTCGCCGAAGCCGCGCCCCAAGGCGTGCGCCGCGCCCTGGATCATGTGCATCCCGCCGCAGGTCATGGTGACTAGGCCGCCCGCGCGGGCCGCCTGGCCCTTGTCGAAGCGCTGGCCCGTGCTCTTCTGCACTTGAAGGGTCTGGCTCTCGTGGTCGATGCGCTGCACGACGGCGTGGGTGAACCGATCGAGGGACATGGTGCGCCCGCCCTCGGCTTGCCAGCGGAGATCCTTGGAGCCCCAGGACGCGAGGGCCTGCAGGGACCAGGGGGCATCGTTCCAGTGCTCGGTCGTGGTGCCAGGCCCGTCACCATGACCGAAGGGCACGCGATCGATCGGGGCTCCCTGACCCTTGGTCGAGGCGTCGACCCAGGCACGATAGAGGCTGCCTCGGTAGAGGTCCCCCACCCGCGCGGGCTGCTCCTGCACCACAACCTCGCGCTCCGGATCGACGCCGGACTCGGTGAGCGCCTTGAGGATCAGATCGGTGTGCGGTTCGATACGGATCGAGCCCTCGCTGCTGGGGAAGCGCAGGAGCTGCTCACCGCAGACCTCGAAGCGCTGGGCATAGCGCGCGAAGAGCCAGTCGACGGCGGGCTCCCCGTTGGTCAGCTCGAAGTCGGGGCCAAAGACGAGCATGGCGTGCGCGATGGCCCAAGGGTTCTCGGGATCGCGGGTGTGATCGTGCGCCACCTGGCGCAAGGCGCGCATCGCCACTTGGATCTGAGGGGCCGCCGGGGCCGCATAGGGGGATCGCAGCAGCTTGACTGGCGTCGGCGCGGGCAGCGCCGGCATGGGTCGGCAGGTCTGGAGCCCCTTCGAGGGCCCGGTCGACGAGGGACACCCCGCGCCAGCCAGCAGGACGATCAGGGCGAGCCAGCCCCGGCTCACGAGCCTCGCCCCTCGGCCTCGCGCTCTTGCTTCTCCTTGAGCGCCAGCGCGTCGATCTTGAGGATCCGCCCGCGATCGGTGATGTAGGCGATCCCGTCGAAGACGGCCACCCTGGGGCGGATCAGGTCGACATCCGAGAAGCGCACCTTGAAGTCGACCTTGCCCGGACGCTTATACTTGACGAGCCAGCCGGTGTCGGTGACGGCCCACAGCTTATTGCGCTCGTCGAAAGTGACCGCCCAGTCCTCGATGCCCGGGCCGATGTCGGTGGCCTGGATGACCGTGCCGTGTCGAAAGCCATCGGTGCTGTACTGGACGAGCTTGTCGCTGAAGATCAGGAGTAGCTTGCCGTTCTTGAGCGCCTCGGCGCCGTTGGCGGAGCCTTCCTCGAGCTTGAAGTTGCTCAGCTCCTCGCCGTCTTGGCCATAGACAAAGACCTCGTTGCGCCACACGACGACGATCTTGCCGCGGGCGTGAAGCACGTAGCCCTCGCCCCCGACGTTGGGCCGAAGCTCGCGGCGGGTACGAACCGACCAGCTCCGGACGGGGCGCCCGTCTTCGTCGAAGAGCTGCACTCGCCCGGTCGCGTCGAGCGTGACGAAGCCTTCGCCTTCCTTGCCGGGGATCAGGTCGAGGTCGACCGGGTTCGAGAAGGTCCCCGGCTTGTCGCCGGGCATCGCGCCACCGACGTAGTAGGGCCGGGTCTGGCTGAACCAGACGTTGGTGATCCCCGCTTCGCCACCCCAGATCTTCTGGTGACGCCCCTCGGGGTTGAAGCGCACGACGCGATGGTTGCCAAGATCGGCGACGTAGACATCGCCCCACCGATCCACCTCGAGGTTCATGGGCTCGCCAAAGGCCTGCAGCGCGCCGGGCTCCCAGCCGGGCTGTCCCCAGACCGGGATGTTGCGGTCACCCCCGCCGATGAGCTGGGACAAGGCATAGAAATACTCGGTCTGAAGCTCGAGGAGCCGCTGCTGTTTGCCCACGCTGCGCAAGGCCGCCATCTCGAAGGCCGGGATGGCGTTGGCGTCTTGGAGCTTCTGAAGGGCCTGAAGGGCGGACTCGTCGGGCGGGAGGGCCTGGACCCTGAAGCCGAAGGGCACCCGCGCCGCCTGACGCCGCAGGTAGGGCGCGCCATCGCCGGCGCGATCGATGAGCTCCTGCAGCGCGTCGCGGTCGCCGAACTCCGCTTCTTGGATCTGGGTGAACAGCGCGATGACCTCTTCGTGATTCTGTTCCTTGGCCTTCAGACCCGGTCCGCTCTCTTGGTAGGATCGGGCGCGCGCCACGGCAGGATGCATCTCGCCGCCGGCAAAGTTCACAGCGATCTCGGCGATGAAGGTGTGGTTGAAGACACCACCTTCGTAGACATCGTCGATGGTTACCCGCATACGACGTGCCTTGCCCTCGATGGCGATGTCGATGCGCTGGGGACCGGCGCGCTCCAGTCGGCCGTCGGTAAAGCGCTCTTCGTGGGTGACCTGGGATCCATCGGTGAGGAAGAGGGTGACCGTGACGGTTCGAGGCCGCCCGTATTCGGCGAGGCTCCGTCGACCTTTGGATAGATTGCCCGGCCAGATCGAGACACTCTTGACGTCGGTGGGGCGGTCGAGGGCCAGCTCGAGCCACGACCCCTCGCCGTGGCCGTCTTCGCCTTCGGCCCAGCCGGTCGAGAGCAGGCCGTCGAAGGCCATCTGGGCCGTGTGGCGCTGCCCCTCGCTGTCGCGCAGCTCCGAGGAGGCCTTGGGACCGGCCAGCGCGAGGGAAGAGAGCAAGGAGAGGGTGACGATGGCGGCGAGTCGAGCGATCATGAAGAGACTCCGATCCGGGTTCGATCGTAGGGGTCAGGGGCGGCTGGGGGCACGCCATGGACCCCCGAGGCAGGCTCAGCCGTCCTCGGAGCCTGTGTCTACCTCATCGGTCGCGCCCGTGTCGGCCCCTTCACAGGACGTGAACACAGCATCGCAGGAGTCGGGCCGATCGAGCCCCGGCCCCTCCCCTTGACAGGAGCGATCTTCGAGCTCGCTCAGGCAGGTGCGCGCCGCCTTGGCATCATAATCGGAGCAAGAGGCTGCGAGGGCCGCCAGATCCGGGCCATGGGACGCCTCGCAGCTCCCCTGATCGGACCACCCGTAGAAGTTCAGGATGGGCTCGTCGAAGCACTCCAAGGCGTAGGCGCAGTCCTGCTCGGCGAGGCGCGTGACGAAGACATCGTCGTCGATCGCGCAGCCGGCGGAGAGCACGAGGAGGGACAGCAAGGCAGCACGCATGAGGGACCTCGGGTTCGGAGGGTGCCAGTGCGAGTATAGTACGTCAGGCTCCGGCGCAGTCGTGGGTGATGTCGGCATGGCAGGCAGCCGGGAAGTTGACGGCCGCCCCCTGACACTCCAGGTCTTCGAGCGCTTGGAGGCAAGCGCGTGCCTCGTCGGGGTTCAGGGTGCAGCCTTCGAGATCCTCGCGGTCGCGCGACTCGACTTCATAGCACCGCTCTTCGCTGGTAAACAGGGGCGGGTCGCAGGTCTGTTGATACAGGCAGAAGGCGTCGAGGTAGCGCTCTTCGAAGGCCTCGGCTGACAAGCCACAGGCCGCGAGCGCCGTCAGGAGGCACAGAAGGAAGCCTCGTCCATGGAACATCACTCCTCCAACTCGGTCGCGCCGCGTGGGGTGAGCGGCAAGGTCGGCTGCTCGCCGTGGTGTAGCCCCGGGCTCCAGTGTTTGCGACACCGCGCCTCATAGATGTCGGTCGCGCCGAGCAAGACCTGCGCCTCGCTCGGGTCGAGCCGCTGGGAACGGTCCGCCGGAGCGCCGCACACCATGCAGACCGCGAGGTTCTTGGTGATGTACTCCGCCACGGCCAGGAGCTCTGGGATGGGCTCGAAGGGTCGACCCTGAAAGTCCTGATCGAGCCCTGCGACGATCACCCGCCGCCCCTCGTCGGCTAGTCGGTTGCACACCTCGACCAGATCACGGTCGAAGAACTGGGCCTCGTCGACGCCGACGACCTGCGCATCTTGCACGTAGCGGGGGATCTCGCTCGCGCGGGCGATGGGCTGGCACGCCAGGCGACGCCCCGCGTGGGTCACGACGTCTTCGCGCGCGTAGCGCGTGTCGGTGGCGGGCTTGAAGACCAAGACCCGCTGCCGGGCGATCTGCGCACGGACGAGGCGGCGGATGAGCTCTTCGGTCTTGCCCGAGAACATGCACCCGGTGATGACCTCGATCCAGCCGGTGCCGGCAGGAACAGCGTAGAACGTCACGGCCAGATCCAACCGTGTCTGCGCAGGTAGGTGAGCGAGGCGGGCGCGCCCAGGCTCTCGCTCTCGGCCACGGCGGTCACCGAGACGCGCTCCCCGCACATCGGAGGGGCCATCGCCCCGCTCCAGGGGTTCTCGTCGGCCCAGCCGGACGGGACGAGGGGATCGGTGGGCCTGGGGGCGAGCCACCACACCGCAGGCACGCGAGCCCCCAGATCGCTGCCAAACCACGTGTCTTCGTCACGGCGGAACGTGAGGGTCTGCTGCCCACTGGAGCCCACGCGGGTCTCGAGCAGCTTGCCGTACAAGCGTGTGAGGCGCGCGTTGCGCCCGAGGCGCCAAGGTCTGTCGGCGACGAGCACCGGCACGACCGGGAGGCTGTCGTCGAGGGTGCTCAGGACCTCGAACATGGCTCGCTCGGTGTGGCGCAGGAGCGCGTCGGTACACGGCGCGATGAGTCGGAAGGTGGCCCCGTGAGGTCCCGTGGACTCGCCGGGGAGCAGCCGCAGCTCGATCGAGATCTCGGCGTCTTCGTAGATGGCGTAGTCCGCGTCCCACTTGCCTTGCTCGACCCGCGCGAGCCACTGACGGACCGGCTCGATCACCTTGCCGACATCGGCTTTGGCACGCAACGGACGACGGAGGACCAGCGCCCACCTTCGGCGCCCGAAGAGCGGCTCGAGCGCCGCGTGCAGATCGTCGGGGTGAACCGGGGAGATCTCGCCCAGTCTCACGACGACAGGCTGGAGCCAGACCCGGTGCGGTCCCCGATCGAGCAAGAGCCCCGAGCCCCGTCGGAGGCGGAAGGTCCAACCCGCCGCCTGCGCGATCGAAAGGCTCCACAACCGCGCGCGCGCATGGAGGTTGAGCCGACCCTTCGGCACGCCCGCAAGGACGGCCTCGCGGATCTCGTCGCCAGCCCAGCCCAGAGCGAGCTCGACCTGGGGATCGCTCGACTTGGGCGACGCCTGGGGGGTGCCGGGCTCGCCGATGGTCGGAGGAGCTTCGTTCACGGGGTCGGTTCCTGCCCTATCGCTCGTGAGGGTCATGGATGGCTCGCCCTACCCGCCGAGTGGGGGGAGTGAACAACCAGGAGCGCGACACGTGGCGGAGAGAGCTTCATGATGCGACGGGGCTCTAACCAGCTTGAACCAACACGGCCCACTACATAAAATCATCGGCGTCTAACGCAAAGAATCAACAAACCTGCTCCAGCCTCCTTCGGGGAGCGCACCTCGACCAGCCCGAGCGCCTCAGGAGGCGCTCCAGTCTTGCAGGGTGGCGTCGATCTTGGAGGCGACCTGGGGATCGTTCTGACGATCGACCAGGTCGGCGGCGAGCTGGAGGACCTCGAGGGCGCCGTCGGGATCGGCGGCTTCGCGCCGGAGGTGAGCCAGGATCCAAGCGGCGTGCACGCGATCTCGATCCAGGGCTTGCTCATCTTCCGCCACCAGCGCCAACAGGGACCGGGGGGAGGCCTCCCGCTGCTCCATGCGCATGGCGACGAGCAACCGCACCTGGGCACGGTGGGCGGGATCGGCGAAGGAGGCCTCGAGCGCGCGCTCGAGCAGCTCATCGGATCGCGCCATCCACCCGATGTCCCCCGCTTGCTCCGCCATGGCCCAGAGGATCTCGCCTTCGTCGAGGTCGGCCGCGCCCCCTACGACCGAGAAGGCTCGGCCCGCGAGCTCGACAGCCCGCTCCACGGGATCCCCCTCGAAGTCGGGGCGCAGCGCAGCGAACTCGAGCAGCCCCAGCCCGATCCACGCCGGATGGCGGGCGAGCTGCGCGGTCGGATCCCCTTCGGGAGCCTCGGCCAAGGCCGCTCCGGCCTGCGTCAAGAGGGCTTCGCGCTCCGGTCCGGGCTGGACGAGCTCGGGCAAAGCGCGCAGGGCGACCGCCCGCACCTGCGAGATCCCTGGCACCGCCCCCAGCTCATCGAGGATGGCGCCGCGGTGCTCACGCAGAAAGGAGGCCCACCCTTCGGAGTCGGGGGACGCGGCATGTTCGGCGGCGTGGGCGAGAAAGGCGACGCGTTGCTCTGCGTTCAGCGGCACGGGCTCTCCGGGGTCAGAGCACCCTTCTACCTCGATCCGCCCAGCTCGCCAGCCCCGCGCGAGCTCAGCCGTCGAGCTCGACGCCAGCATCCAGGTCGGACTCTTCCTCCTCTTCTTCTTCGAGCATGACCGCCAGGGACAGGGTGCGGCAGAAGCCGACCACCGCCTGCCCGATCCCATCGCTGGAGCGGTCAGGCTGGCCCTTGTCGGCGGCGGAGGCCACGAGTTCCCACGCCGCTTCGGGACCGCTCGCCTGGGAGGGGGTGGGGGGAGCTGCTTGGAGGAGGGCGTCTCGGGCTCCAGCCAGCGCGCCATCGACGGACCACCGGGTCGCTTCGTCGGAGGCGCCAAACCAGCGCTCAAGTGCGGCATCGACGACCTGGCGCGTGGTCTCGGCCGCCAGGAGGCGGTCGACCAGGACATCGCGCTCCGAGAGGTTGGAGCGCTCGATCAGGTCGACGAGCCGACCGATCTTGGCCGGATCAGCAGGATCGAGGTGGAGGGCTGCCAAGGCGTGATCGAGGTGACTCACGGCTCGCTGGACCGCCTCGGCCGAGGGTTCGGTGCCCGCGACCTCTTCGGTGGTGAGGCGCGCCTGGATCGCGGCGTTGCCGAGCTCAGACTGCTCGTCGGCCTCGCGCTGCGACTCGGCGGTCTTCGCGACCTGCTGCGGACGACCTCCTTCGGGTCCCTGTTGGCTGCGACGCTTGGACACGAGGGCTCCGGGAGAGGGTCGGCGCGGCCTGGCTGAGGGGAGGGACGCTGCCCTGAGACAAGCTAGTCTGCAAGATCGCGGGCGAGCCGGAAGCCGAGGGCAGGCGACCACTCAGCGGGAGGCTGGAGGACCCTGGCCTTAGCCCAGGCCGCCATGGAGGGCTGGTCCCACGCGCCAGGGTGCACCCAGCGCTGATCGGCGGCCCCATCGGCACACCACTCCCCCACGTTGCCCGCGAGGTCATAGACCCCCTCGGGGGAGCGATCGCGCAGATAGAGCCCCACGGCACAGGGCTGGTTCAAGACCTCTTCTTGGGTGTTGGCGTTGCCTTCGCCAAAGGGCGAGCCCCACGGGTAAGGTCGCTTTTCGCGACCTCGGACCACGGCGAGGCGCTCTTCGAAGAGGGGCAGCCGGGCCTGAGCCCAGCGCGCGTAGGCCTGGGCTTCGTGCCAAGTCACCCCGACGACCGGCTGGTTGTCGATGATAAAGGGGCCCGCATCGCTACGCGCGGCGAGCTGGGGCCAGGTCGCTTCGGTCTGGGACTTCCAGGCGAGGCCTTCGGGGCTCCAGAGGTCGTCGCGATCGTACCCTCCGTCGTCGACGAAGGCGCGATACTCGCGGTTGGTGACCATGAAGCGCCCGAGCAGGAGGGCGCCGTCGTCGGTCTCGACCTTGGACCAGTAGGACTCGTCGGAGGGCTTGCGCAGCCGGGGATCGCCGAGGCGCCCGAGGGCCGCCCCGATGGTGAATCGATCGCGGGAGGATCCATCGCCCCGCTGAAGCGCGTCGACCATGGTCTGGATCACCTTCTGGCGGGCGTCGGCAGGGAGCTGAGCTGCGTCGCCGTTGACGAAAGTCTGCCCGATCTCGGCCAGGAGGGCGACGCGTTCGACAGCAGGCAGGTTGTCGAGCTCATCGAGCTGAGCGAGAGGTTCGAATGCCACGGGTCTCTCCTTGAGGCTTCTTCGGAGACCTAACCCATCTCGGCACAGCCTGGCACGCGACCCGAGATCCAGAGGCCGCAAAGGCTCTCAAAGTGAACCTACCAAGAGGTCCTTCAAAGAAGCACACGCCATGAGGTCGGCCAGGCGTGCAGGTGACCATCGCCCCGAACATCCTCGAAGGCGACCTCGTCGAGCGTGCCCTTGAGCCAGCGCTCGACGGCGTCGCGGTCGAGGTCGTACCACTCCGCATAGCCCGGCCCCCGGGCCGCGAAGGGGTGGTAGAGGTACCAGCCCGCGTGCCCTTCGACCAAGATGCGCTTGCGCTCCACCGAGAAGGGGGCTCCGGCGCGCGCGAAGTAGATCCGCCGCACGCTCGCATCGGGGCGGAGGCCAACGAAGAAACACCGCGTCTCGCCACAGAGGTCGTGAGAGAGGGACTCTGACCATTCAAATAATCGAAACTCAAATCGATAACGAGCGGTGCTGCTCAAGAGGACTCCGGGCTCGAACACGGCAGGAGGGTGACTTCAAGCCCGATGGGATCTACCACTCAGGCCCGTTCGAACGCAAGGCCCGCGACCTCAGCGCGTGGAGATGATCTCGACCGGCCCATCGGTGAAGATGTTGATCCTCGCCAACCCGCGACCCCGGTACCCACTGAAGAAACCGTCTCCGAGGCGGGTATCTTCCCAGCCGAGATCATCGACGGTCATCGGCTCTTCGGGATTGCCTCGGATGACGAGGTCGTACTCGGGACCGAAGGGGAGCGCGAGGGTCACGGGGCCGCTGACGTCGAGGACCGTCGCGGTCACGTCGAAGGGATAGTAGGTGAGGTCTACCTGACCCGCGTCGATCAACAGCTCCCCTCCGACCACCCCGCGCACGGCTTCGGCGGACACCTCATGGAAGCCGTCGACCCCACCGAAGCGCACATCGCCCCGTTCCAACGACAAAAAGGAGTCGACGAGCTCGGGGGTGACGACATAGAAATCCACCCCGGAGCGACTCTCGGGCACCAGGCTCGAGATGATGAGCTCCTGTTCGATAACCTCGGCCGACCAGCGCAGCCGCCGCTGTCGTGCCTCGGCGCGATCGCGGGAGCTGCCACTGGCCCAGAGGGTGGCGACGACCTCGGCGTTGCTCGTGTTCCGACCGACCAGCTCGAGATCGCCCCGCATGTGGTGAGCGGTCACCTTCTCGAAGGAGTCAGGCTCGAAGCGCGCATCTTCGACGTCTCGGACGGAGATGCATCCCATGGCGAAGATCAGAGATAGGACCATCAAGGGACGCATTGGACTCTCCACACAGTCGGACTCACGGCAAGCGGGCTTGGTAGACATCGCGACCGACCAGCGCGCGGACCGCGATCTTTCCAGCCAAGAACGAGTCGGGAGCATACTAGAACCCCTGACCGACGAAGAGACAACGCTGGAAAGCTCTCGGCCAAGCGAGGCGACGGGACGATGCCCTCTCGACCCCTAGGACGCGCGCGCGCCGCGTTCATTCAACGTCGCCCGCACGAGCCAGCCTACCGGATCGGTCGCGACCCGGATAGAGCCCCGCCGTCGCGTCGGGCGCCCGCGCGCCCGCCTCCTCACCCTTGCCCCCGTAGTTCAACGGATAGAACAGGGGATTCCTAATCCTCAGATGTGGGTTCGATTCCCGCCGGGGGTGCTGGAGTGAGACGCTGGGCGGTGGCGATGTCCAAGCTCTGCCCATGAGAGTCACCGACCTGCCAAGAAGTGTCCGCCCCGCAGGCGTGAGCCCTGGCGCGCGACGAGCATCGGAGGTAGACTGAACATCAGTTCAGCACCCGAGGTCCCCCATGCCCACCTGGCTGTTCGAAGTCCCTACCCCCTACCGCGCTTATGGCCGGTGGTGGTTCGCTGTCGAAGGCGCCGATCGTCGCTGCTACGGCCCTTATCCCTCCGAGCGCAGCGCGCTCGACGCCCGCGAAGCGCTCTTCCACCGCTGGCGGGTCCGGGCGGAACACCTGCGGGGCGACCTCCTGCGCCTCACCGCAGCGCGATGGATCGTCACCCTGCCCAGCGGTGTGCCCTGCGCCGGACAACCCTTTCGCGGCCGAGCGATCGCCGTCCATACCTCCGGCCCCCCCGAGCCCCCAAAGCCCATGATGCAGAGCGATTCCAAGCCATGAAATAGAACTATAATCGAAGAGCAGAGCAGGGCTCGAACCCAAATCGACTGGCCGGTCGGAAGGTTCACGCCATAACATTGGCGTAAAGCGACCTTCCTAGCGATGAATGATTGCCGCCTCCTCCCCTCCGGCCTAAAGTCTCCGTCCCCGCGGGCGAGACGCACCGACGCGCTGCCCCTCCCCGACCCCCCGGGTTCCTCAACGCCCCAAGATGCCCAGCCAGGAGATCACGCATGAGCCGCTTTCCAACCCTCGCTCACGCCGTTGCCGAGATCGGTGAACAGTACCCCGAGCTCGGCTATACCTTTCAAGACACCAAGGGGGAAGAGACCTTCTACACCTTCCCCCAGATGGCGGAGCAGACCGCCCGCCGCGCCGCAGCCCTCCAAGCGCTGGGGCTCAAGAAGGGCGACCGGGCAGGCCTGATCATCGTCGAGCCCGAAGACTTCGTCCTGACCTTCTTCGCCATGTTCCGGCTCGGGGTCGTGCCCGTCCCGCTCTACCCTCCGCTGTCTCTGGGCAACCTCGACGCCTACGCCGCCCGCACCGCCCACGTGCTCACCTCGGCCGACGCCAAGGTGCTCGTCGCCAGCGCGAGCCTGCAGAACATCCTCTGGTCCCAGGTCGACAAGGTCCCGAGCCTCTCCAAGCTCGTCAAGGCCGAAGACCTCGCCAAGGGCGGGGCCAACCCCGACCTGCCCCAGATCACCCCCGACGACATCGCCTTCCTGCAATATACGAGCGGCAGCACGTCCGATCCCAAGGGTGTCATGGTCACCCACCGCTGCCTGGTCGCGAACTGCGAGGGCATCATCGAGCACGGCCTGCAGCTCCACCCCGACCGGGGCGACAAGGGCATCTCCTGGCTTCCGCTCTACCACGACATGGGCCTGATAGGCTTCGTCATCTCGCCCATCCTCTACGGGATCCCAGTCGTCTTCATCCCCACCCTGCGCTTCATCAAGCGCCCAACCTGCTGGCTCGAGACCATCCACAAGCACCGGGGCACCGCGAGCTTCGCGCCCAACTTCGCCTATGCCCTCGTCGCGCGCAAGGCCAAGCCCGCCGACCTCGAGCGCTGGGACCTCTCGTGCGTGAAGGCCTTCGGTTGCGGGGCCGAGCCGATCCATCCCGAGACCATGCGTCAGTTCAACAAGATCTTTGGTGAACACTGCGACCTCTCGCCCACCGCCCTGCTCCCCGCCTACGGCATGGCCGAGGCGACCCTGGCGATCAGCCTCAAGCCGGTCGAGAGCGTCATGGTCACCCGTCAGGTCAACGCCGAGGAGTTCCAAGAGAACGGCGTCGTGCTCGATCCCGATCCAGGCCAGCCCATCGAAGAGCACGTCGCCTGCGGTGTGGCCTTCCCCGGCCACGAGATCGGCATCTTCGCCGACGATGGCGAGCGCCTCCCCGATGGACTGCAGGGCGAGATCGCGGTGCGCGGCCCCTCGGTCACGCCGGGCTACTTCCGCAACCCCGACGCCACCCAAAAGACCTTCCGCGATGGCTGGCTCTTTACGGGTGATCTCGGCTACACGCTCGACGGTCAGGTCTACGTCACCGGCCGGGTCAAGGATCTGATCATCCTCAACGGCCGCAACATCCACCCCCAGGCGGTCGAGTGGGCAGCCTCGAACGTCGATGGCGTCCGAAAGGGCAACGTGGTCGCCTTCAGCCGACCCGGTGAGCACTCCGAAGAGCTCGTGATCGCCCTCGAGACCCGCGAGACCGACACCGACCGCCTCATCGCCGACGTCCGAAAGGCCGTCCAGCGCGAGATGAGCCTCAGCCTGGCCGAAGTCATCTGCCTCGCGCCGGGTACCCTGCCCAAGACCTCCTCGGGCAAGCTTCAGCGCGCCAAGACCCGCTCTCAGTACCTTCGAGGCACCGTCGGCCGCGAAGGGGTGCGAACGGCCGGAGCGACCGGCGATCGTGTCACCCTCGCCCGACACGTCGCCGCCTCAGTCTGGAGCCGCGCCAAGGCCGCGCTGCGCGGATGAGCCGGCGCACCGTCCACCGATGCATTACAGGCGCGGGCGTCGCGGGTCGACTGTCGATCGCGGCCTCCAAGCGCGTACCGCAAGCGCCTCCCTCCCCTTCGATGTGACGGACCCATCTTCGTTATCATCCAGGCACACAGCACCGCGCTGGAGCCGCGATCACCCCGAAAGCCTGCTCGCGCGAGCCCATCACCGGGGGGCGCCTCGCCCCTCCTGGCCCTCTCTCTACCCTGTCGGAGTAAGACATGAATGATGAACAAGTCCTGAGCCTGGTCAAAGAGGCTCTCTTCGAGGTCGCCCCCAACCGAAAGGCCGAGTTCGACAAGATCCGCATCGATCAGACCATCGAAGACCTCTCGCTCGACTCGATCGCCACCATGGAGATGGTCGGCTTCCTCGAAGACAAGACCGACAAGACCTTCCCCGACGAAGAGCTCGCCAAGGTCAACACCGTGCGCGACCTCGTCAGCCTAGTTCAGAACGGCCGCCTGTAGGCGTCCACCCCGGTCGCCCGGTCCACCTGGGCGGCCCGCGGTCGGCGACCGCGTCACACCTCGCCAACCGCGCGGTCGCCCACGCGGCGACGAGGAGTTGTGAGTGAGCGCGATCGCCATCGTCGGAATGGGGTGCCGCTTCGCCGGCGCCGAAGACCTCCAGAGCTACTGGCAGATGACCCTTGAGGGCCGCGATGCCTTCGGTCCTGTCCCCGAAGACCGCTGGCCCGCCGAGGTCTTCTTCGACACGAACCGTCGGGCCACCGACAAGACCTACGCACCTCACGGCGCCTTCATCCAAGACATCCGGTCGTTCCCGGCCCTGAGCTTAGGCTTGCCCCCGAGGCGGGTCGAGGTCATGGATCCTCAGCAGCGGCTCGCGCTCGAGCTCTCCCTGCACGCCATCGAAGACGCGGGCTACCGCCCCCCCGAGCTGCCAGACCGCACGGGCGTCTATATGGGTGTGACCGCCACCGAGTACCGAAGCCTGACCTCGCTGCGGGTCGCGGCGGTGATGCTCGCTTCAGGGGTCACGGGCGAGAGCCCCGACGACCCGACCGCCATGGCGCGCGCCGTCGACCGCCTCGTGCCGTCGCGACCCTACTCGGCTCCCGGAGTGTTGGGCAATATGTGCGCGGCTGCGGTCGCCCAGGAGCTCGACCTGAAGGGCCCCGCCTACACGACCGACGCCGCCTGCGCTTCGGCCCACATGGCGGTCTACGACGCGGTGCAGCAGCTCCGCGCGGGCAACGTCGATGCTGCCCTCGCCGGTGGCGTCTACATCCAGATCACCCCCGACCACTACATCGCCTTCGCACGGATCGGCGCCATGAGCCCCTCCGGGTACTGCCGACCCTTCGACCACCGCGCCGACGGCTTCGTGCAGGGAGACGGTGGCGGGGTGATCCTGCTGAAGCGCCTCGCCGATGCCCAGCGCGACAACGATCGGATCTACGGTGTGATCCATGGGGCCGCCATCAACAACGACGGGCGGGGCGACGGCCCGATGGCCCCCCTGTCCCCAGGCCAGACCGACGTGATCCGCCGGGCCTGGCACGATGCAGGGCTCGACCCGCACACCCTGGGCTACGTCGAGACCCACGGCACCGGCACCTCAGTGGGCGATCCGACCGAGATCAGGGGCCTGCGCGACGCCCTGCCGGCCGACGCGCAGCCCATCGCCATCGGATCGAGCAAGGCCAACGTCGGCCACACCATGTCCGCGGCGGGGATCGCGGGCCTGATCCGCTCCGTGCTGGCCGTGCATCATGGGGTGATCCCTCCCATGGCCGGGTTCGAGCAGCCCCACCCCAAGCTCGACCTGGGCGACGGCGCGATCCACATCCCTACCCGCTCCGAGCCCTGGTCCACCCCACAGCGGGTCGCAGGGTGCAGCGCCTTCGGGTTTGGTGGCACGAACGGGCACATCATCGTGGCCAACCCACCCGACGCACCGTCCCCGTCCCTGCCCCACCCCGCGCCGCCCCAGCCTGAGCTCGTGCTGCTCAGCGCAGGCTCGGAGTCCGACCTGCGCGATCTGGCGGGCCGCACAGCGAGCGCCCTTCGGGACCAACCCAGAGCGACCGTGGCCGGGGTCTCGCGCGCCTGGGCCAACCGGCGCCGCCAGCCCTGGCGACTCGGGGTGGTCGCGACCTCGATCGACCAGCTCATCGACCAACTCCAAGCGGTGGCCGCGGGCGAGAGCGCAGGCGGCGTCACCCTGGCTCAAGCCCCCGAAGAACCCGCTCGACTCGCCTTTCTCTACCCCGGTCAAGGCGCGCAGCGCACCGGCATGCTGCGCGATGCCAAGGCACGGTTCCCGCAGATCGCTGCCCGCATCGAGGCCCTCGAAGCCGAGCTGCTCGACGATCTCCCACGACCCCTCACCCACTTGATCTACCCTGAGCTTCGCGCGGAGCCCATCGACGCCGAGGCCGCCGAGGCCGAGCTCACCGAGACGTCGTGCTGCCAGCCCGCGATGCTCGCAGCCGGCCTCGCCCTGACCGATGTGCTCGCCACCGTCGGGATCCAGCCCCACGTCGTCACCGGCCACAGCCTGGGTGAGTTCGTCGCCGCCGCCGCCGCCGGCGTCCTCGGCGCAGGCGAGGCCGCGCGCTTCGTCGCCGCCCGCGGTCGCCTCATGAGCGCGCTGCCCGGGGACCACGGCGCGATGGCCGCGATCATGGCCGACCGTCAGACCGCCGAGTCCTTGCTCGTGCCCGGCGCGGTCGTGGCCAACGTGAACCACCCGCGTCAGGTCGTGGTCTCGGGGCTCAGCCCCGCGGTGGATCAGGTCGTCCAGAACGCGACCCAGGCCGAGATCAAGGCGGTACGACTCCAGGTGAGTCACGGCTTCCACGGCCCGGCCCTCGAGGGCCTCGACAGCCGGCCCCTGGTCGATCGGGTGCGCTTCAGCGATCCCCAGATCACGGTCGCCAGCGGCATCGACTCCACGCCCTACGCGAGCGCCGAGCAAGCTCGCGCGGTCTTCCTCCGCCACGCGACCAGCCCGGTCGACTTCGTGGGCGCGCTCGAGCAGTGCCGCGCTGCGGGGGCGAACCTCTACCTGCAGGTCGGCGCGGGAGGCCCGCTGGCCTCCTTTGCGCGTGGGAGTCTGCCTCGGGATCACCGCGGGGTGCTCACCCTCGCCGGCCGCGACGACGCCGACGGCGGCGCCAGCCTGCTCGACACCCTCGCGCAGCTCTGGGTCCGGGGGGTTGACCTCGATCCTCGACCGATCACCGCGCCCGCCTCCCTGCCGAGCCTGCCCCCGACCGTGCTACCGCGGGAGCCCTACTGGGCCATCAAGGAAGAGCCGCAGCTCGCCCTCGAGATCCGAGGTGCCGCGCCCCGCGCCCCGCGCAAGCAGGCTGTCGCGGAGCCCGCCGCTGCGCCGCAGGCCGTGCAGGAGCAGCCCGAGCGCGACACCCTCGAAGAGCGCGTGATCGCCGTCATCGCCAAGGTGAGCGCCTATCCCGTCACCTCGCTGCGCCGCGACATGGCCCTGGTCGAGGATCTGGGCTTCGACTCTCTGATGGTCGGGGATCTGGCCAGCGGCCTCTCCGAGGCCTTCGAGGCCATCGACGGTATTCCCCAAGAGCTGCTGATCAATCGCCCGACGGTAAACGACATCATCGAGTTCGCACGGAACGCCGGGACCGGCGCCGGATCCAACACCCACCGCGACACCGATCCGCTCACCGCCTACGGCGTGGGCTGGCTGCGAGCCGATGCCCCAACCCTGCCTCAGCGAGAGCTCGCCGAGGGCCTCACCGCCCTGGCGATCGGACTGCCCCAGGCGGCGATCGCGCGGCTCCGAGCCGCGGGGATCGCGGTCACGACCTGCACCGCCGAGCAGGCGGCGACAGCCGAGCGACATCAGCTCGTGGTCTGGGGGGCCCTCGAGCCAGGGCCGGACCTCGAGGTCGCTGGCCTCGACGCCCCGGTGCCCGATCCAGCAGCCGCGCTGCTCGGAGCGCTCGCGAACCAGGCGAGCCAAGGGGCGCATCCGAACCTGATCGTCGTCGTCCGAGACGGCGATCCTTGGGCGGGTGGTCCCGCCGGCGTAGCCCGCTCCCTGCCGAGCGAATGGCCGGGAGCGGTCGCAACCACGCTGCACCTCGACGACGACGCCCTGGGTGAGCTCGGCCCCCTGCTGCTCCAGACCCTCACGAGCGCCGATCGCACTCCAGACCTTCGCTATGCCCAGGGGGCACGCTTCGTGCCGTCGCTGGCCCCGACCCCAGCGCCCACCGTAGAGCTCCCCGAAGGCGAGCGGGTGCTGATCACCGGAGGCACCCGCGGCATCGGCCTGAAGCTTGCCGAAGAGCTCCTGGGGCGCGGCGCTCAGGTGCTCCTCGTCGGTCGATCCGAGCCCGGTCCTGAGGCCAACGCGCTGCTCCAAGCTCACCCCGGACGCGCCGTGGCCATCTCCGCCGACGTCACCGATCGCGAAGGCCTGACCCTCGCCGTCGAGCCGCACCGACCCATCGCCGCCATCGTCCACGCCGCAGGCGTGCTCGCCGACGGGCCTCTGGAGTCCGTCGATCCCGCGCGGGGCGCCCTGGCGCGGGCGGTCAAGGTCGACGGCTTGCTCCACGCCGTCCACGCCGCAGGGTCGGCGCTCCGATCCGTGGTCGCGCTGGGCTCCTGGGCGGGTCGCTTCGGCAACCGGCATCAGGCGCACTACGCGGCCGCCAACGCCGCCATGGCGAGCTTGGTGAGCGCCCTGCCGAGCGTCCGCGGGGTCACCCTCGAGTTCGGTCCCTGGACGAGCTCCGAGATGGTCCAGACCATCCCCGCACCCGTCCAGGCCGCGATGCGCGCCGAAGGCGTCGACTTCGTCGCCGACGAGGTTGGGCTGGAGGCGATCCTGCGCGGTCTGGTTGGCGGCTCGGGCGCCATGGTGCTCGGGCGTGATCTGCCCCCCTCCCTCCAAGCGGCCGAGGTCGAGCTCACCCTGTCGACCCAGACCGATCCCTACCTCTTGGACCACGCCATCGAAGGGACCCCCGTGCTGCCCTTGGCCGGTGCGTCCGACCTCATGGCCTGGGTGGGCGGAGCCAGCGCTCCCTTCTCCTTGTCTAGGGTCCGGCTCTTCCAAGGGGTGACCGTCACCGAGCCGGTGCAGATCACCCTCACCGCCAAAGGCGACAAGGTCGAGCTCCGGCAAGGTGCAAGGCGCTCCCTCGCGTACCAGGCTCGGCTGCGACCCCTCCAGGAACCGACCGCCGATCCGGGCATCTCCAAGGGCGGCGAGCCCCCCACCCTATCCCTCGAGACCTTCTACCAAGACATCACCTTCCACGGCCCCAAGCTCCAGGGGATCACCCGCATCGACGCCGTCGGCGAGGGCTTCGTGCGCGGGGCCGTGCGCGTGGGCGAGCCCGCCGACTGGAGCCCTCAGACCTCCCGCGACCGCTTCACCATCGATCCCCTCGCGCTCGACAGCGCCATGCAGCTCTCGGCCTACGTGGCCTGGATCCGCTACCAGCGCGCCGGGACGCCGGTGGGCCTGGGGCGCTACGAGCAGCTCGCCCCCTTCCCCAAGGGCCAGGAGCTCCACGCCGAGGTCACCTTCGGGCCCATCGACGGCGATCGCTTCACCGGCACCCTCTGGCTGCGCGATCCCGACAGCGGCGCGCTGCTCGCCGTCGCGCACGACGTCATCGCGGAGCTCAGGCAGTCCGAGCGCACCGAGAGCGACGAGCCCCGCGCCGACGAAGCCCCCTTCGAGCCCAAGCCCGAGTGGACGACCCCGAGCGCCTGGCCCGAGGTCAAGGAGCTCGAGAATCGACTTGCCATGGCGCAGATGGCGGGCATCCGCAACCCCTACTTCCGGGTGCAGCAAGGCACGGCTCGCGACACCACGGTCATCGAGGGGCGCGAATACATCAACTTCAGCTCCTACAACTACATCGGACTGTCGGGGGACCCCCGAGTGCTCGCGGCCGTGCGCGAAGCGGTCGATCGCTACGGCACCTCGGTGAGCGCCTCGCGGGTCGCCTCCGGCGAGCGCCCCTTCCATCAAGACCTCGAGCGCGGCCTCGCCCGAGCGCAGCGGGCCGAAGACTCCTTGGTCTTCACCGCAGGGCACGCCACCAACGTCACCACCATCGGCCACCTCTTCGGCAAGGATGACCTGATCATCCACGACGAATACATCCACGACTCCGGCCTCCAGGGCATCAAGCTCTCGGGGGCGGCGCGACGGGCCTTCAAGCACGACGACCCCGAGTCCTGCGAGACCGAGCTCCGGCGGCTTCGGCGCCACTACAAGCGCTGCCTGATCCTGGTCGAGGGGGTCTACTCCATGGACGGCGACATCTGCGCCCTGCCCCAGTACGTCGCGCTCAAGCGAAAGTACGGGGCGCTGCTCATGGTCGACGAGGCGCACAGCTTCGGGATCATCGGCGCCACCGGCCAGGGGGCGAGCGAACACTTCGATCTTGCGCCCGACGACGTCGACATCTGGATGGGCACGCTGTCCAAGTCGCTCGCGAGCTGCGGCGGGTGGATCGCCGGGAGCGCCTCGCTCGTCAACTACCTGCGCTACACCGCGCCCGGCTTCGTCTACAGCGCGGGCCTGACAGCCGCCAACGGCGTTGCCGCGCTCGAGAGCCTAAAGCTCATGCTCGAGGAGCCCTGGCGCGTGACGCAGCTCCAGAACAACGCCCGCTTCTTCCAGCGCGCGCTGGTCGACCGGGGGATCGATACGGGCCCCGCCCACGGCGAGTCCGGGGTGGTCCCCGCGATCACCGGAAACTCCATGTGGGCGCTACAGCTCGCCCAACGCCTCAACGAGGCCGGGATCAACGTGCAGCCCATCGTCTACCCCGCCGTACCCGACGACGCGGCTCGGCTCCGCTACTTCCTCTCGAGCACCCACAGCGAAGACCAGCTCCTGCACACCGCCGAGCTGACCGCCCAGATCCTCAATCAGGTCAAGGCGGAGTTCCCGCTCCCGAAGTAGCGCGAAGCGGGACCATGCCCCGTCCTCCCCTCGAGCGCCTACGAGGGAGCAGGCGCATTGACAAGGGCCCCTACTTAGGGCACGATCGCGGCAGCGTCGAGGAGATCCCATGGTCCGCACCCTGCTCCCTATCCTCTGCCTCGGGGCCCTCGCCTGTAGCAGCGACACCGGCTTCACCCCCATGCAGCACCGGCCGCTCGACTCCGACCACGGCCAGTGGCTGTCCATGAAGACCGCCCCCGACGGCCAGCTCGCGATCTCCTTCTACGACCGGACCTACGAGGCCCTGGGCTTCGCCATCGGCTCGCCCTCGACCACCGATCCGGGCGCGATCCGCTGGCGCTACGAGCGCGTCGACGGCTACCCCGACGACACCGGCCTCAACCCCTACAACGCGGGGACCTACACCAGCCTGGCCTTCGATCCCGCCGGCGTGGCCTGGGTGAGCTACCACGCGGTCGACAACGGAGCCCTCAAGGTCGCCCGGCGCGAAGGAACGACCTGGACCTCCGAGTTCGTCGACCGCGGCAGCGGCCTCAACTCCAGGACCGGCCTGTGGACCTCCCTCGCCATCGACGCGAACGGCCAGCCGGTCGTGGTCTACTTCGACGCGGTGAACCACAGCCTCCAGATGGCGCGCCGCACCGACGGAGAGTGGGTGCTGACCACCCTCGACGAGGGGCAGCCCTACACCGGCGAAGACGACGAGGGCGAGCCCGTCGAGCATCGCGCCCATACAGGCGAGTACGCCCACCTGCTGATCCACGGCGACACCGAAACCATCGCCGCCTACGACCGCGCGTCAGGCTCCCTCATCCTCCACGAAGGCTCCCCTGGATCCTACCAGCGAACCGTCGTGGACTCCGGGGGGGTGGGTCAGTGGCCGAGCCTCGCCGTCCACCAAGACACCCTCGCCATCGCCTACCACGACACCGCCGCCCAAGACCTCAAGCTCGCCGTGCGACAAGGCTCGGGGGAGTTCTCGATCCACGTGGTCGACGACGCCCCTTACCGGGGGGCCGACACCGCGATCGTGCGACGGGGCGAAGAGTGGGCGATCCTCTACTTCGATGGTCGCAACCGCGACGCTCGAGTCGCCACCGGCACCGAGGGTGGCCCCTTCACCCACCACCGCTTCGCCGGCGAGACCACGGCGGTGGGCTTCCACAACGAGCTCGCCCAAGACGGCACCGGCACCTGGTGGGCGGCCTCGTACGACTACACCAACCGTACCCTCTTCACCAAGCGCCTGGGCGAACTGTAGCCTGACCAGCCCCGCCCTACCACAGAATGAAGAGCCCGAGCCCTCCGCTCATACCGCAGCATAGAAAGCCGACGAACAGCAGCACCACGGCGATCGCCACCCACTTGAACCACTTCTTGCGCTTCTTGGGGATCTTGGGGACGTTGTGCTTGGCGATCGGCGATGTACCAGCCGCGATGCCCACGACCACACCCCGGACCTGAGCGTGGTTGACCCGCACGTTCATCGCCCAGGCGTTCTGAGCGCGACCGACATGGGCCTGGGTCCGGGTCATCTTGCCGGTGAGCACGTCGAGGCGGTTGGCGTCGCCATCGTCGAAGCCAAAGGCGAGCCAGTGCGCCGGACCGAAGCGCAGCCCCCCGAGCGGGCGCTGGAACTCGACCTCGCCCACCTTCTTGTCGCCGATGAGCTCGAGGATATAGACTAGGCTCTCACGGACTTGAACCGCCGCGACCGCGCCGTCTTCGGAGATGGCGAGCCGGAGGATCGGGTGCTCGGTCGAGACGGTCTTGACCGGCTGTAGACCCACTTCGGGGTCGGCGCTCGGCGCGTAGAGCTGGACCGAGGCGCCGGTGACCACGGCCCACTGGTTCGGATGGCGCCAGCGTAGATCCGTGATCTCGCCCTGCAAGTGGGCGATGTGAATCGGGGTTCCGCTGGCGGCGTCGAGGACCCTCAGCGTGCCGTCGCGCGAGCCGACCGCGAGCTGCGTGCCATCCCGCGACCACGCGAGGCAGCTCGCCCCCGGCACCTCGACCGTCTGAGGCTCCCCCCCGAACCGGATGAGCACGATCGCGTCGTCGGCGAGGATAGCGCTCTCGCCCCCCGGAGCCACCTCGAGACGACGAGGCGTGCAGTGGGTGGCGATCCGCGACTGCTGATGGCCATCGATGGCGCGGTACAGCTCCAGCTCGCCGCTGTAGTCCACCGCGAGGACGTGGCTCTCGGTCGCCCCAACCCCCATGTAGACATCGGAGCCCATCGCCTTCCACATGCCCTGATCGTTCGAGCCCGAGTAAACGAGCAGCTCGGGACCATCCGCGAGCACGATGACCTGGCCGGTCCGCACGTAGTCAAAGGGAACAGGGGCAGTATCAGACATTCCAGCTCCAGACACGGGGAGAGGTCGGCGGATCGGAAGACGCCGGGGACGGCCTCAGGGCTCAGTCGTCGCCGTAGAGCGAGGCATAGACGTCCTCGGAGGCTTCGGTGGGGGCGTTGGCCAAGCGGGGAGGGCTCACGTCTGGACTCTTGGGCAGGGTAGGCACGACCTCGGACGGATCGGGCTCGGTGGGGGCCACCATGAGGTGCCCCGCCGACGCGGACGCCGGAGTCTTGGGGAGGGTGGGCGAGCTGGTCTCGGAGATGTGCCTGATCACCGCGATGGCCAGCGTGGGCACGCCGAGGTCATCGACTTTGCAGCTCGACCCTTCGAGCATGGGTCCGAGCAAGCGCTCCGCCTCGATCCGCGCCTCGGCGAGGAGGCGGTCCGTGTCGAGCGCGTCGAGGTCGGCGAGCAGATCGGCGGGGGCACGCTCCCGGAACCAGCTCGCGACCTCGGCCGCGTTCCCGGACGACTCCTTGCCCAGGCGCTCCCGCGCGATCGCGGCGGCGAGGGCCCCACGGCCCGCTTTCAGCGCCGCCAAAGCCTTGACGATGTGCCGCAGCGCCATGCTCTGACCGCGCAGCCCATCGGTCGTGCCCCACAGCCGCCTCGCACCCTCCGCCGAAGCCAGCGCCAGCTCGGGGGCTCGAGCCCGTCGGGCCGCGCTGGCGATGCGGTACAGCGCGCTCGCGAGGCTCGCGGAGTGCTCGGTCGAGGAGTAGAGCTCGGCTCCTTCGAACATCAGGCGAAAACCATCGACGTCGCGCAGCCGACACAGCGTGCTTCCAAGGCCCACCAGGGCCGAGGCCTTCCGATCGAGCTCTCCGGTCGACGACGTGATCTCGACGGCGTCTTCATAAAAGCTGCGCGCCTCGAAGTAGCGGCCCGCCTGCTCGGCCAGCGCCCCCAGCCCGATGAGGACCCGACCTTCCCAGCGCTCATGGTCGAGCTCCTTGGCCAGCCGACGCGCCTCTTGCAGGGACTCTTCGGCGAGCTGGAGATCGCTGCTGAGTCGACCCTGTTCAGCGAGCAGTAGGAGAGCGGCGATCCGGCCTTCGTCGTCGCCTTCCTCGCGGTGCGTCTGCAGGGCCTTCTCGAACCACTGACGCGCCTCTTCGATCTCGCCCGAGCGGAGCGAGAGCCGGCCGAGCGACATCCAGACCGCGCCGGCGGTCGCCCCCCCCGTGTCTTGATCGAGGACCTCGCGGGCTGAGTCGAGAGCGGCGCGCGCTGCGGCCGACCGGCCCGTTCGCGTGAGGACCTCGGCGAGGACGATCCGGGCCGCCGCCTCGCCTTGGTAGGCGTCGCGGCGGAGGGCGCGGATCGCCTCGACGTCTTCGATGTCATCGAGCACGACCTGGAGCTCTTCGAAGCAGGCGATCGCTTGTCGCGCGTTCTTCTCGGCACGCGTGGCGTCGCCCGAGGTCAGCTCCACCTGAGCGAGCCCCCGGTAGGCATGCGCCTCGCCGACCCGCAGCTCCGGACCACGAAACTGGAGCAAGGCCGCGTCGAAGAAGGCCCTCGCCTCGTCGGGATACCCGAGATCGATCGCACGGTGCCCATTATCGAGGTGGTGCCGCCCCGCCGCCAGGCGCTCGTCATTCATGGCCGCTCCTCCGCTGACTGGCGGGCCGATGGAACCACCCGCGCGGCCGGAGCTTGCCACGATCGAGCCCACTTTGCAACGTCGTCGATCTGTCACGGATCTCAAGCCTGCCTTCGTCCGGGGCCCCTTCGACCCATCCCGCCACCCAACCACCCAACGCCAGGCTAGTCGGCCTGCTTCTTGAAGTCGCTCGCCTGAAGTCCGAAGAGCTTCATCTTGGTGTACAGGGTACGACGGCTGATCCCAGCCTCATCGGCGGTTCGCTCCAGGTGGCCGCCGGTCCGGCGCAGAACCCGGTGCAGGTAGGCGCGCTCGACCTGCTCGATGGCCCGGTTGAGGTTGTCTTTGAGGGGGAGCTGCTCCTCGATGACAAACCCTCCCTCGGCGCGGACATCGGCCCTGGACCCCGTGAACATGCTCGGCAGATGGTCCTGCTCGATGCGGCGTCCTGCGTGGGTGATCACCCAGCGCTCACACATGGCACGGAGCTGCCGGACATTGCCCGGCCAGCGATACGCCAGGATCGCCTGCATGGCCTCGGCCGACACCGAGGGAGGCTCCAGACCGTACTCCTGGGCGATCTCGTCGAGGAAGTGGCGCATGAGCAGCGGGATGTCCTCGCTCCGCTCTCGAAGGGCTGGCAGCATGATGGGAAAGACCGCGAGGCGGTAGTAGAGATCCTCGCGAAAATCACCATTCTTGACCGCTTTCTCGAGCTCGACATTCGTGGCGGCGATGATCCGGACATCGACGTGGATCTTCTCGCGCCCCCCGACGCGGCGGAAGGCCATCTCCTCGAGCACACGCAAGAGGTTGACCTGCACGTTCAGCGAGGTCTCGCCGAGCTCATCGAGGAAGAGCGTGCCCGAATTCGCCATCTCGAAGAGGCCCTCGCGCTTGCCCACCGCCCCGGTGAAAGAGCCCCGCTCGTGGCCGAAGAGCTCGCTCTCGAGGAGGCTCTCGGTGAAGGCACCACAGTTCACCGCGATGAGCGGCCCATCTCTGCGCCGAGAGCGCTGGTGGATCGCGCTGCTGATGAGCTCCTTGCCCGTGCCGGTCTCGCCTCGGACCAGCACGGTGGCGTCGGTGGAGGCGACCTGCCGGACCTGATCGAAGACCTTGAGCATACGGGGGCTCCGGGTCAGCATGTGCGAGAAACCATAGCGGTCGCGCATCTGCTCCTGGGTCTCGCGGAGCGCGCGCTGGGTGCGCACCTCGTGGAGGGCGCGCCGCAACATCTCGGATAAGCGCCCTGCTTCTTCAGGCAGGCGCACATAGTCGATGGCCCCCCTTCGGACCGCCTCGACCGCCTGGGTGATCGAGGCCTCGGACGAGGTCGCGACCACCGGGCACGAGGAGCGATCGCGGAACACCTCGATGGCCTGAGGCCCGGCGGTATCGGAGAGGCCGAGGCTCACGAGGATCATGGATGGATCCAGGTCGTGCAGCACCCCGAGCGCTTCTCGCAGGGTGCTGGCGAGGAAGATCTCGCGTTCGGGCGCCTGAAGGGCCTGCCGCACGGCCTGCCGCTCGGGCGCCACGCCGTTGACCACCAAGATCCGTTCGTGAAACTCAGGCATGCTCGGCCACCGGGACGAGGCTCAGGCCATGGGCGAGGACGTGGAGGCGCCCATGCTTTAGTTCGAGCGCGGTGAGCTGGGTGTTCTCGACCCGATGGGATCGCCACGCGGTGAGGGGCTCGTCGAGAGCGACGCAGGTGAGCGCAGCGATCACCATCTGATGGGTGAAGAGCCCGAGCACCTGGCCGGGTCGATGCTGCGCGGCGATGCGCCTAACGCCGCGCAAGGCGCGATCGCGGAGCTGGCCGAGGCTCTCGCCGCCCGGCACCATCGCGCGCTCGGGGTCGGCGGCCCAGCGTTGGAAGAAGGTAGCGTATCGCGCGAAGGCCTGCGGACCGTCCAGGCCCTCGAGCTCGCCCTGGTCGAGCTCGACGAGCTCAGGGGCCTCGATGACCTCGACCCCCAGGCAGCGGGCGGTCTGCTGTGCGCGGCAGAGGGGTGAGGCGTAGACCTGCGCGAAGGGCTCGGGCAAGGCGCGCGCGAAGGAGAGGGCCTGAGCCCGGCCGACTTCGTCGAGCCCGATGTCGGTCCGCCCCAGGAAGCGGCGGCTCGCGTTCCACGAGGTCTGTCCATGTCGCACCAGACACAGGATCAAGACCTCACGATCGCGCGCCCGCTGCCACAGCCCCTCTGCGCCTTCTTCGCTCGCCATCGACAACCCCACTAGCAGCTTCGCTAACCGATAGGGAGAGTCCGCGATGTCCCGCTCGATGCCCACTGGGCCCAAACGCGCTAGAATGCCGGCCCGGAGGTCGCGCATGTCCAGCCGAAAGCCCATCGATGATCCCTTCGACGTCCCCGAGCCGAGCCTCGGATCGTTGACGGTTCCCGACCCGAGCGCATCCCCTACGCCCGCGCCTCCCCGCGAACTCGACGACGACTACGCCGTGCTCGAGGCCCCCGAGCCCGGCCAGGCCAAGCGCTCGGCGCCCGCCCCCACCTCCTCGCCCCCGACAGGGCACGCGCCCGATCCCGAGCCCGTCGCCGCCGAAGATCCGGCCGCCCTCGCCAAACGCCTCGCCGCCGAGGCCAAGGCTCGCGCTGCCAAGGCCAAGAACCCCGAGCCCACCAAGGAAGACCCCGCCGCCCTCGCCAAACGCCTCGCCGCCGAGGCCAAGGCTCGCGCTGCCAAAGCCAAGAACCCCGAGTCCACCAAAGAAGACCCGGCAACCCTCGCCAGACGCCTCGCCGCCGAGGCCAAGACCCGCGCCCAGAGAGGGGCCTCCTCCTCCGCCGCGTCCACGCCCGCCCCCAAGACGGACGCGGCGAAGGGCAAGGAGCCTTCTCGGCTCTCGAACGTGCAGATCCCCCGCGTCTCCAAGCGAAAGAGCGCCGCGGAGCTCCTCGAAGAGGCTCGCCAGCGCGAGGCTACCAAGCCCTCCAAAGAGGCTAAGGCCTCTGCCAAAAAGGCGAAGAGCGCGAGCCAGCCCCCCCAAAGGGCCGAGCCCCTCCCCGACGCCCCTCGAGCCGCCTCCGCGGTACTGCCCAGCGCCGAGTTAGTCGGAGAGCCCCTCCCCATCGCCAGTGGCGTCGCCTTTCGGGCCGTGTGGGAGGCCCATCTAGCTCGCGCCCGCGTCTCGAACGACCTTGGACTCGCCGTCACCGCCGCGAGCCTGATCGCCGCCTACGATCGCCTGGGCGCAGAGGGGATCGCGGTGGCGACCCTTCGCCTCGACGACACCGAACACGCGCTGTGGATCGACTTGTCTACGGGCGCTCCTCTCGCCACCGCCACGCCCGCCCCGCTCTACCTCGCGGGTTCCTAGCGCTGCGTACGCCCGAGGACCTGCTCCCGAGCGAAGGGAAGGTTGCGGCGCAGCGCGTGGGCCTCGACCGAGGCGCGGCGTCGAGAGACCTGCGGGGTGGCTCACTCGGCCATGGAGCGCAGCTCGTCGGCGGTGATCTCATAATGGGCGTTGCAGAAGTGGCAGTCGACGCTGGCGCCATCGTCTTCGTCGGCCATGGCGCGGAGCTCTTCGGGGCCGAGCCCCGCGAGGGTGTCGAGCACGCGGGTCCGGGAGCACGAGCAGCCCCAGAACACCGGCCGCCGGTCGAGGACCCTGATCGGCTCGCCTGCCAGGTTCCCTGCGACCAGCTCGCGCAGCCGATCGACGTCCTGGCCCTCGACGTGGGCAAAGTTCGCTGCAAAGGCCTCGCTCGACAGGCTCTCGTAGCCTTCTTGGGGGGCGAGGCGCTCGATCAAGGCCGCCACGGCGCGCGTGACGCGGCCCTCGTCATCGACCACGACGTCGACGAGGATGATCCCGTGAAGCTGGGCGGAGTCCCGAAGGTAGACCCGGAGCGCGCCGGCGATCGACGTGCCTTCGACCGCGGTGACCCCGCGGTAGACCTCGCGATCCTCGTCGTGCTTGACCGCGAGCAGCAGGCCGTGCAGGTCGATCGGATCGATCTCGCTCCCGAGCCTGGATGGAGAGAACCGACCACGAAAGCGGTGATCTGCGTCGATCTCGCCGATGAAGCGAGCCTCGGGGACCACGAGTGCGAGCTGGAGCGTGAGACGCTCGCGGCCCTTGGCGTGCGCCGAGAGCAAGAGCGCAGCCAAGGCGGCCTCGGTGGCGATCTGCGTGGCACCCTCCTTGAGCCCGTGCGCCTGGCGCAAGGCGTCGGCGATCTCGGCAGCCTCGGCGAGCACCACCCGCACCGCGCCCCCCAGGGCGAGGCCATGGGTGATCCACGAACCATCCTGGAAGCTGATCTCGCTGCGCTGCGCCATCTCGCCCTCACACCAAGTGACCGACCTGGCGGACCCTATCCTCCGTGGAGGAGAGCAGCCATGCCTACGGGAGTGGACACGAGGCGCTCAGCGATCGGTTGGAGGATGTTCCTGGTACACACTCTCGTCGTCGACCACGTTCGCCGGCTCGATCGCAAGCTCGTTCGCCAGCTCGTTGGGTCGCACCGGGATGAGCACCCGCAGGTGGCGGCGCTGCGGCGGAAGACAGGTCCCATCGTAGCAGCCCTGGTGGTGGACGGAGAGCACCATGGTCGCCAGGCCCAGCGGGGTGGCGGGGGAAGCCTGAATAGGCAGGCGAAGGACGACGTCCTCGTCGAAGACCTCGCGGTGGGGCCGCTCGGGATCAGAGGTCTCGACCCTTCGACCCGGGGGCAGCTCGACCGCGCCCACCGCTAAGCTGCCCGCATCGAGGACCTCGACCCAGATCTTATCTTTGTAGAGGTGAAACCCTTCGGGCACGGCCATGTGCAGCTCGAGGGTCGCCGGCCGGTCGCCCACCAAGGCGGGGGGCAGAGGCTTCCACTGTAGGGGATCGACGGCCCGCTCCGCGCTATACGCCTGCCAGACCGGCGGAGAGGCAGGCCCCGAGAGGGGGTCTTCCGCGCGGGCGGTAGCACCGCAGATGAGCAGCAGCAAGAACAGGTCGACCTCCCAAATCAGGACCCAACACTCACCTCTACCCTATACAGAGGATGCGGTGCCTGTCCCGACGGAGCGACAACTCTTCACATGGAGCCGGTGTTGACGAGAGCGAACCTCCTCCAGGATCTGGCGGTCATCCTGCCCGCCCTCGACGAGGAGCGATCCTTGCCCGGAGTGCTCCACGCCCTGCCTCCGGGCCCTCGCGTCGTGGTCGTCGACAACGGCAGCACCGACCGCACCGCAGACGCGGCTCGGCGGGGCGGAGCCGAGGTCGTGCGCGAACCCCGGCGCGGCTACGGCTCGGCCGTACAGGCCGGCCTGAGGCACCTGCGCGGCCGCCCCCCCGAGGTGGTGGTCATCCTCGACGCCGACCACGCAGACCACCCGGATCTACTCCCGGTCCTGGCGGGCCCCGCCTTGCGCGACGAGGCGGACCTGGTGCTCTCGGATCGCTCCCGCACCGCCGACCCCGGCGCGCTGACCACCACGCAGCGGTACGGAAACCATCTGGCGACCGCGCTCATCTGGGGGGTTACGGGGCACCGATACCGCGACATGGGCCCCTTTCGCGCCCTGCGCTGGGACGCGGCGTGCCGCCTCGACCTGACCGATCCGACCTTCGGCTGGAACGTCGAGATGCAGATCAAGGCCGTGCGCGCCGGCCTGCGCATCGTCGAGATCCCCGTCCCCTACCGCGCCCGAGGCGCCGGGCGGAGCAAGATCAGCGGCAGCCTGCGAGGCGCGACCCGCGCAGGGGTGCGCATCCTCTGGGCCGTGGGCCACTACGCGCGGCACTGACATGCTCTCACCCGGCGTCGACCCGGGCCTTGCCGGAGCCTCCGAGGCAGACAAGGGCCCCCGATCCGGGTTAACCTCACCTCCCCTCACTCCTCCCGCGCGGAGCGCCCGTGCCCCTCCTCTCTCAAGGCCTCCCGGCCCGCCTCGAACGCGTCCACATCCTCGGCATCTGCGGGACCGCCATGGGTGCCCTCGCGGGCATGCTCCACGACGCGGGGTACCAGGTCACGGGTTCCGATACTGGGATCTACCCGCCCATGTCGGACTACCTCGCCTCCCTCGGCATCGAGGTCATGCAGGGGTGGAAAGCCTCGAACCTCGATCATGAGCCCGACCTGGTCGTGGTCGGCAACGTCATGCGTGCCGAGTACGAAGAGTCCCAAGCCACCATCTCGCGCGACCTTCCTTACTGCTCCTTCCCCCACTTGCTTGGGGAGCGCTTCCTGCGCGACGCCCACAGCACCGTCATCGCAGGCACGCACGGAAAGACCACCACCACCGCGATCACGGCCTGGCTCCTCGAAGCGGCAGGTCTGAACCCTGGCTTTCTGATCGGTGGCATCGTCGCGAACTTTCCTCGGACCGCGCGGGCGGGGGGCGGCGAGCACTTCGTCATCGAAGGCGATGAATACGACACCGCCTTCTTCGATAAGCAGCCCAAGTTCCTGCACTACCGCCCCGACACCGTCGTGCTCACCTCCGTCGAGTTCGACCACGCGGACATCTACCAGGACCTCGATCACGTCAAGCGCAGCTTTCGACAGCTCATGCAGATCCTCCCCGAGTCGGGGCTGCTGATCGTCCGCGCCGACGATCCGGGCGCGGCCGAGGTCGCTCAGGAGTGCACCGCCGAGATCTGGCGCTACGGGCCCGGCAGCACCTTCGACGGTCGCATCGAGCAGATCGACACCGATCGAGGCCTCATGCGCTTCACGGTCCTGCGTGAGGGGCGGTCGGTCGGCACCTTCGAGAGCCGGCTCGTCGGCGAGCACAACCTCTACAACCAGGTGGCCGCGACCGCTGCCGCGCTGCGGGCCGGCGCTTCTCCCCAGGCCATCGCCCAGGGTTTTTCTACCTTTCTTGGGATCAAGCGCCGCCAAGAGGTCTTGGGAGAGCCGGGGGGCGTCACCGTCGTCGACGACTTCGCCCACCACCCCACCGCCGTGCGCCTCACCCTTCAGGCGCTCCGCCAGCGCTTCGGGGAGCGCCGCCTGTGGGCGATCTGGGAGCCCCGCTCCGCGACCTCGCGCCGCGATGTCTTCCAGAGCGACTACGCCAGCGCCTTCGACGCGGCCGACCGGGTCCTCATCGCCGCCCCGTACGATCAGAGCCGGATCCCCGAGCAGGAGCGCTTCAGCGCGGAGCGTCTGGTGCGCGACCTGAGCGCTCGCGGTCTCGACGCCCTCACCCTCGACAGCGCCGCCGAAATCGCCGGCACCGTGGCCGCCCAGGCCCACCCGCGCGACGTGGTCGCCGTCTTGTCGAACGGGGGTTTCGACGGCATCCACGGGCAACTCCTTGACCTGCTCGCGCTGCGCTTCGGAGCTTCCGAAGGAGCCCCGTCATGAAGCCGCGCGTCGCCGTCCTCGCCTTGCTCTTAGGCGGGTGCATCGAGCCGCCGGTCGTCGAAGTCGCCGGGCTTACGGTCGATCTGATCACCCCCGCCGACGTCGATCCCCTCGACGGGGTCGAGCAGCTCGTGCTGCGGGTGGTCGACGCCGAGGGCCACGAGCTCGCGCGCTCGATCGGGAGCCCGAGCCAGGGCGTCTCTCTGCCCCCCATCACCACCTTCGGCCTGGTCGAGGTCGAGGTCACGGGGCGTCGGGACGGCGTCGTCCTCTCGGCGGCCCGCACGGGGCTCATCGCGCTCAACCCCGAAGACGTCTGGCAGATCGACACCCTCTTCTTGCCGATCAACCAGGCGATCGAGCTCCAGTGGAGCCCGGCTAGCGTCCGGCTGGGGCACGCCGCCCTACCCGCGCCCGATGGTCGCGTCCTGCTCGTCGGAGGACGGGTCGCGGGGAGCGCCTCGATCAGCACCTCCTCCGAGTGGTGGAGCATCCGACGAGGCTACGACGGAAACGGTCCGGGCCTGCCCTCGGGCCAAGCACCCGCTGCGTCGCAGCGGCTCTCCGATGGCTCGTACTTGCTCGCCGGGGGCACCGGCCCTACCGGCCCGACAGACCAGGTCGTGATCCTCGACCCGGACCTCGAGTCGCTGCGCACGGTCGAGCCCCTCTCGGCCCCCACCGATCAGATCTGCGCGGCGCACCATCCCACCCTGGGGGCCCTGCTGTTCACCCAGGCGGGGGTGCAGGCCTATACGGTCGACGGGCGCTCCGGCCAGGCCAACGACTTCGACGCGAGCCGCGTTCGAGGGTGCGTCGGGATGGGCGAGCGGATCCTGGTCGCCGGCATGAACCCCGGCGGCTGGGGCGTGCTTCGACTAGGCCAAGCGGAGTGGCCGACCCCCATCCAGAGCCGCTTCAGCGCGATCCCCGGGGTCAGCAGCGTCGATGGCCCGATGGTGATCGATCTCCCCGATGGACGTGGCTGGGTCGGGGGAGGCTTCGGGAGCGAGCCCAACCGCTCGACCTACCTCATCGATCTCGAGGGCCCCGAGGCTGAGCCCAGCCACGCGCTCGCCGAAGCCCGGGTCGATGGAGTCGTCCGACGCTGGCGGGGGGGGCAGCTCGCGCTCGCCGGAGGCTTCTCCGATGAGATCCGTGCCCAGCCGGTTCGCACCGTCGAGATCTTCGATCCCGAGCGCGGCTCACGCTTGTCGATCCCCGTGCCACCCCGCGCACCCCAGGTGAACGTCCTGCCGGGCGGAGCCATCCTGCTGACCGGCGGGCTCATCACGAGCAGCCAGGCGGCTGGCGCCTACGCCATCATGCCGTGGCCGGAGGGATCGTGAGCGCGCTCGCGATGGTCCTGCTCCCCACGGTCGCACTCGCTCAGGACCGCACCATCGACGCCGACGACGTCGTCCGGCGCCGAGAGCGGGTCGATCCCGGCGAAGAGATCACCGACTTCGACGTAGGCGACCTCGACATCAAGCTACAGCTCGGCTTCGCGGGCAACAGCCTCGGACCCCAGACGCTGATCACCTCCTTCTTCAACTGGTTCGAGATCCAACTCTCGGCCGATCTCGGCGTGATCCAACACGAGTCCGTCACCCTCGGCGTCGGGCTCGAGGCGTGGATCGGTCGCCCGTGGATCCCCGAGAGCGTCGCCGCCTTGTCCAGCGAGGCCCAGCGGGGCCTGGACTGGCGCGCCGCCACCCGCGGGGTCGTCTTCCGGTCCACCCTCCACTATACGGGTCTGTCGGCGCTGGACCCCTACGCGAGCGTCATCCTGGGTCCGAGCTTCGATGTGGTGCGCGCCTGGGATCGGCCCGTGGGCGCCTCGGGCCACTTCACCTCGACTGGGATCCGCTTCGGGGTTGGTGCTGGGCTCAACGTGGTCAGCAAGGACCGTATCGTCGGAGGCGTCGAGCTGCGCTATATGGCCTCTCCGCGCTTTCGGCGCGGAGAAGATCTGCCCCTCGTCGACGGCGAGGGCGAGGTCGTCGACTCCTTCACCATCGGTCGCGCCCAGCGAGCCCCACGCGGCTTCACTTGGATAGGCTCGATCGGCCTGCGGTTCTGAGCCCCCATGCGCCCCCTCGGACAACGCCTCCCGCTCCTCCGCAGCCCTGTGCCCGGCCCCCGATCTCGCGCTGCGATCGACCGGCTCGCCCGCTTTGAGTGCCCGGCCATCACCGCCCGCCGCGCCCGCCGCGCCCAAGCGCTAGGAGCGGCGCACGACGATCCCATCGTCTGGGCCGAGGCCATCGGGGCGAACATCGTCGATGCCGATGGCAACCTCTTCGTCGACCTGTGCGCGGGCTTCGGCGTCGCGACGCTAGGCCACCGCGATCCCGAGATCGTGCAGGCCGCCCGCGACCAGGCCGAACTTCTGCTGCACGCCATGGGCGACGCCTACCCCGACCTCACCCGGATCGCGCTCCTCGAAGAGCTCGCCCACGCCGCGCCGGGCGGTCTGTGTCAGGCGATCCTGAGCCTCTCGGGGGCCGACGCCATCGACGCCGCAGTCAAGACCGCTCTGTTGGCGACCGGCCGAACCGGGGTGATCACCTTTCAGGCCAGCTATCATGGCCTCTCCCTGGGGGCGACGCCGCTCGGCGCCTACAAGTCAGCCTTCGTGGAGCCCTTCCGACGCATCGTCCACCCCGACGTGCGCCACCTTCCCTTCGGCGCGCCGTCCTCGATGGTGCGCGACGCCCTGCGCACCCAGCAGGTCGGCCTCGTGCTGGTCGAGCCGGTCCAGGCCCGCGGCGGATGTCGCCCCGCCCCCCCAGGCTGGCTCCACGATCTCCGAGAGGCCTGCACGAGGACTGGAACTTTCCTCGCCTTCGACGAAGTCTATACCGGCTTCGGGCGCACGGGGCGCGCCTTCGCCTGCGAGCACGAGGGGGTGATCCCCGATCTGCTCTGCGTCGGAAAGTCGCTCGGTGGCGGCTATCCGATCTCGGCCTGCCTCGGGACCGAAGCAGCGATGGCCGCCTGGGGCGCCTCCCGCGGAGAGGCCCTGCACACCCAAACCTTCTTGGGGCACCCGATCGGTTGCGCCACCGCTCGGGTCACCCTCGCCCGCCTTCCCCAGACCGCCACCGCCTGCGCCGTTCTCGGCGAGAGCCTGCGTCGCCGACTGACCGACGCGGGTCTCACCGTCCGGGGCAAGGGGGCGCTGCTCGGGGTAGAGCTTGGAGCTGAGAGCCTCCGGATCTCTCGGGAGCTGCTCCAGCGCGGCTTCCTCGCCCTGCCCGCTGGCGTCGACGCTGAGGTCCTCTCCCTCACCCCTCCCGCCTGCCTGACCGCCGCCCAGCAAGACGCCTTCGTCCACGCGCTCCAGGAGCTCCTATGAGCGTCGACCTCAGCGCGTGGCCCGAAGAGGCGCGTCCGCTCGCACGACGGATCCTCGCCTTTATCGAAGGAAGCCTGCGGGGGCGGCCCTCCGAGCCCTTCGAGGAGCTCGCCTTGGCCCTTCACCGCTTCCAGGCCCGCCGGTGTCCCGTCCGGGCGAGTCTCACCGAAGGCCCCGTCGATCGACTCGTCGACATTCCTGCGATCCCGGTAGGGCTCTTCAAGGATCTGCCCGTCGGCACGTTGCCACCCGATGCCCCAGGGATCCGCTTCCTGACCTCGGGCACCACCCTAGGTGGCCGTGGCGAGCACCGGATGCGCAGCGACGCCCTCTACCTGCACGGAGCGGTGTCGTGGGCTCGGCGCTGCCTGCCGACCTGGCCCACCAAGACCGTGAACCTCCTGCTCGATCCCGCCGAGCACCCAACCTCGAGCCTCTCGCACATGGTGGCGGCCTTCGCCCCCAAACAGAGCTGGCACCTCGGCCCTCGAGGGATCGATGCCGAGGGCTTTCGCCGTGCGCTCGCTCAGGGGCCCGCGTTCGTCGGGGCCACCAGCTTTGCCCTCGCCGCGCTGCTCCAGCGCGACCCCTCGCCCCTACCTCCTGGTTGTACCCTGATGATCACAGGTGGCTTCAAGGGGCACACCACCGACCTGGACCAAGACAGCCTCTACGACCAGGCCGCCACCCACCTTCGGCCCGCTGAGCTGGTGACCGAGTACGGGATGACCGAGCTCAGCAGCCAGCTCTGGGGGCGGCCCGACACCGCCTACCGCCCCCCCCCGTGGCTCCGGGCGATCGTCATCGATCCCGTAACGGAAGAGCCGATGCCCTGCGGAGAGGCTGGGCAGCTCCGCTTCGTGGACCTCTGCAATCTCGACGGGAGCGTGGCCATCGAGACGCTGGATCAGGGCATCCTCTCGGAGGATGGTAGCGTAGCGCTGCTCGGTCGGCTGCCGGAGGCCCCCGTGAGGGGGTGCTCGCTCACCGTCGAGGAGGCATGGATGACGCGAGAGGATCCAACGAGATGACTCGATGGGACGAGGTCCGGGCGTGGCGCGATCGCCTGCGGCGCGCCGACATCGTCGACGCGTGTGATGACCTCTCCCCCGAAGGTCTGCGCGAGGCGGTGGACTCGGCGCTCGAGGCCCTGAGCGACGAAGCCCTCCACGACGTCGCCTCTCTCCGCGGTCAGCCCTTCGCTCGCGCAGTGGTGATCACCACCGGCACCGTGCCGACGGCTGCCCTGGAGTGGGTCGCGCTGCTGCTCGGGCGTGGATCTCAGGTCACCTGGAAGCATCCTGCCGGTCGCCCAGGGCTCGCCCCCCTCGCAGCGCAGCTCGCTGGGGGGCTTCCGCTCCGCATCACCTCCGATCGAGACTGCCTCGACGGAGCCGACGTCATCGTCGTATTGGGCTCCGACGAGACCGTTCGACAGGTCCGGGCCGCCGCGCCCAAGGGCGCACAAGTCTACGGGCACGGCCATGCCTGGTCCTGCGCCTGGGTCACGGGGCAGCCGCTCCCTCCCGATCGGCGGGTACCCTCTGGGTTCACGAGCTCTTGGGGGCGGGTCGCCGCCGACGCAACCCTCTTCGACGGGCGCGGCTGCCTCTCGCCGGTGGTGGTCTTCACATCGATCCCCCTGGAGCGGGCCCTAGACTCTCTCGCGACCGCGATGCAGGCCGCCGCCGAGCGCTGGCCCCTCGGGATCGTTCACCCCAGCGAGGCCGCGCTCGAGCGCCAGCGGCGCGCCCACACCCGCGTGGTTGGGACCCGCCGCCGCGGCGAGGGCTGGGCGCTCCACGGGGTGAGCGCGAGGTACGTGTCTCCCGTCGCGCTCCCGCGGAGCGTCGCGGTGGTCTCGGTCCCGAGCCTGGACCAGGCGGTCGAGTGCGCGAGCCAGTGGGGGCAGGCCTTGTCGACGGTCGGCACCGACGACCCGACCTCCGCCGCCGCCTGGTTCGAGATCGGGGCCACCCGGATCTGCGCGTTGGGCCGAATGCAGCGTCCGCCACTCGATCGCGTCCACGACGGCGTGCGCTGGATCTATCAGACCTTCCGCGCCACCGCCCTGGAGCTGTGATGGCGATGACTACCAAGCTGGCCTGGATTTTCCTTCGAGGCGATGGGCTGCGCGCGGGATGGCGTCTGCTCGGGCATGCCTCGCTCGTCTCCCTCTTCGCCATCCTGGCCGTCTCGGCGCTCGTCGGCTCGGTCTACTTTGAGTTCGTCACTCCCGGTGAGTGGTCCGTCTCCGACAACCTCACGCTGCAAGCCTTCTTGGGCTTCGGGGTCTTCTGGGTCGCCCACGCGCTGTCCGGCTTGCTGCTCGATGCCCGCCTTCGAGGGTCTTCTCGGGGCTTCGGGCGCCTCGCGGGCGTGGGGGTTGGGGGGCCTCCGCTCCGCAGCCTGGCCGAGACCTTCGGAGGGGCTCTGCTCGGAGCGGTGCTGCTCTTCTCCGCCTTGGGCGTCATGGCGATCGGAGGGATCGAGGTGAAGGCGAGTGGGCTGTTTGATCCCCTGTCATGGCTGTGGTGGACGATCGTGCTCTACGCTGCTGCCGCCACCGAAGAGCTCATCTTCCGCGGCTACGGATTTCAATGGTTCGCCACGAGCTTCGCCCGCCTCGCCCGGTACGTGCTGCACCTCTTCGATGTCTACGCCTACGATCTGGACCGCTGGTGCCTCAGGCTCTCTTACGGCGCGCTCGCCCTGCTCTCGTCTGCGCTCTTCGGGGTCGTACATCTGACCAACCCCTCCGCGAACCTCATCTCGACCATCAACACGGCCCTCGCGGGGATCTGGTTCGCGGTCCTCGTCTATCGGACGCGGACCCTCACCTGGGCCATCGGAGCCCACCTCGGGTGGAACCACGCCCAGGCCTTGATCGTCGGCACCCCCCTCTCGGGCCTGGACAGCGACGAGCTCGGGCTGAGCTTTCCTTCGCTCCTCTCGACCTCCACCCGGGGCGCGGAGTGGCTGAGCGGTGGGGGTTACGGGCCCGAAGGATCGATCGCGACCACCCTCGCCATGCTGCTCGCGATCGGGATCAGCGCCGTGCTCCCCCGACGACCCGAGCCTCAGTCCTTACGCTCGCTGGTGCTCGAGCCCGAAGAGTCACCCGGGTCCGAAGCCTGGTCCAGCGACGAGGACTCCGACCTGGACGCTGCCGCGGGCTGCGGGCCGGCTGCCGCGACCTGGGTCGGGCTCGACATCGCGTCGGCGGACTCAAATGTGCCAGGATCCAGCTCCCCAGAAGGAGGCGAGCTCGAGGAGTGAGGCTCGGGCTCGACCACAGGCTTGGCCACCACCGAGGAGAACTCTTCGTCTTCGGCGACAGCGGTGTCTTCGGCCGAGAGGTAGATCCGGGTGTTGTTCTCGGGGTAGAGGCCGGTCATGCCTTCGTAAAAGGCGCGGATCCGGTCCATGTCGGCCTTGACGTCGCCCGAGGGCATGACCTCGTTGGCGATCCCCGCGCGCTTCTTACCGTAGTCCAGAAAGCCGCACATGATCGGGACCTCGGCCCCCTGGGCGATCCAGTAGAAGCCGCTCTTCCAGCCGTCGCGGCGAGAGCGCGTTCCCGAGGGCGGCACCACAAGCAGGATCCGCTTGGCGGACTGGACGCGATCGATGGCCTCGCCCACCTGGCCCCGAGGCGCGCTCCGATCGACGGGGATCCCGCCAAGCCAGCGAAGCATAAAGCCAAAGGGAGGCTTGAAGAGAGACTCCTTGCCCAACCAGGAGCAGAAGGTGCCCAGGGTCGCCGCCACGGCGATCATGTGGGGGAGGTCCCAGTTGCTCGTGTGGGGATGTGCGATCAGCACCGCCCGCGAGCGGGTCACCTGACCGACGACCTCCCAGCCGTAAGCCCAGCACCAGAGCCGCCCGAGCCAGTGCAGGATCAGCGGAACTCTCGGACCATCATGAGGAGCGTGGCTGCGTAGCATGATCCCCTCTACCGCCCGGGGCCTGACGGACAACTCCCGGACAGCACATCAGGCTGACATGAGCCGCGAAAGGGTCTTCGAGCGTGGTACGTTTAGATGGTTCGGAGGTGACATGAGAGCGCTACCGTTGCTTTGCTTGCTGGCGTGCGACCCCGCAGAGCCCACGGAGAGCCAGTTCGACTCGGCTTCGAGCGACACGCTCTCAGACCTGCCGTCCGACCGATGGACCTTCGTTCCGGTCGACGGCATGCGATGCGCGAACGGAACGTCCACGGGGATCGGCGTACATCCTGGCTCCAGCGAGGAGCTGCTCTTCCTCTTCGCGGGGGGGGGCGCCTGTTGGGACGCCTTGACCTGTTACGTCCTCGAGTCTGCCGTGCACGTCCAGACCACCTGGGGCGCCGACCACCTCGAAGCCGAGACGTCGGCCTTAGCGGCGCACCCTCTCTTCGATCGCAGCGCCCCTTCCAATCCCTTCGCAGACGCGACCTGGATCTACGTCCCCTACTGCACCGCCGACCTACACTTCGGCGACAACATCATCAGCCACAGCTCCTTGCAGCCCGATCTCCACCACGTCGGCGACGCCAACGTCGCCTCGCTGATCGAGCGGGTGACCCTGGACTTCCCGAACCCTGACCAGGTCCACCTGATCGGGATCAGCGCTGGGGGCTACGGGGTACAGCTCCAGGCCGACCGCTTCGCCAGCGCTTTCCCCACTGCGGAGCTCGCCCTCCTCGCCGATGGAGCCCCCATGGTTCGGCCCTACGACGGGCGGTGGTGGGAGTTCCGGCGGGGCTGGACGCCACGGCTTCCCGCCGACTGTGAGGCGTGCGAGCAAGGCTTCGACGAGATCCTAGCCCATCAGGTCGCGACCCTGCCACAGATGCGCTTCGGCCTCACGACCTACCTCGACGACGCGGTGGTCATGCTCTACCTCAACCAACCGCACGGTCGACTGGGTCGGGTGACCAACGACCTGCTCGACGAGGTGTACGCCGCCGAGCATGCCGCAGCCTACGCCTTGCCCGGCGATGACCACGTCATGCTCGTAAACTACCAGAGCGCACAGACCAGCGAGGGGATCCGACTCGAAGACTGGTTCGCCACCTGGGCGAGCGGTCAGGACTTCCACACCGCGCGCTAGCGTGGCGGCCGACCCCGCGAGAAGCCCATAGCCATCGGATAGGACGACGCTGGAGAGCCACTCAGTTCGCCGAAGCCCCAGTATTTCGGAAGAGGGGATCGCGGATGTTGCTCTGCTCGCGGAGTCGGATCAGCGCCTCGCGCTCGATCTGGCGCACCCTCTCACGCGAGAGACCCATCTCTTTTCCGACCTCAGAGAGGGTCCGAAACTCGCCGTCCTCGAGGCCGTACCGGCGCTTGAGCACGAAGCGCTGACGGTCGGAGAGCACGGTCTTGAAGGCCTCGTGCATGCGGTTGAGCTCTTGGGTCTGGATGGCTTCGCCGTCGGGTTGGACCGCGTCGTGATCCGAGAGGAAGCGCTCGAGCGGACGCGGGCGGGGGCCGTCGTCGACCGGCTGCTCGAGGCTGATGGTGTTGCCCTGCGACAGCAGCAGCTCGGCGCGCTCCTTGTCGATGCCGACTTCCTGCGCCAGATCAGCGATCGAGTACGGCAGCCCAGCAGCATCGAAGCGCTTGATCGCCTTGCGAAGGTTTCGGGTCTGTTCCACGGCGCAGCCAGGGAGCCGCACGGGCCGTCCCGTGTGATCGATGGCGCGAGTCATCTGCGCCCGGACCCACCAGCGCGCATAGGTGCTGAAGCGGATCCCCCGATCGGGATCGAAACGCTTGGCAGCCCGCAGAAGGCCGATGTAGCCCTCTTGCACCAGGTCCTCTTCGTCCATGAAGGGACCGGCGAGCTTGCGGGCCTCTCCGTGGGCGATCCGTCGACCGCTCATGGCGAGCTTCCAGCGGAGATTCTCGGCCTCGGCCCACGAGGTCTTCGCGGCGCGGGCACGCTGGAGGACGTCGCGGTCTTCCTTGGCGTACTTCCAGACGGCCTCGACGGCCGCCTCGAGCCGATCGACGGCGCCAGCGCGGGTACGCTCGGCCCGCTCGGGGCGCTTGGTTAGGATGTCCTCGGCGACGTCGAGCCCACGGATGGCCTCGCGCGCGCGATTCTCCGCTCGGCGGATGTCGCGCGCGATGTCTTTCTCTTGCTCGGCTGTGAGCCGCTCAGAGACTTTTCGTCGGTTGTCGGAGGAGAGGGCGTTCAGCATGAAGCCGGCTCCAGTTCGTTCGTCAGTGGTACGTCAGGCAAGGATAGACACACGAGGGATCATTTCAACCCCACCCGAGATCGAACGCGGTCGAGGGTCTCGCGAGCGGCCGCGCGCGCGCGGACCGCGCCGGCATCGAGCACGTCGTCGAGGTCGGAGGGGTGGTCCATCCAGTGGTGAAAGTGGTCTCGAGGGAGCGCGAGGTGTTCGTTGAGCACCTCGAAGAGGGCGGCTTTGGCGTGCCCGTAACCGAGCCCACCCTGCAGATAAGCCTGCCGAAGATCGGCGACGGCTTCGGGTTCGGCGAAGAGGGCATAGAGCTGAAACGTCGTATCAGAATCCGGATCTTTGGGATCATCGACGCCTCGGCTATCGGTGACGATGCGCATGATCTGCTTGCGCAACTTCTTGGGATTCTGCCACAGACCGATGACGTTCTGATAGGACTTCGACATCTTTCGACCATCGAGACCAGGGATCGCGGCACCCTGTTCTTGGATGGACACCTCGGGCACCCGCAAGGTTCCATCGCCATAGCGATGGTTCACCTTGATGGCGATGTCCCGTGCGACCTCGACGTGCTGGCGCTGGTCGGACCCCACAGGGACGACATCGCTGTCGTAGAGCAGGATGTCGGCCGCCATCAACACTGGGTACATCCAGGTTCCGACGTTGATGTCTCGGCCCGCGTCGCGGGCAGCCTTGACCGCGTGCCCCCGATCCAGCACCCCAGGCGGGATCTGACACGAGAGGATCCAGGTCAGCTCACAGACCTCGGGAACCGCGGACTGCATGAAGAGCACATGCGAGGAAGGGTCGAGTCCGAAGGCCAGAAACGTGGCCGCGATGGTGCGCGACGCCAGCCGGAGCTCCTGCGGATCCATCACGCTGGTCAAGGCATGGTAGTCCGCAACGAAGTAATAGGCGGTATAGCGATCTTGCAGCGCGAGACCCGGCCGGATTGCGCCCAGGTAGTTGCCCAGGTGGATCTCGCCGGTCGGCTTGATGCCGGTGAGCGAACGCAAGGCCACGAATCCTCCGCTACATGGATGGGGTCGACTCCGAGGGCGCACGGCTAACCCATGCTCGCGACCGATCTCACCCAAAAATGAAAATACTCTAAGGGCTCGACGGATTGAGCGTTCGCCCTCACGCGCCCCCTCAGCCGATGGCGGAGTGTAGACCAGCGCGTCCCCGATGTCACCCCACCCCCTTCGGACCCGCGGGGATCGGCGTCTCGGAGCGGAGCGATGAAGCGGACTCTGCTCCGATCAGAAGGTCGAAGTCGAGCTCACCAAGCCATCGCGGCCGCGAGCACATCGAGGGCCTTGCGGTACCGGCTCTCGGGCAGGGCACGAAGGGCCTGACGCGCCATCCACGACCCTTTCGCCACCGCCTCGCGCGTGGCTCCCGCGGCCCCCCCGCTCGAGAGGCGGCGCACGACCCACAGCGCGGTCTGGGGATCGGGCGAGAGGGTCAAGGCGCGCCAGCGCTCCGCCAGCTCAGGATCGCTGGCTGCCGCGGCTGCCACCACGTGCACCGGGCGTCCGCTAGACGCCCTGGCCATGGCGTGTTCGACCGCATCCGAACCCGCGAGGTGGCCAAGGTCATCGAGATAGGTCCACATGCGCCCCATGTGCCGGCCGTACCGCCCGAGGGCCGCGACCGCCCCTACCTCGGCGGAGGCCCCCAAGGCGCCCGCCCGACAGCAGAAGGCGAGCAACGCGCCGTGGTGGAGCTCGGCGTGCTCCTCGGCGTCGTGGACCGTGGGCACCGCGCCGCTCTGAGCGAGCTTCTGCGCGAGCTGCTCCCCATCCGAGAAGGCTCGAAGCGTGTCGACGACCTCGGAGAGCGCATCGGGTGAACGGGCATGACGCGCGATCTCGAGCGCGCGGACTGTCACGTGGCTCCGACCCACCCGCTTGACCACCCGCCGAACCAGCCGGCGCCGGCGGCCTCCGGGTTGGCCGAGGGCCAAGTCGTGCATGAGCAAGGCGACGTGGAGCAGCTCGGCGGTGTGTTGCAGCTCGGCGTCGACGCTGGCGGCACCCGCGGCCCGCGCCGAGAGCGAGATCAGCGTGGGACGGATCCGAAGCCGCTCTTCGCGGAGGAGCTCCACGAGCTCCTCCGGGGCGGTGTCGCCGAGGAGCAGGCCCGAGACCTCTTCGCCGATCAGATCATCGCCGATGAGCTCGCTAAGCTCGAGACCCGTCCGGGCCAGCAACCGCTCAACTCGCGAAGCCCATCGCTGCATCGAATCTCCGAGGCGTGAGGCTATCGCGCCGAGGGTGGGCTGTCGGAGCCCCTCTGCGCCGTCAAGGAGCGCTGGAGGGCCTCGGTCGCGTGGGACTCGACGATCAAGCGCTGAAGCGACGAATCGCTCTGGATCAGACGTGCGGCCTCGAGCAGGATCGGCTCGATCTGGGGCCCCCACCACGCGGCGATCCACGCTACCACCGGGCCGGGGTGCCCCGCATCGAGCCAGCCCGCCAAGGCCGCGCCCAAGACCGACGGCTCCCCGCCGTCGGCGAGGGCCCGCAGCGCGCCTTGCTCCCCCGCGCCAGCGCGGTGCGCGACCGCTTCGAACAGCCCCAGGGCCACGGCCTTACCGTATGCGGTCTCGCCCTCGTCGCTCAGCGCCAGCTCGAGCGCGCTCGCCCCCTGCGGACGCTCACCAGGGCGAAGGGTCCAAGCCCACACGGCTTCAGGGTGACGCAGCAGAGCCGCGCGCTGAACGAGGGCGCGCTCGGAAGGCGCCAGCGTAAGGAAGCGTCGATAGAGGCTACTCGCTGGCAGGATCGGCTCGAGGTGCTCCGCGACCCCGAGGGCCGCTCGGATCACCGAAGGCTCGCTCAGCGCCCGCGGACCCGCCACCAGATCGGCGCAAGCCACCGGGTCAAGCACCGCAAGGGCGTGGACCAGCGGCGCGACAGGTTGCCCCTCTCGACAGGCTCGTCCGAGCACGTCGCGCAAGAGGCCCAGCTCCGAACGCGGGTCAACCCCCGAGAGATCCCCGGTCAGCCAGCGCTGCATCAGCGCACCCCACACGCGAGCAGCCCTTCGGACAGGGTCCGTCCCCGGCCGGGCTCCCCCTGCGCCGCGGCCAGCAAGACCGGAGGAAGACGCTCTACGGATAGAGCCCCTCGATCCGCTGCGGCCCGGACCGGCACCCCGAGCAGCGGATGCGGCGCGCGGACCCAGCGGTGGAGCTCTTCGCGCGCGTCGGCGACGTAGAGGTTGTGCACCCCCACCGCCGCCACCGAGGCCCCTTGGGACCCGGAGACGGCCAGCAGAAGGGAGAGATCCTCTCCGGCTCGAGAGCCCAAGCGTTCGTTCGGGACCGCATCGACCGCCGCGAAGGCGTGGCTCAACAGCCGGGGACGGTCGAAGAGCGCGGCGGAGGGAGGGTCCGCCGCCAACGCCCGATGGACCGCCTGAGCCGCCGCGAAGGCGCGCTCCGGACCGTCGGAAGCGGCGAGCTGCCCTGACCAGTGCAACGTGAGCTCGGCCCACTGGACCGAGCCCCGAAAGTGACCTGCAAAGGGCCACGGGCCCGACGATCCGAACATAGCGATGACTGGACTCATAGGATGACGCCCACCACGAGGTTCGCCGTGGACTAACCCGCTCGGCCGGCCTGCCCTGCGATCCCGGTACGCTTCACTGCTTCACTACGTTGCACACACTCCAGAAAAATCCGCCTTGATCGCGCGGGCGAGTGAGCCGGGCGGAAAGTCGGCTCGACGGCACCCCTCCTTCCTCACTAGGCTACCGCCTTCACCTGCACCGGAGACGTCTACGATGGGCAGCGGCAACACCTACACCGGACCCGGCCTTCACCCCCTCCACCTCGCGCTCTTCCTGATCGGCGGGACCTGCTCCGGGGTGGGCCTCATGCTCGCCTACCACAGCTTTGGCTGGCCCGAAGGCCCCTTGAACTCCGACTTCACCGCCGTAGGCATCAATGGCCTCGACAACATCGAGCTCCTGCCCGGTGCCGAGGCGGCGGTCGCGCTCATCGTGGTCGGCATCGTGGCGCTCGTCTACGGCAATGCCACCGCCTGGCGCGAGACCGGCGGCTACTGAGCCTGCTCTGGATCGCCGAGTCGCGGCGGCGACCCGCGCCCCCCGAGGCCCTTCGAGCCGCTCTACCCGGGCCCACCTCAGCCCGGCGCGTCCACCGGCGAGGGTCGCTCGGTTCCAGCCGCCGCATCGTGCTCGGCGAACTGCTGTCGAAAGAGATCCGCGTACGCCCCGCCGGCCCGCATCAGCTCGACGTGAGAGCCGATCTCGACCACCTCGCCCGCATCGAGCAGGCAGATCCGGTCCGAGCCGGTGATCGTCGAGAGCCGGTGCGCGATGACCAGGACGGTGCGCCGCTCCAGAAGCGCGTCCATCGCCTCTTGGATGAGCGCCTCGGTCAAGGTGTCGACGCTCGCCGTCGCCTCGTCGAGGATCACGACCGGGGGATCGAAGACCAGGGTGCGCGCCAGAGAGAGGAGCTGGGCCTCGCCGACCGAGAGGTTGCTCCCCTTGTGCTCGATCCGCCCATCGAGGCCCCCCAGCCGATCCACGGCCCCCTCCGCGCGAGCGGTTCGGATGGCCTGCCACAGCGTCTCGTCGTCGACCTCGACGCCCAGGGTCAGGTTGAACCGAACATCACCAGGAAAGATCTGAACATCCTGCAGCACCGTGCCCACCGCCCTGCGCGCGGACGAGAGCTCCAGCTCGCGTAGCTCCCGCCCATCGAGGCGAACCGATCCACGGTAGCCGTCGTAAGCCCGCGTCAGGATCCGGCCGAGGGTGGTCTTGCCCGAGCCGGTCCGCCCGACGACGGCCACGACCTCGCCGGGAGCGAGGGTGAGGGAGATCCCGCGCAGCACGTCGGCCCCCCCCCCGTACGAGAAGCGCAGATCCTCGATCTCGACCCTGCCCTCGGCCGCGAGGACCTCGATCTCGCCGCTCTGGACCCGCTCCTGGACGTCGAGCAGACCGAAGATCTTCTCCATGGCCGACCCGGCGCGTTGGAGGACCGCGACCTTGGCACTAAACTCTTGGATCGGTCGGAAGAGACGGTTCACGTACTCGATGAAAGCGGCGAGGAGCCCGGCTGTGAGCACGCCCTCCACCGCTCCACCACTGCCGTACCACAAGATGAGCGCGACGGTGATCGACGAGAGACCATCAATGATCGCGTACATGAGGGCGTCGTAGACGTTGGTTCGGATCGTGGCATCGCGGTAGCGCTTCAGCCGTCGATCGTAGAAGGTGAGCGAGCGCACCTCGTCGCGGTAGAGCTGGACGACCTCGACGCCGTTGATGCGCTCGGTGGTAAAGGCGTTGAGCTCCGATAGGCTTGTTCGAACCTCGGTGTAGAGGCGTCGCAGGATCCGCCGCAGCACCTCGACCGACAGAAAGACCACCGGCGAGAGCAAGAGCATCACCCCGGTAAGCCAGGGATCCAGCCACACCATCGCGATCAGCACCCCGAGCACGCTCAAGACGTCGAGTACGATGGTCACGGCGCCCGCGGTGAGGGTCTCGCCCAGCGCCTCGATGTCGGAGGTGACGCGGGTGAGCAGCCGCCCCTTGGGCTGTTTGTCGAAAAAGCCGAGCGAGAGCCCCACGGTGTGCCGGTAGACGCGCGTGCGCAGGTCGGAGATCGTGCGCAGCGCGCCGATGGACAGAAACCAAAGATAAAGGGCCTCGGTCACCCAAGACAGCACCACCGCCCCCAAGAACCAGAGCGCGATGGTCTGGGTCCCCGCCAGATCACCCTTGAGGATATGGTCGTCGAGAGCGACCTTGAGCAGGTAAGGCTGGGCGATCGACAGCGCCGCCGAGGCGGGGGCAAACAGCAGGGCCAACACGAAAAAGAGTAGGTGAGGCCTAAGGAAGGGCCAAAGCCGGATCCCGAGCGACCAGTCTGTCGAGGCGCGGGGTGCCGCTTTGCGGGGGGCGTTCATGCGGCGTCCTCGCCTTCGCGTTGCTTGTCCCAGGTGTCACGGTAGAGCCCGGGACGGGCGATGAGCTCCTCGTGGGTGCCTCGATCCACCACCACCCCTCCCCGCAGCACCAGGATCACGTCGGCGTGCTGAAGCGCGCTGATCCGGTTGGCGACGATGACGGTCGTAGGAGAGAGCCCCCCTTGCTGGCGCATCGACGCGATGAGCTCGGCCTCGGTCCCGTGGTCGACCGCCGAGAGCACGTCGTCGAGGAGCAGGACGGTCGGCTCTCGGATGAGCCCTCGCGCCAAGGCGCTTCGCTGACGCTGGCCCCCCGACAGCATGAGACCCGACTCCCCGACCTGGGTCTCGACCCCGGCGGGTAAGGCATCGACATCGACCCGGAGCGCCGCGAGATCCAGGGCACGCTCGAGGGCTTCGCCGTCGTCCGAGCCGAGGAGGATGTTGTCGCGGAGGCTCTCGCTGAAGAGAAAGGCGCGCTGAGGAACCAGGACCGCCTGAGCGCGCCACGCATCGAGATCCAGGGCTCGCACGTCGCGCCCCTCGATGAAGACGGTTCCAGGAGGGGGGTTGTAGAGCCGGGTCAGGCACCGCAGCAGCGTGGTCTTCCCCGCCCCCGTCGGACCAAAGACGCCGAGGGTCCCCCCCGCAGGCACATCGACCGAGACGCCCGCGAGGGCCGGCTCCGGGGCGTCGGGGTAGGTGAAGCGAAGATCGCGCAGCTCGATCCGCGGAGGGGCGCTGGGCACGCCCACAGGCTCGGGGAGGTCGGGACGCTCGATGTCGGGATCGGTGATCTCGTAGATGCGCTCGAGGGAGGCCTGCGCCTGCTTGACGATGGCGATGATGAAGCTCAGGCCCCGCAGCGGTCCCGCGAGGATCGCCACCAAGCTCACGAAGGCGACCAGATCCCCCGCGGTGACGGCTCCCTCGATGACGAAGCGTCCGCCGATCCACAGGAGCAAGAAGACATTGACCAACCCGGCGATCGTGAGGATGGGGCTGATCAGGGCACGCAGGGCCGCGCGCTGGATCGTGGTGCGCTGATACGCGCGGTTGAGCTCGTCGAAACGCTCCTCGAACACCGGCTCCGCCGCGAAGGCCTTGACCGTGGCGATCCCTTCGTAGGTCGAGAGTGCGTAATCCGAGAGCTGCGAGATCTCTTCGTTCATGCGCTTGATGAGGATGAAGAGCCACCGGATCGTGACCTGGGTGAGCCCAAGCCCAATGGCGAGGGGGATCACCATGTACAGGGTGAGCCACGGAGAGAGGCGGAGCATTTGGACCAGGGTAAGCCCCAACACGCTGGCGACGTTGATCACCGAGAGCAATCCGAAGCCCGCGAGCAGGCGAAGCGCGTTCACGTCATTCGACACACGACTATACAAGTCACCTGCGGGATAGGACCGCAAGAAGGCCGGTTGCTGCAATAAGATGCGCTCAAAGACATCGCGCTTGACGCGCGCCTCGACGAGGCGCCCTGGCGTGAAGAAGAGCACCCTGGACAAGGTGCGAATCACCACGATGAGGACGCCGATAAAAGCGATGATTCCAGCGTTTCGAAGCACGACCTCGACCGCGTCTGGCTGGCCCAGGGCGTCGATGGCCTCGCCCAGATACCCAGGGATCGCCACCGTCATCGCGTTGGTCAGCACCAGCGCGACCGCCCCACCCAAGAACCACCAGACGTAGGGGGTGAGGTAGGTCTTGATAAAGCGGAGCACGAGCCTCAACGCGGCCTCCCAGCCCCGCGGGGTAGCGCGACGCGCTCCGAGCCGCATCCCCGCTGAAGCCGACGCCGGGAGGCATGCAACACGGCCTACGCTTCCGGTCCGGAGCGACGGGTCTGTTCGAGGCGCTCCAAGAAGAGCGCCTCGAGCCCGCCCGCCGGCAGATCGCTCGCGAGCTCATCCGCCACCACCCGACCGTGGGCGAGCATCACCACCCGATCCGCCACGCGCTCCACGGTGTCGACCACATGGGTCGAGAGCAAGACCGAGGCCCCCGCGTCGACCTTGGCGCGCAGCAAGCCCTTGACCCGCGCCGACGAGGGCGGGTCCAGTCCGTTGAGGCTCTCGTCGAGCACGATGAGCTCGGGATCGCCCAGAAGCGCGGCCGCGAGCGCGGCCTTGCGGCGCATGCCCTGGCTGAACTCACGGATCAACCGATCGGCGTCGCCTGCGAGATCCAAGAGCTGAAGCAGGTCCTCGATCTGATCCGCCCCCCCTCGCACATCGGCGACGAAGTCGAGCCACTCGCGCGCGGTGAGATACTCATAGACTGCGGGCTGCTCGGGGACCGCACCGATCTTCCGGCGGGCGTTCAGGGGATCGGCATGAACGTCGATCCCTCCGACCCGGATCGTCCCCCGATCCGGGCGGAGCAGCCCGATCATCATGCGCAGCAGGGTGCTCTTTCCCGCACCATTATGGCCGATCAAGCCGACGAAATGTCCCCTCGGGATCTGAAGGTTGATGTCGATCACCGCGCGCACCCGTCCGAAGCTACGATGCACACCTTGGATCGACGCGGCTGGAGCCTGGCTCAAGAGGGACCTCCGAACTCCAAGCCGTAGCCCAGTGGTAGGAGGAGGCCAGAGGCGAGGGCCACAACCGCATAGACCACGGGTCCCAAGGCGCCAAGCCGAGCGGAGACAACCGCCCAGAAAGCCAGCGCCATGGCGTAGGTTTGGCCTACCAGCAGCGCGAGCCCAAAGCCCTCGAGGCCCGCGAAGAGGCCGACCGGGACCGCCGAGAGCACGACGACGGGCTGGACCCAGAGCAGCACCGCGAGGGCGCGGAGGAGATGCCGCGGTCCAGGCCCGTCGGGCAGCCACCAACGCAAGAAGGGCGGCTCATCGCGCTCTAGGGCGAAGGTGACGCTGGCGACCAGGGCGACGCCGAGGACCGCGACGGAGAGCGCCCGAACGGGCCCGGTGGCGGCCTCGGTCCAGCCGGCTGCAGCCCCGGCGAGCCCCAAGACCCACGCTGCCATCAGCCACGCCCGACGACCGCGCCAGCCGTGCCGCAGCTCATGGCGCAGCCGACGACGCCAGCTCGGTGGGAAGAAGCGGACGCTCCAGTCCAGGTAGACCGCGCCCCGCGAAGCCTCGTCGTGATCGCGCAGGGCCTCCCAGCGAGCATCGATCTCGGTCGTCACCACCGCCGCGCGGAGCCACGCACCACGGGCCAGCCGCGGCACCAAGAGGCCGAGCCCGACCCCGATCGCCGGTCCGATCAAGAGCAGCAACAGCGCGGAAGAGTGCCCCGAGATCGCTCCAGCGACCGCCGACATGCTCGCAAAGAGGATCAGCGCCGACACGACGAGAACGATGCCCGGCGCGTACAGAAACGCTGCCTGCTCCCTTGGGTTCGGCCCGCGAATCAGATCGAGGATCGGCGCCCAGCGCGTCGACTCCGACACGTACACCGACAGCAAGAGGGTGCACGCCGCAGCCGGCCAGGCGAATACCTGGACCGAGATCAGGCCTGCGACTGCGAGAAGCCAGGGCCAGATCCCTACCTCGAGGGCGACGGGGACGAGCAGGACGCCACACGCGGGCACAACCCAGACCCGTCGGAGGATCAGGCGCCCGATCGCGGCCAGCACGACCGCGACGGGCTCGACGGGCAGGATCGCCAGAATGTCGCGGTCCTCGCTGCGGAGGAGCGCACCGTACATGTCGATGGCCGCCATGCCGACCAGCACCAGACCCAGCCGGAGAACCATGCCCGAGAGCCCCTGGCCGACCACCGCGGTCGACTCGCCGAGGAAGTCGAGAAAGACCCCGCGAACCAAGATCGCCCCCACCCCAAGGGCTGCCAGGGACAAGAGGGCCCGACCCCACCCGACCCAGGGGCCGCGCGACCGCCGACGATGGGCTGCGCGCCGCCGATGCACCCGCATGTAGGGGTTCGAGAACATCGGCGAGAGCTAACCCAACCCCTCGGACCCAGCCCGCGACCTCCGGGCCCCTCGATCGCTGGTTCGAAGATAGAGACGATGTCGAAGATGAACGACAACTCCGTCAAGAGCGCAAGACGCGGCCGCACAACTCTTCGCGAATATTTGGCAAAGGTCGCGGTCCATGTTAATCGCCGCGCGGCGCTGGACGAAGTGGCACACCCTTTGCTGCTGACCAGACGCCCTATGTCGCCTGGAGGCTCTATGTTCCGCACCGCTCTCATTCTTGCGCTCTCCGCTCTCGCCCTGCCCGCCGCTGCCTTCGAGCCCGGCTTCGACAGCGACGACGCCGTCGCCTTCGCGCCTCGCGGCAAGGCCGAGCTCCCCGAGCGCACCGGCCCCCGCGACCTTGGCGACGACCCTGTCGAAGAGTTCGACCTCCTCGACGACGAGGCCGAGGTCGACGAGCCCGACTTCCTCGGCGACTTCTCGGACTCCGACGACGATCTGGTCATCGACCTCATCGACCCCGAGCCCCCCGCGCGCAAGCAGGCCTCCTCGCCCGCGCCCAAGGGCCCCGGCCCCATCAACCTCGAAGTCGCGGGTCGCGAGCCCCTCGCCGACAACTACCCGCTACAGGTGGTCGCGGTAGACCGCGACGCCGTCGTCGTCGAGCTTCCGGTCCTCGTGGCCAGCTCCAGCAACACGGTCGAAGAAGGCTTCTTGCTCATCGCCGAGGTCTTCAGCGACGACGAGCGCGTGAGCCGGATCGAGCAGCGCATCGAGCCCAACTCGCTGGCGACCTTCGGGCCGAGCTTCTCCTTCTTCCGCGTCATGGCCCCCGTCTCCGATAAGGAAGGCCAGGTCACGATCAAGGTCTCCAAGACCGACCTCGAAGGTCAGAACGCCACCGAGCTCTTCTCGCGCGCTACGCCCTACGCGCTCTGATCTCGACCGGAGCCGCGACACGCTCCCCGCGAGCGGTGTGGGTGAAGCCTCGGGTGACCCGAACCTTGGCCCAGGACCCGACCTCGGAGGCGGAGCCCGGAAAGTTCACCATCAGGTTGGCCGAGGTCCGCCCGCAGATGACCCCTTCGTCGTGACGGCTGAGTCCTTCGATGAGGACCTCGACGACCTGACCTTCGTGGCTGCGGGTCCAGGCTAGCGAGAGCTCGCGCTGCCGCTTCTGGAGTCGGGTCAACCGCTCGCCGCTCACCGCGTCGTCGTGGCCCTCCTTGAGCCGGAGGGCCGGGGTTCCCGGACGAGGGCTATATTTAAAGCTGAAAGACGAGACGAAGCCGACCTCGTCGAGCAGGCTCATGGTGTCGAGGAACTGCGCCTCGGTCTCGCCTGGGAAGCCCACGATGAAGTCGGTGGTCAGCACGAGATCGGGGCGTGCCTGCCGCAAGCGCTCGACGATGTCGAGGAAACGCTCCCGCGTATAAAAGCGCTTCATGCGACGGAGGACCTTATTGTTCCCCGACTGGACCGGCAGGTGGAGGTGGCTCGTGAGCTGCGGCAGATCCTGGTAGGCTTGAACGACGTCGTCGCCCATGTCGCGCGGGTGACTCGTGGTGTAACGGATGCGCCGGACCCCTGGGACCTCCGCCACCGCATAGAGAAGCTCGGCGAAGTTCTTCTCGTGGGGGACCTTGAGGCCATAAGAGTTCACGTTCTGGCCGATGAGGGTGATCTCTTGCACCCCAGCGGTCTCGACCAGACGACGCACTTCATCGAGGATCTCGGCAGAGGGTCGGCTCGCCTCGTCGCCGCGGGTGGTCGGCACGATGCAGTAGGTGCAGCGGTTGTCGCAGCCCTTCTGAATCGTGACGAAAGCGCCGACTTTCTTGGCCGCGTCGGGATCGAGATCGGTGACGAAGGGGTAGGTCTCGAGATCGAGAAAGTCCGTATCGAGGACCCGCTGGCCGCTCCGCGCCTCGGCGACGAGTCGACGGACGTGGGGAACGCCATCGGGGCCGAGGACCAGATCGACGTTGTGGTAGCGCTCGAGGAGGGCGTCGCCCTCGAGCTGGGCCACGCAGCCGGTCACCCCGAGCGTGAGGGGGCGACCTTCGCGCTTCTGACGCCGAAACTCCCCCAGCGCCGAGTGCATCTTCTCGACGGCCTTCTCGCGAATCGAGCAGGTGTTGAGCAGGACCAGGTCGGCTTCATCGGGATCGTCGGTGGACTGCCAGCCGTCGCGGGCGAGCTGAGCCCTCATCTTGCCAGAGTCATAGTCGTTCATCTGACAGCCGAAGGTCCGAATGTAGACCTTGGGAGCGGGCGGGAGGACGGGGGTGGATGACATGACGGACCTCGGAGCGAGCCCGGAAGGGATGCAGAACTGGGCAGGCTTGGGGCAGGCTGTTCGGACCTCGAGGCCGTTCTGTCGGCCCCATGGGTCGATCAGCCATGACGATGTGCGCCATAACCCGATCCCACCAACCTGTTGGACAGGCCGGATCCGCCGGTGATGTGCCCCGATCCGAACGGCGGGACACCCCGCCCTCGTCGAGCCGGTTGTCGGGGTGCAGGACCCCGCCTGACGGCTAGATCTCCCAGGGGGGAATCACATCGACCACGACATCTTGCACGCCGCCCGGCTCGGGAAAGCGCGCGTCGTCGACCTCGTCGAGGTAGCGTTGGACGAGCTCGGTGAGGTACTGCTTGACCTCGGAGGCGGGCTGATCGATCGGCGCGCGCGCCACGAAGGAGAGGTTGGTGGAGGCGTCGAGCTTCCAGCCGATCTTAAACTCGCCGTGATCGAGCACATCGAAGCGAGGGCCGTCGCCATCGAAGGCCTCGAGCACCGCTTCGCAGATCGTCTCCCAGAGCAGCTCATCATCGAGCTCATCACGCTCCGGCTCCGCGTACAGCGGCGTGTCGAACTCATCATCTCTAAAGATCCACAACCCGTGGTCCATCATCGCTCCTGATCCTCTGCCGAGGGGCTACCACACGCGCGCGGTTCGAGCCAACATCGACGGGCGAGACTCCGTATTACCTACGATCGAGCGAATGAACCTCACGGCCAAAGTGCGCCCGGGGCCACGAAACGCGCTCAGGAGGCGAGGCGCGCGAAGATCGCCAACGCGACGGCCATCAAGCCAAAGCCACTGACCACGATGGCCAAGGCCCAGAGCACCGCGAGCGCGACCCGCGAGAACATGGACGGTCGCCGGGAGACGACCCGAGGCACGCTCGCAGGGTTGGTCTGGTGCATGCTGCCCCAGCCAGCGACCGAGCCCTCTTGGGGCGCGGTGTGGGCGCGGAGCGGCGCGCTCTGCCCCGGCGTGGTCGAGGTTGGACGCTTTCGAAGGGGTGCTGGGGTGACGGTCCCGGCGACCGGCGGCCGCGAGGGGGCCGCGTCGCGCACTCGCTTGGGGATGGGGGAGGGCTTCCAGAGGGCCTCGTCGGAGCCCGTCTGCAGGACGCGATCTTCGAGCACCGTCTTGCCGATGAGGGGATGTTCGAGGTGATCGGGCTCTCTCGCGCGGGCCGCCTGAAGCACGGGGGGGACCGACCGCGACGCCCAGTCTTCGATGGACAACCCACCGACTCTGCGCGAGAGGCGACGCAGAGTGGTCGCGATCTCCGCCGGGCGCGGCCGGTCCTCGGGGTGAAACGCAAGCATCGCCGTGAGCACCTGGCAGAGTTCTTCGAGATCGGGCCCCTTGGCTTGCAGCGAACTGTGCAGCTCATCGACTCGGCGTGCCACCCACTGGGCGTGCTTCCTCTCGTCGAGAAGGCCCTTGCCAAGTCGCGCGCCCATGACCAGCTCGAACAGAACCGCCCCCAAGGAGTAGACATCGCTGGTCTCTCCGCCCGCCTCCATGAAGCGTCGCTCCGACGGCATGTAGTCGTAGGACCCGAACGTCATGCCACGGGTCTCGGCCTCGCGCTCGGCGAAGTCGGCACGGGCGACGCCGAAGTCCAACACCTTGACCACCCCTTCGGCGTCGAGCATGAGGTTGGATGGCTTGATGTCGCGATGAACCACCCGAAGGGGCCGATCCCCTTCGAGCGGCGCCTTGTTGTAGGCGACGTCGAGGGCCGAGGCCGCCTGCGCGATGAGATCGAGCGCGACCCCCAAAGGGACCGGCTCGCCGATCTGCGAGAGCAAGGCTTTGACATCGACGGCTTCGACGTACTCCATGACGACCGCGACCCGGCCATCGATCTTGGTTAGATCGATGACCTGCACGATGTTGCGATGGCGCAGTAGACCGAGGAGCCGCGCTTCGTCTCGCATGCGACTGGCGACTTCGTCGTTCTCGCACCACTCGGGGTGAAGGAGCTTGACGGCGACGACCCTGGTAAACCCGTCGGGCTGGAGCAGCCGAACCAAGAAGACGGTGCCGAACCCCCCCTGTGCGATCTCACGAATGAACTGAAAACGCCGCTCGTAGGTGCTATGCTGCGGGTCGCTGAAGGTCAAGAGGCTCCTAGGTCGGTCGCGGCCAGCTCACCGCCCCCCCGATTCTAACGCAAAAAAGGGGTGAGCATCTACGCGATGTCGCCACCCCAACCGAGGACTGGACGCTCCGCCCCCCCTGTTCTTCGCGACGACGACACCCTATACTGCACCCGAAGGAGCAACGATGAGGTCCTCGCCGCTATGGCTCGCAGCGCTCTTTGTGGGTTGCCTCCCCGAGTCTGGACCTCCCCTCGCGGATCTCTCCGAACCCTGGCGTCCGCCCCTCCGAGACATCGGCGATTGGGAGCTTCGGACCCTCGAAGCGCCCCTCGCCTGCCCCGACGGGGAACCGTCCCACGCCGTGCTCGTCCGGCCGCGTGAGCCTGGGCCCGACCTGGGCATCGCCCTCGTCATCGCCGATGGCGCCTTCGACTACGTGCCCGCCCCTGATCTCGTGGCGCCCCTCGATCGACCCCACTTCCACGATCCTCCTCGACTTCGGAACAACTGGGCGCTCCGGCGAGCCTATGCCTTCCTCGGAGAGTGGCCCATGTCCGCGTCGCTCCCCGACCACCAGGGCGCCCTCGCCATCGCTCTGGCCGAGCGGGACCTCGCGACCTTGGTGGTGCCTGCATGCTGGGGAGATCTCGGGAGCAACGACGGCGATAACGCCCCCCTCGATGGCTTTCTCAGGCAAGGCGCTGCGGCCGCGCTCTGGGCCTGGTCGACGACGGAGCCCGAAACCGCCCAGCGCACGATAGGCTTCGTGCCCACCGCGCGGATCCTGGTCGCTCTCGGCGACTCTGGACGCGGCGCGAGCGCGATCCTACAAGCCCAGGTGGAGCCGCCCGATGCGCTGTTGCTCGACTCGGTGATCGATGATCTCTCCCCCTACTACAACGACCGAGGCCGCCACGCCGAGCTCATCCTCGGCCTGGACCGGATCTGGCCCGCTGGGGCTGGCGCCGCGGCGGCGAGCGCCATCGCCAACAGCCCGCTCCCCGAGTCCACCTTCTTCGTCTACTCGAGCCAAGACCCCGTCGCCCCCTCCACCAGCTTCACTCGCCTCTCCCAGGCGATCGACCTAGCCGGCGGAAGTCGGCTCGACGCGGGCCGAACCCAGCACCTCCAAACCAGCGGCGACCTCTACCTCGCGCGAACCGCCGTGCGTCGGCTGCTCGACGGCCCCGATCTTCAGACCGAGGCCGATGAGGCTGATGGCACGGGGAGCGCTGACGACTGAGCGGCTCGGCACCGTTCATTGACGGCGCCACTTCACGCGCTATACCCTCCCCGCTCGCATCGCTCAGGGGCTCTCGCAAGATGAAGACCGGCGTCTCCTTTACCGACATGCAAGGCACGGCGTGGACCGTCGGACAGGAGCTCGGCCGCGGCAGCTTCGCCCGCTCCTTCGTCGCGCGGAGCGCATCGGGTCGCGAGGCGGTGGTCAAGATCGCCCTCACGGCCGACGACCTCTTCGGCGACGAGGCCGCGAGCCTCGCCGCCGCCTGCTCCGACATCGTCAAAGAACAAGCCACCTTCATGCGCGAGCGTCACCGCCCATGGCTGCCCGATCTGCTCGGCGAAGTCGAGCTGCCGAGCGGATCCCGCGGGCTGCTGATCCCCCGCTACGGGGCCTCGCTCGCCACCCGACTGAACACCTCCGCCACCTTGCTGAGCGTCCTGCGGATTCTCACCCGCGCCGCTCAGCTCTGCGAGAGCGGAGTGCACGGCAACCTTCGAGCCGAGAACCTCCTCCTTGCCGAAGACGACCGGGTGGTCCTGACCGATCCGCTCACCCCGGTCTGGCTCCTCCACGCCGACCGGCTCCGTACCCGAAGCCCGGAGCGCCCCGTCCTCCGTCCCCCCGAGGCCGACGGCCACCCCGCCTCCATGTGGGACACCTACGCCCTCTGCGCGACCGTCTACCAAGCCCTCCTCTTCACGCCCAAGAGCAATGAACCCCGGCGCGAGGTACGCCCCACCCCACCGGCCGCGGGGCTCGACAAGTCCACCTTGGCCCTCCTCAAAGACAAAGTCCTCGCTCGCCTCGACCAAGAGCAAGGCAACCCACGCTTCGCTCCCAGGGTCGCCGACCGTGTCAAGGCGCTCCTCGACCGGGGACTCTCTGGACAAGCCCTCCCTTCGCCGCCCTATCGCTTCGAGCAACCCGCAGCTCTCAGGGAGCGCCTCTCTGATCTGGTCGACCTGATCGACCCTCGGGTCACGAGTGTAGGCAAGGTCCTCCTTTCGGCAAAGGCCGAAGATGACGTCTTCGGCGAGGGCGAGGCCCCAGCCTTCTCGACCACCGTGACCTGCACCGAAGGCATCACCCAAGAGGACCTCGCGGCCGGCCTGCTGGTTCGAGATCTCGATGCCGACGGCGACGACGACCGCGTGCCGGTCCCCGACGCGCAGTACACCGTCAAGCCGCACCCCTCCGGACGTCTGCGCTTCGACTTCACCCTGCCCGAGCTGCGACCCGGCCGGTACACCGTGCGCATCGCCTTCGCGGTCAAAGACTCGAGCCGCGAGCCGATCACCGCCGACGGACACTTCGAGCTGCGACCCCCTCCAGGCTACGTCCCTCCGGCCGACGAGCCTCCCCCCGAAGCCTCTGCCTTGCCCTTCCCAGCGAGCCAGCGCCCTTCCCTGGGGCTCGAGGTCCCCCGCTTCGACGAGCAGGCGGGGCTCGACGATCCCTTCCCAACCCCGATCGCGCCCTCCGACGCAGGCAACGACGGCGATGCGCCGCCACCCGTCCTGCGGGGGGCCGTCGCGGTCGCGACCGATCCGAACATCCGCACCAACGAAGCGGAGCTGGACCCACCCACGAGCGAGCCCGGTGCTTCAGCCCACGGGTCCGCGGTCGCCGCCGTCCCCTCCATCGCCCCCTCGGCCCCAACCCCGCCTCCAGCGCCAGCCGCCTCCCCGCGGCTCCAAGTGGCCCCGAGCCTCGACCACACCCTCGAGGCGCCGAGCCCCACGCCCACCCCAGCCCCCTCGGTCCCGCGCGGACCCGAGCCGACGCCGGCGCAGGGCTACAGCCCGGGCACCTGGGAGTCACTCCCCAGCCCCTCCGCCCAGGCCCCCCCGCCCCTGTCCACCGGGCACGACGACCTACTCGACGACCTGCCAGACCTCGGGGATCCTCTAGGTCGACCTTCGGGCCTCCCCGAACCGATCCAAAGACTGATCCATACCCTTCGCGACAACCCCTGGATCGCCATGGGCGTGCTCATGGCCGGCCTCGTCGGGCTCCTCCTCGTCACCGGCATCCTCTTTCAAGCTTGTGCATCCTGAACTCCCCGGAGACTTCGTGAACCTGTCCACCACCACCCAAGACACCCTCAGCCTCCACGCAGACCTCCTCGCTCTAGGCGTCGGAGCCGATCTCGCCGGCCTCGATCGCGTCGAGGTGCGAGGGATCGATCTTCGCGCGTGGGCCAAGCGCAACCGCTTCTCGGGCAGCGCCGGCTCCGCCCTCGTGATCCCTGGTGTCCCCGGCGTGGCCGCCGAAGCGCTCGCTCTGATCGGCACGGGCAAGGGCCGCGCCATCGAGCTCGTGAAGGCCGCCGCCAAGGTCGGTCGGACGGCCCGGAGCCTCGGTGCACAGTCGGTCGTGGTCGACCTGCCAGGCGCGAGCGCCGAGGTGGTCTCGACCCACGTGCTGTCCGGCAACTACGTCTACGACAAGTTCAAGCCTGAGAAGAGCCGAAAGCCCGCCCTCAAGAACCTCACGATCCGGGGCGAAGCCTCGATCGCCAGCGATGTCGCGACCTTCGCGCGCTGGCAGAGCATGGGCCGAGACCTGATCAACGCCCCAGCCTCTCACGTCTACCCCGAGAGCCTGGCGGACTGGGCGCGGGAGCACCTCGGGGCGATCCCAGGCGTGCACGTCGAGGTCTGGGACCCCGCTCGTCTCGAGGCCGAGGGCTGTGTCGGCCTGCTCGCCGTCGGTCGAGGCTCCGCGCGACCGCCTCACATGATCCGAGCCTCCTACCGGCCCGACGGGGCCAAGGCCCACCTCGCCCTGGTGGGCAAAGGCATCACCTTCGACGCCGGCGGTCTCTCGATCAAGCCGAGCTCCGGCATGCAGACCATGCGCTGCGACATGGGTGGGGCCGCCACCGTCCTGGCCGCCTTCGGCGCCATCGCCGAGGCCGGGGTGAAGGTTCACCTCGACGTGCTCGTCGCCGCCGCCGAGAACATGGTCGACGGAAACTCTTACAAGCTGGGCGACATCCTGACCTATCCCAATGGGGTAACGGTCGAGATCCACAACACCGACGCCGAGGGCCGCCTGGTGCTCGCCGACGCGCTCCTCCACGCGAGCCGGATCGAAGGCGTCACCCATCTGGTCGACGCGGCGACCCTGACCGGCGCCTGCGTGGTGGCGCTGGGATCCGACTTCACCGCGCTGTTCACCGACTCCGAAGACCTCGCGACCGAGCTGCACACCGCTGCGGAGCGCGCTGGCGAAGGCCTGTGGCGCCTGCCACTCCACCAAGACTACGTCGCCAAGCTCAAGGGGGAGTGGGGTCAGCTCAAGAACGTCGGCGGCCGCGAGGCCGGCTCCACCACCGCCGCCCTCTTCCTTCAGCACTTCGTCGACGGCCCCACCTGGGCGCACCTCGACATCGCGGGCAGCTCCTTTCACGACAAGGCCTGCGGCCGATGCGCAGCGGGTGCCACCGGGCAGCCTATCGCCACCCTCGTCGAGTGGATCCGCGCGAAGGCCTAGTTGGCTGCCGCGCATGAGGGTCGAGCTCCCTGGGCCACGACGAAGAACTCGCGGCTGTTCTTGCGCACGGCTTCGGGGCGGACCCGCTTGAGCTTGTCGAAGCGGGCCTTGACCCGGTCGCAGTAAGCCGGGGCGTCCTCGCCTTCGAAGACCTTACACACAAAGGCCCCGCCAGGCACCAAGAGCGCCGTCGCGAGATCGAGGGCCCGGTCGGCGAGCTCGATCTGCATGACGTGATCGTAGAGCTTGTTCCCCGTCGTCCTGGGCGCCATATCGCTCACGACGACGTCGGCGGCCCCCCCCAGGGCCTCGAGGATCTCTTCGGGCGAGACCTCGAGCACACTGCGAACGATCCAGTGCCCATCCTCGAGCTCGGGTCGCTCCAGATCGACGCCCACCAACACGCCCTGCTTGCCGATGGCCCGGCGCACGAACCGGCTCCACGAGCCAGGGTAGCAGCCTAGATCCACAACGCGCTGGCCGGGACGGAACAGTCGAAAGCGACGCTGCACCTCGTCGAGCTTGAAGACGGATCGAGCCGCGTAGCCCTGCTTCCTCGCCATCTTCGTGAAATGATCTGGCTTTTGGTAAGGGTTGCTCATGGCGTCGCTCAGTTTTAGGTGGAAGTTGGACGGCCGTTATGCTACCATGCACCAGCTCTCACTCGCTACGTGAGGAATCGAAATGAAGCCTCTTCTCCCGCTTACTCTAATGCTCTCGCTCGTCGCCTGCTCGGCGGACGGCCAGTCCCAGAACCGTGGTAACGACCACGGTTCGCCCGACTTGGCCCAGTACCAAGACGACGCCGACGGCGACACCATCCTCGATGTGCACGAAGGCGACGGCGACTTCGACGGCGACGGCATCCCCAACTACCTCGACCTCGACTCCGATGGCGACGGCATCCCCGACGCCATCGAGGCCGGACGCGACGATGTCTTCGCCCTCCCCGTCGACTCCGACGGCGACGGCCACCCCGACTTCCTCGACCTCGACGCCGACGGCAACTGCATCCCCGACGCCACCGAGGCCGGCCCGGACCCCTCCATACCCGTCGACTCCAGCGGCAACGGTGTGTTCGACTTCGCCGACCCCGACAACGACGGCGACGGCATCGACGACATCTACGAGCTCGCCGCCGACCCCTACGGCGACCTCACCCTGTGCGAGCTCACCGACACCGACGGCGACGGCGTCCCCGACTACATGGACTACGACTCCGACGGCGACTGCATCCTCGACATCTACGAGGCCGGCACCACCGAGTTCATGCGCGTCCCCCTCGACACCGACGGCGACGGCGTCCCCGACTTCCGTGACCTCGACGCCGACGGCGACGGCATCCCCGACGCCGACGAGCTCGGCGCGCCTTGCTACGGCGTCCCCCGCGACACCGACGGCGACGGCATCCCCGACTTCCGCGACACCGACTCCGACGGTGACGGCCTCTCCGACTACGACGAGGTCAATGTCTACCAGACCGACCCCTACGACCACGACACCGACGGCGACGGCTTCGCAGACGGCGTCGAGATCGCTGCCGGCACCGACCCCCTCGACCCGCTCGACTTCCCCGGCGGCCTGTACGTGACCGTGCCCGAGCGCACCGAGGTCGAAGAGTCCTTCCTCTTCCAGCTCAGCATTCAGCGTGGCGACATCGCCTTCATCACCGACACCACCTGCTCGATGGGCAGCACGATCAACGCGGTCAAGAACACCTTCGTGCGCACCCTCGAAGAGCTCGGCGACACGTTCGACGACGTCGCAGGCGCCGCCGCCTACTACGACGACTACCCCTACATGTCCATGGGCTCACGCGGCAACGACCTTCCCTTCGGCTACATCATCGGCACCACCACCGACTTTGCCCGCGTCGAGACCGCGGTGCGCTCCATGTCGCTACACTCTGGAGCCGACTGGCCAGAGTCCGCCATCGAAGCGTACTACCAGGGGGCTACAGGTGCGGGCTACGACATGAACTGCAACGGCACCTACGACGCCATCGAAGACGTCCGCCCGTTCATCGCCAGCGCCAGCGACCCCTTCGGCGGAACCGGCGGCGAACACTACGATCCCACCCTACCTGGCACCGGCACCCGCGGAGGCTTCGGCTTCCGGGACTACTCTCTGCCCATCATGATCCTCGCCACCGACGCCCAGATGCGGCACCCCAGCGCCACCGGCCACTGGAGCGAGACGCCCGGCGGCTGCCCGCTCGACGCCGACATGAGCGATCTCGTCACCGCTCTCGACGACCTGGGTGGCTTCGTCATCACCGTCGACGTCAACAACGGCGCCTCCAACGGGCCCGGCCCCGAGGCCCGCGAGCTCGCCCGGCAGACCGGCTCCATGGTCGACCTCAACGGCGATGGTGACCTGCAGGAGCTCGTCCTCAACCTCCGACAGGGCACGCCCGGCTACGAAGACCTCTTCGCCGAGCAGATCGTCACCACCGTCGACCAGCTCGTCGCCAGCCTCAAGTTCGAGTCCATCCGCCTCGAGGTCGAGGGCGACGAGTACGGCTTCGTCACCAGCATCGAGCCCCAGGGCTACGACGACATCGCCCCCGAAGACATGGACAGCGAGTTCCCCTTCACGCTCAACTTCCGCGGCACCGTCCCCGGCATCGCCAGCGACCAGGTCTTCGTGCTCCGGCTGCTCGTCCTCTCCGACACCGGCACCATGCTCGACTCCATGCAGATCCTGGTCCGAGTGCCCGCTCGAGCCGGATAGCCAGGGTTATTCCCGGCCCACCCCCCAAGGGGGCTCCCGCCGCGCCATCCGGGCGCGGCTTTTTTTGTGGCGATCAGCGACGAGCTAAGGTACTATGGCGCCGCCTTTTGACGGGCAGCGCTCACACGCCCATGATTTCTTGACTTGGAGGCCATCTATGTTTCGCCTCAGCTCTTTGATGCTCTCCCTCTCCCTCATCGCCTGTTCGGCGGACGGCCAGTCTCAGAATCGAGGTAATGACCTCGGCTCGCCCGACTTGGCCCAGTACCAAGACGACGCCGACGGCGACACCATCCTCGATGTGCACGAAGGCGACGGCGACTTCGACGGCGACGGCATCCCCAACTACCTCGACCTCGACTCCGATGGCGACGGCATCCCCGACGCCATCGAGGCCGGACGCGACGATGTCTTCGCCCTCCCCGTCGACTCCGACGGCGACGGCCACCCCGACTTCCTCGACCTCGACGCCGACGGCAACTGCATCCCCGACGCCACCGAGGCCGGCCCGGACCCCTCCATACCCGTCGACTCCAGCGGCAACGGTGTGTTCGACTTCGCCGACCCCGACAACGACGGCGACGGCATCGACGACATCTACGAGCTCGCCGCCGACCCCTACGGCGACCTCACCCTGTGCGAGCTCACCGACACCGACGGCGACGGCGTCCCCGACTACATGGACTACGACTCCGACGGCGACTGCATCCTCGACATCTACGAGGCCGGCACCACCGAGTTCATGCGCGTCCCCCTCGACACCGACGGCGACGGCGTCCCCGACTTCCGTGACCTCGACGCCGACGGCGACGGCATCCCCGACGCCGACGAGCTCGGCGCGCCTTGCTACGGCGTCCCCCGCGACACCGACGGCGACGGCATCCCCGACTTCCGCGACACCGACTCCGACGGTGACGGCCTCTCCGACTACGACGAGGTCAATGTCTACCAGACCGACCCCTACGACCACGACACCGACGGCGACGGCTTCGCAGACGGCGTCGAGATCGCTGCCGGCACCGACCCCCTCGACCCGCTCGACTTCCCCGGCGGCCTGTACGTGACCGTGCCCGAGCGCACCGAGGTCGAAGAGTCCTTCCTCTTCCAGCTCAGCATTCAGCGTGGCGACATCGCCTTCATCACCGACACCACCTGCTCGATGGGCAGCACGATCAACGCGGTCAAGAACACCTTCGTGCGCACCCTCGAAGAGCTCGGCGACACGTTCGACGACGTCGCAGGCGCCGCCGCCTACTACGACGACTACCCCTACATGTCCATGGGCTCACGCGGCAACGACCTTCCCTTCGGCTACATCATCGGCACCACCACCGACTTTGCCCGCGTCGAGACCGCGGTGCGCTCCATGTCGCTACACTCTGGAGCCGACTGGCCAGAGTCCGCCATCGAAGCGTACTACCAGGGGGCTACAGGTGCGGGCTACGACATGAACTGCAACGGCACCTACGACGCCATCGAAGACGTCCGCCCGTTCATCGCCAGCGCCAGCGACCCCTTCGGCGGAACCGGCGGCGAACACTACGATCCCACCCTACCTGGCACCGGCACCCGCGGAGGCTTCGGCTTCCGGGACTACTCTCTGCCCATCATGATCCTCGCCACCGACGCCCAGATGCGGCACCCCAGCGCCACCGGCCACTGGAGCGAGACGCCCGGCGGCTGCCCGCTCGACGCCGACATGAGCGATCTCGTCACCGCTCTCGACGACCTGGGTGGCTTCGTCATCACCGTCGACGTCAACAACGGCGCCTCCAACGGGCCCGGCCCCGAGGCCCGCGAGCTCGCCCGGCAGACCGGCTCCATGGTCGACCTCAACGGCGATGGTGACCTGCAGGAGCTCGTCCTCAACCTCCGACAGGGCACGCCCGGCTACGAAGACCTCTTCGCCGAGCAGATCGTCACCACCGTCGACCAGCTCGTCGCCAGCCTCAAGTTCGAGTCCATCCGCCTCGAGGTCGAGGGCGACGAGTACGGCTTCGTCACCAGCATCGAGCCCCAGGGCTACGACGACATCGCCCCCGAAGACATGGACAGCGAGTTCCCCTTCACGCTCAACTTCCGCGGCACCGTCCCCGGCATCGCCAGCGACCAGGTCTTCGTGCTCCGGCTGCTCGTCCTCTCCGACACCGGCACCATGCTCGACTCCATGCAGATCCTGGTCCGAGTGCCCGCTCGAGCCGGATA
>REDI01000091.1 GCA_007693595.1 Deltaproteobacteria bacterium | reverse complement strand
CCTGCTCAGCGAGCTCGACGGGCGCCCCGAGCTGATGCCCGCCGACCGCGACCAGGTCGAGCGAGGCGAGTGGACGTTGACTCAGGATGGGGCCCGGACGATTCATCATTCACCTGCTGCGCCGCCGGATCGCCTGCTGCGGGCGGCCCTCTCGGTCGTCGACTCGGTGCGGCGTGCGTGGAGCACGCCTCCCTCGCTCCTCCGTCGAGAACCGCCCTCGCGACGGCGCTACGGCGTCTCGCGACGGCGTCTGATCAATCGTCCGGACCGGGGCGAAGGCAGCCTCGATCGTCTCGTCGCGATCGCGCGCGCGACGCCCATGGATCAGCTCCACTTTGGGGTCAGCGAGAAGGCACAGCTCTTTCGCCGGCTCAAGGCCGCTGCTGGCGATCGCAAGGCCCAGCGCGAGGCGGTGAGGATCTATGCGGCGCGTGACCCCAACGCGCGCACCGAGCTCAAGCGCATGGTGCGCAATGGCCCCGAGCGCTTCTTGGCCCTCGAGGGGAGCGGGGTGTGGATCGGACCGGGGGGCTGGCGTAGCGCCGAGGCGCGGCTGCAGGAGCTGTCGGAGATGGCGGCGAGGCAGCCCGAGGCGGTGGCGCAGGATCTCAGGGAGCTTCGCGACGAGCACCTCGACCGGCTCAACGCCCTCGAGGACTGGAGCCGGTTCCCCGAGGTGCCCCGTGGGCTTCGGGCCGATGAGATCCACCGGACCCTCGCCTTTGTTGAGCGCGTCGAGTCCCTGGGCGCCTCCGCGGGGATCCCCGACGTATCGGGTCCGGAGAGCGAGGCGCTGCACGCCTTGCTGGTCGAGGTCGCGGCGGAGCGGCGCGCGATGCAGTCGGTCTACGACGCGGTGGTCGACGAGGAGCTCGCGCAGGGGGTCGGTCGGCTGTCGAACGGTCAGTCTCAATGGGAGCGCCTCGAGGGGCAGCGCTCGCTGTTCGGCGTGGTGGACGGGCCGGCTGCGGAGAGCTACCGACGAGCAGAGCGGATCAAGCGTGAGGGCGAGGCGTTGAGGCGACAGGCTACGGAAGCGGAACGGCGGGGGAGAGATCTCCTCCGAGAAGGTGTGACAGGGGAGGCCCGTGGCGACCTGAGAGATGTCTCTGAGCAGTATGTGCAGGCCGGGCTCCTTTTTGCCGAGGCGCTGGATGTCTTGCAGTGGATCGGTAAGCCGGCGAGCCCAGGGGCCTCTCAGCCTTGAGACGTCCCGCGTCGAAGGGTCAGGCGATGATGAGAGGCTACCGCTGGATGGTGGCGCTGAGCGTGGGGCTGTTCGCGCTCTCGCTGGCGCTGGGGTGTTTTCGCCCTTCGGAGAAGCTTCCGCCCAAGCGCTCCCTTGAGGAGCTTCAGGATGCGTGCGAACGCAAGGTTCATCCAGAGCGCGGGAGCACGCTCAGGGAGTCGGATCGACAGGCCTGCTGGGAAGTTGCTCCGCTACTCATCGAGCGCGGCGAGGTAGATGCTGCAGTTGATGCCTACAACAGAGCTTGCACCCGGATCCCCCAAGCCTGCGTGACCCTCGCCCTGATGTACCAGTTCGGGGACGGCGTGGAGCAAGACTCGGCGCGCGCCGGTGGCCTGCTCGGACGAGCCGGAGTCAACGGCGATGCGCGAGGGTGGGCGGACCTGCGCATGCTCCGTAGACCGCGGGACTCCATGGAGTCCCGCAACCGCGTCGAGAAGATCATGTACAACTCCTGCGATCTCGGCGATGCGGGGTGGCCCTGCTACAACTACGGGGTGGCGCTGGCGTGCGGCTACTTTGGGCCGCCGGACCTGAAGTACGCGCACTACGCATTCTTTCGCGGCTGCGACCTGGGCGATTCGCGCTCTTGCACCCTCTCAGCGGACTTTCAGGTCAACCCTCGGGTGCTGTCGTGCGACCTGATCGGCCCCCACCCCAAGTTCAACCGCACCTTCGAGGTCAACGTGGAGCCTGCCGACCCCGACGCCCCCCCACCTGAGGGCCCGCGGGTCTTTCACCGCCGTCCCTTCTCGTGGCGGTGAGGCTGCAGCCGTGTGACGGCCCGGAGCCCCTCCTACGCGGTGGGGGGTGGCGGCGCCTGCTCAGCGAGCTCGACGGGCGCCCCGAGCTGATGCCCGCCGACCGCGACCAGGTCGAGCGAGGCGAGTGGACGTTGACTCAGGATGGGGCCCGGACGATTCATCATTCACCTGCTGCGCCGCCGGATCGCCTGCTGCGGGCGGCCCTCTCGGTCGTCGACTCGGTGCGGCGTGCGTGGAGCACGCCTCCCTCGCTCCTCCGTCGAGAACCGCCCTCGCGACGGCGCTACGGCGTCTCGCGACGGCGTCTGATCAATCGTCCGGACCGGGGCGAAGGCAGCCTCGATCGTCTCGTCGCGATCGCGCGCGCGACGCCCATGAATATCCACACAGCAAACGGTGGTAAGCCCAGCTCACCCCGTATGACCTTGTCTCGTCGCCGGCCAGTTCCTAGGCGTCAGCTCACCCAGCTTGTTCGCGGGGTCGTCCTGGATCCTGTCCAGGACATCGCGAAGGTAGAACCACGGGTCGATCCCTTGCAGGTAGCAGCTCCCGAACAACGTATACAGGGTCGCCGCAGCGTGGGCCCCGCCCTCGGAGCGCGCGAACAGCCAGTTCTTCCGGCCGACCACCGTCTGCCTCAGCATGAGCTCCGACAGGTTGTTGTGCATCGGCAGCTCGCCGTGTTCCAAGAACAGGCGGAGATACCGCTCTTGGTTGATCGCGTAGCCCAGCGCCTTGCCAAGAACCGATTCGGGTCGCGTGATCTGCGACATGCCCTTGACCCAGACGAAGAAGCCATCGACCAAGGGCTTGCTCTTGGCCCGCCGCTTCGCCAGGACCTCCGCGGGGATGTGGTCTGCCAACTTGTCGACGAGCACCCTGGCGACGGGGCCGTTGCCTGCCAGGGAGAGATCCAGGGCGTAGGGTCCGGCGGCCGTGAGCACGCCCTCGGAGGGGCCGTTGTGGCGCGGGGAGGAGGCTCCAACGCGGTCGTGAACGGCCACAGCGTCTGGCCATCGGGAACGAATCGTTGGGAAGTGGGGCCCTGACGGGCGAGCCGGATGGGCTCAAGTTCTGCGTCCGTTGCGAACGTCGACGGGGTCTCTCGCGACCAGGATCCTGCGAGGGGTCGGGATCAGCAAAGGGCCTCCACCACTCGCCGGACGAGGCCGAGGTCTGTCGAAGACTGGACGCGGATCGTGACCGGGAGGGCCTCGAGGGAGAGATAGACGTCGGGATCGGGTGGTGGCTCCTGCGCTTGAACGGGCTCGAGAGAAGAGACCTCCAGGGCGAAGAAGGAGGTCGACGACAGCAGCCCCATCCTGCGCAGGCGGCTCTTCCAGGAGGAGAAGGTGCTCGGGTTGAAGTCATGTCGTCTGGCGAACTCGCGAATACTAAGGCCAGAGGCCTCGTGTTCTTGAACGAGCCTGAGCCAACGCTCGGCGGCGGGTGAACAACTCATGGGGATCTCCAGGGTGGGAGATCAGGTCACCCGGGGCGCCAGGGCCCGGTAGATGTCGGGGCTGTGTGGATACGGCGAACCGCCCTTTAGCCCAGGGAAGAGAGCGCCTTGACGAGCTCGCGCCCCGAGACCTGGGGCGGCACTACCGCGCCCGAACGCGCTCAAGGGACGCGCCCTTGACAGGGACGACCTCGTCGTCTTGGACCACCTCAACGTGCAGCGCGATCGCCTCGCGGATGTTGCGCTTGGCTTCGGCCTTCGACGTGCCCTGGGACACGCAGCCAGGCAGGGCGGGCGCGGTGGCAACCCACCAGCCGGTCTCGTCTTTGGTCAACAGCACGTCGTAGGTGGGCAGCCCAGCCTCCACCCGGACCATAGCTTCGAGTGTCAGAGATGGCTACCCAGCGTCCGACGTATGTTAAGCGAGCCCATTAAGTAGGCGCAGGGGCCGCGCTAGGGAGTGGAGCGCCCACAGGTACAAGGCTGTGTGCCGCACGATCGGCCTCGGTCTTTGTAGATCTCGCGCTACCTTGGCACCGTCTCAGCTACCCCCATCGCCGATGGATGAATGAGCTGACGCCCAGGAGTTGGGCGGTGACGAGACCAGGTCACCCGGGGCGCCAGGGCCCGGTAGATGTCGGGGGTGGATACGAGTCACCCGAGCGACGCTCCATGACCCTACTGCCCGATGTAGGAGGCCTTGTTGCCGATGGAGAGGGTCTTTGAGCCATCGACAGAGTGCTCGCAGGAGGGGTCGTCCCCTGTAGGTTCGGCGCAGTTGCACGCATCGTTGACCCAGGAACAGCGGCCGCAGTTCTTCCCGTCACACGTATGGCCGACCGGAGGGTCTTCGAGGCCGCGTTCGTAGTCCTGATTCTCGATGGGCTTGAACGGGACGGGGAACATGGTACAAGGGTCGGAATCCACGACGTGAAAGCTGACCCAAGCCGCACCATCGGGCTGGACCGTCAACGTGGCCTCGTCGGCGAAGACCTTCTTTTTTGCTCGCTCGCGCTGGTAGAGGTGAGGGCGAACACGGTGAGCGGGAGACACGCTGAAGAGTCGAACCATCGACCAGCGTAGCTTTCCGCTGTCGAGGAAGCACTCCTGAACGGTTTTTAACGCCTGATCGCCCTCAGCGTTCGCGGTGATGGAGACCGTTTGGGAGGGTTCAGTCCGCGCGAGGGCGCCGAGGGCGTCTGCGATCGTTCCATTCGAGACGACCGCAGCCTGATCGACTGCGATAGTAACCGCGGCCCCTCGATGTTCGTGTTGGGCTCTCGTCACACAGTCCCCCTCTGAAGGCGATGGAGATCCGTCAGACTCGCCTTGAGGACCTGTGCCAGTACAAGCAGTGACGAGAAGAAGGGCAAGCAGTCGAAGTGCAGAGCAGGGAACGGTCATCAAGAGACTCCTTGGTGAACTGATGTCCCCGAAGAGGTAACGAACGTAGCCTGGGTCGACAACCACGAATTTCTTCTTGGGTCTCTGTGGTTCCGGACCTCCCAAGCATTCGACCCGCTTGACCAGGGGGGGCGTACTGGATCGGCAGCACGTTGGGCCGAGTCATCCACTCCCAGCGCTTGGGAGAGGCCACCATCCACGGGGTCGAGCGCTCGATGAGTGGCGGCGTCAGGTGCGAGGAGCCGAGGAAGTCTGGCATGGTGTGCAGCCGTGTCAGTACCATCGTTGGGGTGGAAGTGTCCCCGTGAACGACGCTCGTGTTGCGTGGTGGCGCTCGCGGCGCAGACACCGCAGGTGCCGTGATGCCAAAGGACCCGTTAGAGGAGCGTGCTGCCGACGGATCGGCGGGATGGGAGGCGACATGCTTGCGCGATCTGTGGCGTGGATTGGGGTTCTTAGCGCGGTGATGGTGGGGTGCGATCCGGGGGAGGACTCTGGCACCGACCGCGTCGTGGTCTCGGACACGGACACGGACACGGACAGCGACACGGACACGGACACGGACAGCGACACGGACACGGACACGGACAG
>REDI01000084.1 GCA_007693595.1 Deltaproteobacteria bacterium | reverse complement strand
CCACCGCCTGGGCCGCCGCCTTCAAGGGCGAGGGCCACCGAAACCTCGTCAGCAGGCGCTGGCTCGACTACGGCCCTTGGCGGCTGATCCGCGCGCCCAACGACACCTCCTTCATCGAGCTTCACAGCCTCGATGTGCCCGACGACGTCGCCTTTCAGCAGGCCTTCGAGGCGCTCAAGATCCTCGGACTCAGCTCCACGGGCGGCTACATCCCCCACCGCCTGCCCGCCAGGCAGCACCTCGCCCACCCCGAGCTCTACACCCACTACGACGCCACCGCCCGACAGCTCATCGTGCCCGTCCACGGCAGACCCCTCGAACCCACCGAGCTCCTCGAGGCCTGCATCGCCCGACGGTTCTACGACGGACCCGAAGACGGCATCGACCAGGTCACCTTCGTCTTCCTCGAAGAGGACAACGCCCGACGCCACCTCTTCGACCTCTGGCTGCGCGACCTCGGCTGCCGCGCCATCATCGACGGACGCGAGGTCGACCTCCTCCAAGACTACGAGCCCCCTCCCCCCACCAAGCCCGACTGGGTCAAGCAGGCCCAGGACCTCGACGGCAGGTAGGCGCGCGACCGTGAGATCGCGCCCCCCTGAGGCGCTGCACGCCCGACCGCGCCGACGCCGCGACCTCCCACCGCCGGGTGCTCGCCCTGGCCGACGACATGCCGCCCTCGTACCAACGTCTGCTCCACGGATTCTCCTTGCCTCATTCGTGACCTATCGGGGCCAGATCTCAGTAGGAGTACAGGACGATCTCTTCGACCAGTCCGTCGGGGCCGAACTCACCCGTGAGGTTGTCGTAATAGTCGTAGATCGTCACGGTCGGAAAGCCGACCGCGAGGAGCTCCCACCCCATCAGCCTCCAGCTATAAAAGACGGTTTCGGGCCTACCCAACTCATCGATGAAACAGCTCAGCTCGGAGTCGATCCCCACGCCTCCGTCGGTCGTTGCGGTCACGTCCATGCCGAGCCTCAAGGACGTAGTGGTCGAGTCGACGACCACCTGCCCCTCCTCGGCACTGAAGGTCCCGCTGACTCCCGCCTCCCAGGAGCATTGAGCGCTCTCGAACTCGAAACTCTCGGAGGCATAAGAAGTGAAGGTGCACTCGGGATCCGCGTCGAAGACGGCGACGAGCTCGGCGTAGGTCATGCCCGCGCAGGCCTCACCCATGCAGCCGAGCTCCATATCCAGCTCCCCGTCGCCTGCCTCTGCCGTACAGGGCGGTAGTTCGGCGAGCACCGCGTCGAGGGAGACCGGGGCGCTAGAGCCATGGTCACTGTTGGCCGAGGCCTGAAGGCAGAGCCAGTCGCCGCTCGCGATGAAGCCTTCGGGACACTCCGGGGTTTCGTTACCGCATCCGACCGACAAGAGAGCGAAGAGGAAGAGGGCGGGGCGAGCCATCGGGCACTCCGAAAACGATTGATGGGGGTGAGCTAGGCACAGACGAACGCGCCCACTGTCCGCTTCCGCCACCGAGGTCCGTTCAACACTCGAATGGACGAGAGGCCGACCATCCTATCTCTCAGGAGCCCTACACGCAATCGATCCGCCCTACGCTGACCTACCGAATCAGCAAGCCTCCGAGGCCGGCCACGGCCTACAGCCCGCCGCAGCCAAGGCCCCGTTCATCCCCCTGCCTCTATCCGCCGACGCCGCCATCGGTTCGAACAGGCGCTCGAACGGCGCAGCCGTCGCAACCCCGGTCTGAGACCAGGAGATCAGCGCCGAAGCCGGCGTCGTATGGAAGGACTCTGGGGAAGCGATCTCCAGGGCTCTCATGAAGGCTCGGGCAACTCGAGAAAACACCAGGCCCTCCTCTTCGTCATCCAGAGCGACGGACTCCATCGCGTCGACGACTGGTTCGTCATCAGCGTCACCGAGACGACGGATGACTACGCCGAAGACTTCGACCTGGCGTATCCAGGTTTCGCGAACTACGACCTCAGAACTCGGGTGGGCACTCCAGCTCGCCGGCGTACTCCCGTAAATCCCAGGCGCTGTCGCCGACCTTGCCCGAGGGCTCCCGCGCTCCTGACTCGACCGGCCTCATCGCGTGGTAATCCTCTGAGAACCGAAGGGTCCGCTCGTCAAGCATGATCAAGGCCGCTCCGCCGGTCTTGGGCTCAGGTAGGGACCAAGTGCCCGTGACGGTGGACCACACCGGGGACGGGGCGTCCATGTTCATGTCTCCGCCGCGAAGGCGCGCCTCGTAGGTGCCGTCGTCGCGCAGCTTGAGGTGCGAGACCTCTGGAAAGTCGAGCTGGCTGTCCTCGCTGCGGTAGTAGGTCGCGGCGATCAGAAAGGAACGCAGACCTTCGTGGGTCTCGGGATCGAGCAGCCCGACCGCCCGTCGAAAGTCGGGCACGCCACCCACGACGTCGTGGTAGCTCTCCGCCAGCTCCGCGCTGAGCTCGCTGTGCATCGCGACCGCCATGGTGACGAACCGGGCGAGGTCCACGCGGGCCTGCCAGCGGCATTCGTTGGAGGACTTGTTGCGAAGAATGCGGGCTCCGAGATCCATGCGCGCGCGGAGCAACTCGACGCTTGGATCTTCCTGGGCTTCGGCGAACCTCGCAAAGCCGTAGCCTACATCGACGAGACAAGCCCTCGGATCGACGCCGGGCACATCGCAGAGGTCGGGTTCGAAGGCCGAGAGATCTCGAACCGCTACCGAGCTGATCTCGCTGGACACGCAGGTGGTTCGCTGCTGCCCGGTCAGAGCGGAGCAACCTTGAAGAGGCTCGGGGAGAAGGAGCTCGGGCTCCGATGTCTCGGCCGCTGCCCCCTTGGAGGGGGTCACCGTGCGGGCGCTGCACATGGGGATGAGAAGGGTGAGAAGGAACAGGCGATAGATCAAGACGGCTCTCCTTCGACGCGATCGGAACCTAGCACACGCCGCTTCCATGCACACGCTCACTCCGCCTGCGAGGCAGCGGCACACGGATCGCGCCGATCGCCACGCTGCCTTGTTCCTTTCCCAAGCTCGCGAGCGAGCCGCCTTGCTCGGATCACAGCTCCGTGAAGACGTCGAGGACGACTTGGGCACCGCGATGGGCTACAACCAAGCTCGGCGTCGGACGGCTGCGTGGCGCGGGCGAGGAGTGTGGAAACGAAGTAGACGGCAGCACGGCCATGCGGTAACTACGCACAGGTCACATGTGGAGTTGCCTTGCGTTCCCTGGTCAGTTCCACCCTGCTCCTCACCGCCATCTCGATGAGCCCCATCGAAGCCGCGGCAGTTCGCCCCTTCGTTACCGATGACGCGCGCATTGTCGACGTCGGGCAGATCGAGACCGAGAGCTGGCTTGAGTATCAGCGGCAGCCGAACCTCCACTTGGGCGTCTTCAACGTCATGGCCGGTGCGACCATCACCCCGTGGATCGAGATCCTCGCCGGAGGTGGCGTGGGCTTCGACAGCGAACGACAGATGACGGTGCTCAACCCTGTCATCACGCCCAAGTTCCTTTTTTGGGAGGCTTCCGAAGACGGTACGCCGGGTCTCGCACTCGCCATTGGCGTCACCCTCCCCTTCGGACGAGGGGAGCTCTTCGAGCCCGCGACGGGCTTCTACGCCTTCGCCCCCATCACGACCCGGTTGTTCGACGACGCGCTGATGGTTCACGCCAACCTCGGCGCTCGAGGGGCCTACTTACCCGACGATGGCACGACCCTGCGGCCCTACTGGGGACTCGGGATCGAGGCGGCCGTCTTCGGCCACGCCGCACCCCACCTCGTCCTCGAGGCCTACTCCGGCGACCCCTTCGAGGCGCTCGGGCCGAACATCGCTGCCCAGGGTGGTTTTCGATGGCTCGCCACAGACTATGTCAACGTCGACCTCACCTTCGGCGGTCAGCCCGAGGTCCGGGGGCCCGGCATGGAGCTCTGGGCCCAGGTCGGCCTTCGCCTTCTCTTCGACGCGTTCACTCCAGGCGGCCGCCGAGGAGATCCGATGGGCGCCACCGGAGCCTTCGCCCCTCCCGGCAAGCAGAAGCGCTGATCGAAAGCGGTCGACCGGCCCGATCTCTACGGGCATGCGCTGCACCGCACCGCCGAGGTCCAAGATGTCGCTCACCCCGCGCGCAGCTCAGCGGACCGAGCCAGCCTTCGCCCCTTGTTTCGACCTCCATGGGGGTTTAAGCCACTCATTCTCCAGGACGTCGCGGATCCCCTCCACACTCATTCCCCGAGCCCACCTTCGTCGGTCCGCCCCCCTTCCCGAGGAGGCGGAGGTCCTGGTCGCCAGCCTAGGGCGCTCGCGAGCTCAAAGACGTGGGCATCGTGGGCTCCGAGCTCGTAAAGCGCCTGGGCGAGCTCGGTGACGTAGAGATCGTTGGGGCCGGAGGGGCCCCGAGACCGCTGGATCTGCGCCACCATGTCACGAAGCGCGGCGGGTCCCAGCCACTCCGGGTTGTCGGCGTTCGCGAGGTAGGCGAGGCCCGCCGCGAAGGTTCGACCAAGGGGGTCGAAGAGGGGCACCCGCACTCGGTCATAGCCTCCCTTCTCACGATGGTCGAGGCGCGCAAGCACCTGCGCTCTGTCAGAAGCCGGCACCCGAAACGCCCTCCCCCACACCTCGGCCCCAGACATGGGAACCAGCGTCGCGACCCGACCCGGCGATCCGGGCACTCCTCGGTGATCCGTCGAGCCCTGCCAGAGGCGCCTCGCCCAACCTCGAGCGATGGCCGGACGCTGCTCGACGTGAGGAAAATCGGGCCGCCAGACTAGAGAACCATACCCGAAAATCCACAGCTCATCGGAGTCGGAGACATCAGCCATGCCCTCTCCTAACCCGATGGCCGAGACGTGAGATCACGAGCGGTGAGGCCCGGATGTTCCGATGCGTGACGACGCGGTGGAAGGCCCACAGGCCGACCCCTCCGTCGTACGCCCGTGCACGGTCCATCCGCTCCGACGGCGCCTGCTTTGACAACGCGATGTCGATGGTCCGGGAAACCGAGAGGCACTACACGTGGGCCCTTCATGGCGCACCCGACCTCGGAGGCTTAGTCAGCCCCGAGCCAGCGCCGTGACCCACCCTCCCCCGAGCCGACATGCCAGACCTCGACGCTCCGCTCCCCCTCCCGTGCGGCCTGACCCTCCCCAACCGCGTCGTGCTCGCGCCGATGACCAACCGGCAGTCGAACCCCGACGGCACCCTGGCCACGCCCGAGCTCCGTTGGCTGCGGGCCCGCGCCGAGGGGGGCTTTGGGCTGGTGATGACCTGCGCGGCCTTCGTCAGCGGCGAGGGCAAGGCCTGGCGGGGCCAGCTCGGGATCGCCTCCGAGGCACACGCGCCCGGCCTCCGACGGCTGGCCTCGGCGCTGCGCGAGGCGGGATCCGCCCCCTTCGTGCAGCTCCACCACGGCGGAGCGTTGGCGACCTTCGCCCCGGCGCTCAAGCTCTCCACCGCCGACGGGGACGGGGTGCGCGGGGCCCGCCCCGACGACCTGCGCCGCGTCGTGCGTGACTTCGTACAGGCGGCCCAGCGCGCCGAGCGCGCCGGCTTCGCAGGCGTCGAG
>REDI01000074.1 GCA_007693595.1 Deltaproteobacteria bacterium | reverse complement strand
TGTCCGTGTCGCTGTCCGTATCGCTGTCCGTGTCCGTGTCGCTGTCCGTGTCCGTGTCTGCCTCAGTCCCCGTAGGCAGGGAGTCGACGCCTGAGCTCTCAACACAAGCCCCTACCATCAATAGTCCGATCACTAGAGAGAAATTCAGGTTCCACACGCTTTGCCTCTCCTACTGTGCGGGTTCGCCTTCCATGCGCCCACGTCGAGTATCGGCTTCCGTCCGTTCCGGCAAGGACCAAAAACTCTCACCGCATGGCAGACGGTCTCCCAGTCACCCCTGCCAGTGTAGGAGACGACTCCCCGAAAATCCACGAAGCCGTCTCTCCGACCCCCCAACGGCTTCAATATCCCCGACCAGTCCTCCTCGCTCAAAGCGTGAACCCGAGGAAGTCGAAGGTGCCGGGGACCGGACCTCCGCCATCGGGTCGCGCCTGCTGGAACGGTACCAGCCGCGTCTTCTCCGGGTGGAGGGTCAGGCCGACGCCGAACGAGGCCGAGGCGCAGGGCGGCGGGTCGCCGATCCCCAGGCCCTGCTCACCGCCTACGCCGATGCCGCCGACGCGCTTCGTCCACCCGAACACCTCCAGGTCGGCGTCACCTGGCGGGATCCGGTGGCAGGACTCGCCACGCTCGGCCAAGCCTGGTCGGAAGCGGGGATCGGCTGGTGCGCCACAGGTGCGGTCGCCGCCGCCGTGGTCGCGCCCCTGCTCACCCATGTCGGCGCCTGCGAGGTCTACGTCAACGCCGACACCCTCGCCGGTCTCGCCTCCGTCGCGGCGCGAGCGGGGCTCAAGCCTATCGAGGGCGGACGGCTGACGCTCCGGCCCTTCCCGAGCCGAGCCGTGCCCACCCTCGCCAGCCATGCCGGGGGCTTGCAAGTCGCCCCCTGGCCACGCATCTACGCCGATCTACGCGGCCTCGGCGTCCGAGGCGAAGAAGCCGCGGAGCACCTGAGAGAGGTCGTCGATGGCCGATGACGTCGAGCGCAGCCGGTCCGCCCGGCGCGCTGCCGAGCGCGCGTTGATCGGCGTCGTCCACCACTACGGCGGGCGACCGGAGTTCGTCGTGCTCGGCGGGCTCGTCCCCGAGCTGCTGTGCGCCGGCAGCGGCTACCATCACGCCGGAACCACCGATGTCGATGTGCAGGTCGATCTCGAGATAGCACTGGGCGCCGCGCAGACCCGACGGCTGGAGCTCGCGCTGCTCAACGCCGAGTTCGAGCCCGACGGAGAGCGCGTCTGGCGCTGGAGGGCCGACGGTCCCGAGCGCGGCGCCGTCGTGAAGTTCGAGCTGCTCGCCGACCTGCCGAACCATCCCGCCGGGGCCGAGATCGTGTTCGACGGCTGCGCGTCCCTCGGTGCGGCCAACTTGCGTGGCACGGGCTTCGCCGCGAGAGACGTCGAGGTCCGGCAACTCACCGCCAAGGTGCAGGACGTGGTGCAGGTGGCCGAGGTCCAGGTCACCGGCCTCGGAGGCTTCTTGCTCGCGAAGTGCGCTGCAGCCTACTCCCACCGCAAGCGCAAGGACTGGTACGACATCGCCTTCGTCCTCCTCCACAACGACCAGGGCGGTCCCGACGCCGCCGCCGCGCGGATCCTCGACCTGTTCCGCAGCGAGCTTCAGGCACTCCGCACCCCCCTCGACGACCTGAAGGCCAACTTCGCCGATCCGCGCGCCCAGGGCCCCGAAGCCTACGCGGACCAGATGCTCGTCGATCACCCGGACCTCGATCCCACCACCCTGCGCGCCGACGCGGTCCTCGCGATCGGCGCCTTCTTCGATGCCCTGCGTGGATAGCCCTACGCCTTGACATCACCTCCGCATGTCGTAATGTTCGCAAAAGCAATCGTGCGGAGATGCGCCATGCCCCCGTCCCCTGCCCTGCCCGACGACCTCGTCGAGCCCACCCCCCTCGGCCGTGCGATGGGCGAGGTCGCGTTCTACCGCGAGCACAACCCCAGCTTCGGCCCCTAGCTCCGCGAAGATCGCGGCCTCTCCCTGCGCGACGCCGCCGACCAGATCGGCATCACCTTCGCCAAGCTCCAGAAGATGGAGACCGGCGGGCGCTTCCGCATCGACAGCCTCGCGCTGCTGGCCGATCTGGCCTACGTCTATGTCCGCCCCCGCCAAGAGGTGCTCGAAGCCGCCGGCATTCGCGTGCTGGAGCCCGACACCGTCGCCGCCCAGCTCACCGACGCCGAGCGCAAGCTCGACAACCTGTACCGGGCGGTCGAGGAAGGAGCCCTCGACCTCTCCATCCTCGCCCCGCGTATCCGCGTCGTGAAGGCCCAGGTCGACGACCTCACCGCCAAGCGGGACGCCCTCGCCACCGCCGGCACGCCGGTCGTGCGCCTCGCCGATGACGCGACCATCGCCCGCTATGTCGAGCGCCTGCACGCCACGCTCGCCACCGGCTCGGTCAACGCGCAGCGGTCGATCCTGCGCTCGTGGATCTCGCGCATCGAGGCCGACGGCACCGAGCTGACCGGCACCTTCACCCTCCCGCCCGACGTGGGCGGCGGGAACAGCGCGAGCGGAGGCCCCACGAACGAGAGGCCGAACGACAAGACCCCCGAGGCCTCGCGAGAAGGCGCCGGGGGTAGAGCGGCGGCGCAGCCCCCGAGCGAAGCCAACCAAGTTGGCCTGACCCAAGTTCTGCCCCGTGTAGAAACCAATGGAGGCGGCGGGAGTCGAACCCGCGTCCGAAGCTACTCAGCGAGAGCCTCTACGTGCGTAGTTCCCGGAGTTCATGCCCTGGCCCCCCCGGAAACATGAGGGCCAATGGGCTCGTCGGCGACTTTCGTGGTTCTTTATCGTCCCCCGGTCGGCGCACCGCGCTCCTCCTTCAGGACTATCCAAGTCATGACACGCCCAATGAGAGCCCTTGGCAGCAAGTCTCATCGGACGGCTGGGCCGTTTTATTGGCCGGGAAGACTACCTGACTAGATCAGGCGGCCATCCGCGCAGCAAAGGCGTTGTTGTTATTGGCAACTAACTTTGGTTGCACGTTGTTTTACGAGGTGACGCACGACCTCGGCACGCAGCTCCACACCTACCGCAACCCCGTCGAAACCGGAGCGCCCCCATGTCAGTGAACTCGACGGCCGTGGCCGCCACCCAAAGCATAGCCCCGATCCCCGCACCGTCAAGGCGGGGCACGTCGCGGGGGGTGGGCGGACTGTCTTGCTCTCGGACGTCAGATCGGCGAGACTTCGGACAGCCGGAGGCGAGATGACCGATCCCTACCAAGCACCCCGCGAGGCGCCTGAGCTCGACCAGGACCCTCCCACGGTCGGGGTAATCGTCTACCTCGCGGCCATCGCGTTGATGATCACCGGGTGCGTCGCGGCGGCGAGTGGTTTTCAGCAGATCCTCTTCGTCCGCTGGTCCGGACTGCTCTGGATCGTGCCCGTGAGCTTCGGGATCATGGGTCTGGGGCAGATCCTCAGCGCTGCCTTCCTGACGCGCGGTAGCGCCATCGCCGGCATCGTGGGCTTCTTACTTTCCATCTTGCTGGGTCTCGCCTCGATCGTGTGGCTCGTGATCGCGCTGATGTCCGGCGTGTTCTCTCTGCTCCTCGTCCTGTGGGTGCTCACCTGCGCCCCGCCTGTGCTGCTCGTGCCCGCCTCCCTGCCCACCGCATTCGCCGTGACGCGCTATAAGCGAGCGCTGCGCACCTTCTGAGCGAGAGCCCCCATGTCCAACCTGCGCGACGTCGCCCATCGCCAATTTCTTCGTCTTCAAGACGAGATCTGCAAGGCGATGGCCACCCTCGACGGGCACCCCTTCGCCGAGGCCCAGTGGGACCGACCCGGTGGAGGCGGCGGACGAAGCCGGGTGATCCAGGACGGCCGCGTCTTCGAGAAGGCCGGGGTGAACGTCTCGGCGGTGCACGGGGTGCTTCCGCCGGAGGCTCGCGCGGCGATGCGCGCCCGCAAGGCCGACCTCCCCGACACCGACGCCTTCTTCGCGACGGGGATCAGCCTGGTGATGCACCCGCACAACCCCATGGCGCCGACGGTCCACCTCAACTACCGCTACTTCGAGCTGGGCGATGGATCCGAGCCGGCGGCTTGGTGGGTCGGCGGCGGCGCGGACCTCACCCCTGCGTATCTCTTTGAGGACGATGCGAGGCACTTCCACGCCTGCCACAAGCAGGCCTGCGACAAGCACGACCCGAGCTTCTATCCCCGGTTCAAGCGGTGGTGCGATGACTACTTCACCCTCCGTCACCGCGGAGAGCGACGGGGGATCGGGGGGATCTTCTTCGATGATCTCGCCGATCGCCCCGCCTTGGAGCTCTTCGACTTCCAGCGGGACTGCGGCGAGGCCTTCCTGAGCGCCTACCTGCCCATCCTGGAGCGCCGCCTTGATCTGCCCTTCACCGATGCACAGCGCCAATGGCAGCAGCTCCGCCGAGGTCGCTACGTCGAGTTCAACCTGGTCTGGGATCGGGGAACCGTCTTCGGCCTAAAGACCGACGCCCGCGTCGAGAGCGTGCTGATGAGCCTACCGCTGACCGCCCGCTGGGAGGTCGATCACCAGCCGGAGCCCGACTCGCCCGAGGCGCGGCTCCTCGCGGTCCTCCGAGAGCCCGTGGACTGGATCCCGCTCGAGCCCCGTTCGGGGTAGAGTGCGGCATGGCCGTCGCCTACTACTGCCCCCGCTGTCTCAACACCTTCTCCGCCACTCCGGAGCAGTGCCCCAGCTTGATCTGTGGCGCGGCCCGTCCGGGAGAGGGCTGGCCCGCCTTGCTCGGGCCAGGTGATGTTCTAGATCGAACCTACAAGATCCACTCTCGGCTCGCAGGGGGGGCAGCAGGCATGACCTACCACGCCCAAGAGCTTGGCCCCACCGAGGAGCTCATCGGCCCTGAGCTCGCCATCAAGGTCCTTTACCAGCAACGCGACAGCGGTCCCTTCCTCCGTCGACTCGCCACCGAGGCGCAGATCCTTCAAGAGCTGAACCACCCCCACATCGTCGAGTGCCTGGGCTTCGTCCACCGTGCTGGCCGGCCGCCTTACCTGGTCACGCGCTTCGAAGCCGGGGGCACGCTACACGGGCACCTCCAGCGGGTCGGGCCGCTGCATCCTGGGATCGCAGCCTCGATCGTGCTCCAGATCCTCGACGCCCTCGAGGTCGCCCACCAGGCCGACGTGGTCCACCGGGACCTCAAGCCTGGCAACATTTTGCTCCGCGCTCAGGTCCCCGCCCACGAGGTCCCCGTCGTGCTGCTGGCAGACTTCGGGATCGCACGGATCTCGGGCAGCCTCGGGGGCATGACCCGCGTCGGCACCTTCGTCGGCACTCCCGAGTACGCCGCCCCCGAACAGTTCCTCGGGCTCGAGCCCACCAGCGCGACCGATCTCTACGCCGCCGGCGCGGTGCTCTGGACCTGCCTGACCGGACGCCCCCCCAACCAGCTCAGCCAGCGCAACGACCCCGCCCAGTGCCACGACGAGCTCGTCGCGCTCCTCCCCCCGCCTCTCCCCCCCGAGATCCCCCGCAGCGAGCCGATCAAGGCGCTCCAGCCCGTGATTGACGGCCTCCTCCTCCCCGACCCGGCCCACCGCTGGAGCACCGAGCGCGCCCGCGCCGTCCTGCGCGAGGTCGTGCGCCTGGCCCACCGACACGGCCACCCCGCCGACGGCCCATCCATTCACCCCGATCACGAGCCCCCACCGAGCAGCTTCGCCGATCCGCACGGCACCTTCCTCTGGGAAGAGGAAGACGCGGTCCTGCCAGAAGTCGGAGAGGGCGGTACCTTGTTCGCCGACACCCCCGAGCCTCCCCCCAAGCCCGCAGCCCGCCGGCGGGAGCGCCCCAAGACCCCTCCCCCTTCCCAGGAACCTCCTCCCAAGAGCAGTATGGAGGGGCTCTTCGACTTCGACGACGACGATCCCTTCGACCCCGACGCCGAGCCGCCGAGTGCCCCGACCGCCCCTGAGCCCTCCTCCGCCGCCGCGCTCGACGCCGCCTCCGATGCCTTCGCGGCCGACGCCCCGACCCAGAAGAGCCAGCAGGCCCACCACGGGCGACACCAGCGCCGAGCCCAGCCGGGTCTCGACGCCGCTTTCGAGCCCGATCGGCACCCCTTTGAGCCACGCGCGAACGAGCCCCTCGACGAGCCGGAGCCCGAGGGGGATCCCTTCGAAGACTTCTTCAGCGGTCCACCGGATCCACGGCGGCTATTGCAGCAGGTCGGCACCACCCCCGACAGCCCGCTCCCCCCAGACCTCGACGGCCTCAATGACCGCGTTCTGTCCGAGGCCCTGCGCAAGGCCCGCTCCGACGACGACCCCCGGGTGCGTCGCGGGGCGGCGCTCGTCGCTGGAGCGCTGCACCGGACCGAGCAGATCACCCTGCTGCGGGCCCTACTGCGCGATCCGATCCCCACCGTGCGCGCCGAAGCCGTCGCGGCGCTAGGGCACCTCGCCCAGGGATCCGCCCTCCCCCACCTCGCCCGAGCCCTCGATGACCGCGAGCCTTCCGTGCGCGCCCAGGCCGCCTTCGCCATCGCCGAGGCCTACGCACGCGACGGAGATGTGCGCCGGGGTCGCCAGCAGCTCAGCAAGCTCGCCGCGGACCGCCACCCCGAGGTGCGGGATGCCTTCGCCGCCGCCCTCGCACGCCTGGACCAGTTCGGGGACTGACCCCCCTCAGCGCGCGCGACGCTTGGCGAAGGTCTGCGCCATGGACCGCTGGAAGATGGGTACGGAGCATGTTACAAATCGACTCCGACGGAGGCCCGCGCCCATGCGACGAAGCCTGGCCATCCGAGAGAACGGAGCCTGCCCTCGCCGAGCCCACGAAGTCATGGAACGAAGTGACCTTCTTGAACCCTGACCGGCCACGCCGACTGCTGAAGCCAGGAACAGTTTTGCGCGGAACTCTCCACTGTTCGGGTCCCCAGGTCAGGGTTCGCTACGGCTCAAAATTCGTTCTGGGTATCCATTCCTGTCAAACCACTCTGGCTCCTCCGTCGAGAGCCCGCCTCTCGAGAGTGTCCCGTAAGATGTCCGAGCTAGTAGAACCACAACCGCATCCACTGCGAAGGGGGGAAGTTACACGTCAAAGTGTTCATACCACCCCAATTGGCGTTCGTTGCACACGGGGCCAACTTGTGGCCCGGGTTTGGACATCCCCCGCAGGTAGCATCGATAACGATTCTACGCCCAGCGGAGTTACCGCACGTTCGCCAGATATGGCCATCACACTCGATACTCGAATCAAAGTTACTCACGAAAGAGTTCTTGATGCTACGCGCCGCCGCACCGTTCGTACAGTACAACCCTGTGCCATCGAATGTTCCCGAAAGCCTCACTCCATTGATCGCATTCGTAGGAATTGAGGCCAAGGTGGATGTGGCATAGGTATTCAATGAGTTACACTGACTTGTCGCGATTTGGCCTTCCGTGTAGTAGTCCGCATGATACGACTTTTGTTGTTCTAAAACTTCGATGTGAGACATCCAGGTCTCCCCAACAGAGCGAACCATAATCCCCCCGGTACTCGGAAGCGAAGGTATAGAAGCGGAAACCGTAGCAATGAGCGAGCCCGTTTGGGTTCGCAACCTACCAATGAGCGTACCCGAAAGTATGCTCACCTCCGCAATGTACCAAGTATCACGATCGAGATCGACCTCGGTCGACGACATGACCGAAAAACCCCACCCAGAGTTGTTCGTTATTTCGATTCGCTGCAAAGAATAATTCAACCTGAGAGAATAGGCACCACTCGCGTTCGCGCCCACGCCCAAGTAAAACAATCCGGAGTCCGAAGTATGTTTAACCCAACTTCGAACCCGTTGACCTGGATACCTTGCTCGAAAATCCCACCAAGTGCTGTAATACCACCCCGAATCAACCAGAGCTGCCCAACCAGGGCCATAGCTCTCGTCGCTAGAAACGGTCCAACTCGGAGCTGTGCCGGTAGACGACGTCCATCCAAGGCTACGAGCCCCGTTGGGAAAGTACTCAGGATGCCTGCCAAACAAGGAATAGCCAGCAATGGTCGCCGTAGCTACTGAGGTTGCGGATCCACCCTGACCATCTGTAGCCGTTACCGTGCACTCGTAGACGTCGCCTGGGAGCCCACGTGCAGAAAACTGCCCGGACCAGGACATCGGGTCCGAGTTCAAGCGCCAGCTATAGGAGTAGGAGATCGTGTCACCGTCAGGATCTGTCGAAGGGGCGACAATCAAGCAGCGTGGAGCCTCCTGATGGTAGATTTGCGTTGAGTTCGTGACCCGCGGCAAGAGCGCTATCCCCGGAGCCGTAGGCGGCGAGTTCGCAACCGTCCGCGTCGAGCTTGCCCGCTCTGGCCCATCGACGGTGCCATCATTCGGCGTGACGAAGCACTGCACAACGTCAGGGCGCGAGAAATGTGACGAATGCAGTGTCGAACTATTAATGGGGATATCGTTGGCTCCAACCCTCCAACGATACCGAAAGGTGATCGAGTCGCCATCTGGATCGACTACCGTCCCCGTATTGCACTGAGCGTTCGTGTTAGTATACAGCGGCGCTGGCCCGACACTCGCGCTCAGAAGTTCGGGTGGCGTGTTCTGAATCACCCGCTCCTCGCTCGTCGCCGACGTGCCCGGCTCGGAGTCAGACGGTTCGACTCGCACTCGAATGCGATGGTTCTTGGAGAAATTGCTGTGATGTAGCTGGTTCGAGGGCCCAATCTGGACCGTAAGGTCGTTGCGGAGCCACCGATAGACCAACGACACACTATCGCCATCCGCGTCGAACACATCATGCGCCGTCGCCGTGAGAGAGGTGTTCGTATACGCCGGGTTCGGTCCCCAGGTCACGGAGCCCACCACCGGCGGTGTGTTGGCGATGATGATCTCTTCGCTATCGACAGGATCGCCATAATCTTCGCCGTCGTAGGGGGTCACCTCGCAGGTGACGCGATCGCCCTTCACGTAGTGGGTGCTCGCGAGCGTGTTGCCGGTGCCGACCTCGACGTCGTTGACGAACCAGCGGTAGGTGTGCGTGACGTCGTCATGATCGGGATCGATGGGCGTCCCAGGCGTGCAGGTCGCGGAGACCGCCGTGCGGAGCGGCAGGGGGCCCACGCTGGGCACGACCGCCACGGGTGGGGTGTTGAGGATCTCGCGAGACTCGCTCGTCGCCGAGCCGCCCGTCTCGCTGTCGGAGGCGGTGACGACCACGTAGACATCGTCGCCCTTCTTGAAGTAATCGCGGTCGAGCTCGGGACCTTCCACACCTTCAACCGGCTCGCCGGACACGAACCACTCGAAAGACAGGGTGACGGGATCGCCGTCGACGTCATCGACGTCGTGCGCCTCCGCGATGAGGATGTCTTCGGTGCGGGCTTCCTCGGGCTCCCAGGTCACGCTCCCGACGGTCGGTGGCGTGTTCGCGATGAAGACTGGAGCCGTCGTGACAGGCACGCCGTCCTCTTCGTCATCTCGAGGGGTGACGACGCACTCGATGCGATCGTCCTTGTCAAAGGCGGTCGAGGGCAGGACGGAGCCCGAACCAGCCGGGAGGGAGTTCACCAGCCAGCTATAGCTGAGGGTGGTGGGGTCGAGGTCATCGTCTTGGACCTCCCCTCCGACGCAGTTGGCGGAATCACCCGTTCGGATCACGGCCGGGTCGATGGCGGCGCCGAGGAGGACGGGCGGGGTGTTGCGGATGCTGCGTGTCGGACTGACGGCTGGATCGCCCGCGAGGCCTTCCTCGTCGACGGGGGTGGCGATGACGTAGACGTCCTGGTTCTTGACGAAGCGATCGCTCGGGAGCTGATGGCCGTCGACGCCCGAGACGAGCGCATCGGCGACAACCCACTCGTAGTCGAAGCTCACCGCGTCGTGGTCGGGATCGGAGAAGCCCGAAGGAGCCGCCGTGAGCGTGTTCAAGGTGAAGGCCGGATCAGGGCCCCAGTTCACCGCGTCGACGCTGGGGGGAGAGTTCTGGATCGTCCGGGTCGCGCTCGACACCGGCTCGCCCGCGAGGCCCGCCTCGTCGACGGGGGTCACGACCACGTAGACGGTCTGGCCCTTCTGGAAGTGGCCGCCGCTGAGCGTTGATCCGTCGACGCCTGAGACGGGCTCCCCGCCGACGTACCATTCGTAGATGAGCTCGACCTCGTCGCCGTCGATGTCGTCGACGTCGTGAGCGACCGCGGTGAGCAGGCTGTCGGTGTAGGCCGGATCGGGCCCCCAGGTCACCGAGCCGACGGTCGGGGCGGTGTTCTGGATGGTGCGGGTCTCGCTGACGACGGTGTTGCCCACGTCGGCGTCCGACACGGTCAGGGTGACGTAGACGTCCTGGTTCCGGCCGAAGTGCTCGACGCCCAGCTCGGGGCCTGTCACTCCCTCGACCTCGACGCCGTCGACGAACCAAGCGAAGGTCTCGGTGACCGAGTCGTCGTCGGCGTCGAAGACGCCGATGCCCTCGGCCGTGAGCGGATCGTCCGTGAACGCGGGGTCTGGGCCCCAAGTCACCGCATCGACGCTCGGCGCGGTGTTCGCCACGAGGAGCGCGTCGCTCGTGACAGGCTCACCATCCTCTTGATCATCGGACGGGGTGACCCGACACGCCACGGACTGCCCCTTGGAGAAGTTTGTGTGGGCCAAAGTGGCCCCAGTGCCCGCCTCGGAGCCGTCGACGAACCACTCGAAGGCGAACGTGACCTCGTCTTCGTCGAGATCGGTGGCCTCCCCTGGATGGCAGGTCGCCAGGTCTCGGGTGCGCAGGGGATCGGGTCCGACCGCGGCGCCGTCGAGCACCGGGGGGGTGTTGCGGATGACGCGGGTAGCGCTCACGACGGGCTCGCCCTCAAGAGCGTCTTCGTCGGTGGGTGTGACCACCACGTAGACATCTTGGTTCTTGACGAAGTGCTCCTCGCTGAGCGAGGGCCCATCGACCCCCACCACGAGCTCCCCGCCGACGTACCAGTCGAAGACCAAAGTGACCTCGTCCCCGTCCACGTCGTCGACGTCGTGAGCGACCGCGGTGAGCAGGCTGTCGGTGTAGGCCGGATCGGGCCCCCAGGTCACCGAGCCGACGGTCGGGGCGGTGTTGACGATCGTGGCGGCCGAGCTAGCGACAGGGTCGCCGAGATCGAAGCCATCGTCGGGGGTGACGACGCAGGCGACGGTCTGCCCCTTGACGAAGTGAGAGCTGCCCAGGGTCGAAGACTCGACGTCGATCTCGTCCCCGTCGACCAGCCAGCCGTAGTGGAAAGTCACCGGATCTTCGTCGGCATCGGTCGCGGTGCCGGGGGTGCACTGCGCTTCGGTCTGGGTCGCGAGGGGGAGCGGCCCCACCGAGGCCTCGAGAAGGATCGGAGGGCTGTTCTGGATGACGCGGGCCTCGCCCAGGACCGCCTCGCCCTCCTCTTCGTCATCGAAGGGGATGACCTGCACGAAAACGGACTGTTCCTTCAGGAAGTTCGATCCGTCGAAGCTGGGGCTCGCGCCGCTCTGCTCAAGCTCCCCGTCGACGAACCACTCGTAAACCAACGTGACGGGGTCCCCATCGAGATCGAAGATATCGTGGGCTTCGGCGACGAGGGAGGAGTCCGTAAAGGCCGGATCGGGACCCCAGGTGACCGAGCCGACCACCGGCGGAGTGTTCCGAACGATCAACCCGGTCGCTTGAACCTCTTCGCCTTCATCCTCGCCGTCGAAGGGGGTGACGAAGCAGACCGCCTCTTGGCCCTTGGTCGCCTCGCCCGCGCTGAGAACCGAGTCGGTGGACCCAGCATCGAGGGCGTCGACCTCCCAGCGGTAGGAGACGGAGAGGGAGGAAAGATCGATGGGATCGGGGTCGTCGAGACCTACGTAGTCGCAGCGCAGCGGCTGGTCGAGGGTGGGCAAGACCCCATCTTCGACGGTCACGACTTGCGCGGAGGCGACGGAGGGGGGGGCGTTGCCGATCTCGACGGACTCCCTGACGGGAGCGCCCTCGTCGTAGCCGTCGAAGGCCGCCACCTCGACCTCGACGAGCTGACCCTTGACGGTGTAGTCCGAAGAGAGCTGTTCGGTGGTCTCGTCGTCGAGCCGGGTCTCGTCGATGAACCAACGGTAGACATACGAGATGTCATGCCCATTGACGTCGGTCGCCGGTACATCGACGCGTACCTCAAGGTCGTCGCGGGTGTCGGGGCTCGGGGGCAAGAGGGAGAGCTCAGGCGTGGTCGGGGGCGTATTGATAAGGATAGTGCGCGACTGCTCCGCGAAGAGCCCCGAGGTGTTCGTGACGCGGGCGGTGATGGTGTGAGGGCCGAGGGTGAGAGCGCCGAACAAGGCTTCGAAGTGACCCGTGCTGTCAGGGCTGTTGGTGAGGAACGTGCCGAGCACGTCCGAGGCCCAACTGATCTCGAGGTCCTCGGCCCGATCGATGGGATCGGAGACTCCGGCGGCGAAACGGACCCCATCGCCCTGTCGAAAGACGGAGCCTTCCATGGGTGCATCGATGGTGATCTCGGGCACATCGCCTACGGACCAGAGGATCTCCTGCGTACAAGGCTCGTCGCGTACATCGACCATGCGGAGCTCGACGAGATGGGTCGCAACCGAGAGGCTCGAGGTGCTGAAGCTCACGCGGCCGCTCGCGTCGACCTCGCCCGAGAACAGCTCCCCGTCGACGCTCGACGTGATGGTGCCGGTCACGGTCGGGCGATCGGTGAGGTCACCCTCGACCTCGCCGATGAAGGTGACCTCTTCGTCCAGATCGGAGGAGCCCCCAGAGGTCGGCTGAATGAAGCGACAACTCAAGGGAGTCACAAAGTCGAGCACGTCGATGGTGACGCGCGCGTCGCCGCGAAGTGCCGTGGCGTCGGAGGCTTCGAGGGTGATCTGATGTCGCCCGGGACTCAAGGTTGCGGAACCGGAGACGACGCCCTCGCTGCTCGGGGAGAGAGGATCGGTCAGATCCCCGTCGCGGCTCGATACGAACTGCCCGACGAGGGAATCTTGATCAGCGCGAGGCGCGATGACCAACCCTTCAAGGGTGAGAGGCTCGGCGTTGTTGTAGGGACTGCCCTCGGCGGTCGGGTGCCGGATCGCAACCTCGTTGGCGGCAGCCGCATCGACGAACAGGCTGATGCTGTCGGAGGCCAGGCCCCCGCTCCCATCGCGCACCTGCAGCGTGACCTCGTACTCACCCTCGGCGAGCTGGCCCTCACAGACCGTGCCGCCATCGGGGCTCGGCGCGGAGGCCGCGCAGAGGATCGAACCGTCGGTGCGCCAGGTGACCAACAGATCCGATCCTCCGTTCTCGACGGGCCCGACCTCGCCCTCGAACGTGACCGTATCGGTGTTGAGCGCGCGATACCCCTCTTCCGGAGAGAGAATGCGCGCCGAGAGATCGCTAGAGAGCTGCGTATCGGAGTCCCCGCCCGAGCACGCTAGGAGCATGGTTAGGGACAGAAGGGGCATGCGGGTCATCGTCCACCTCAGAAGCTTCGCTGATTATAGACATACTGGGACACGATCGGAAAGACTGATGCCGCATCGAGACCCAAACAGCGCGCTGACGTCGACCGCCCAAGGCCCTTGAAACGCTTTCGCCCGTCTTTCACCTCGGGTCGAGACGAGGGAAACACGATGTGGCACCGTGCCCCCCCGATGGGATACGATGCCCGCGGAGGAACCATCATGTATCGACTCTCACCAGCGCTCATCGCCACCGCCCTGCTCACCGCCTGTGGCTCACAGGTCGAACCCACCTCGCTCGAGCTCGGCGAGCTCATGCTCGAGACCTTCCGCGACGCCCAGTTCTCGAACGACGAAGAGGAGCGTGAGCTGCAGTCCCGCTTGCTCCAGCTCGCCGGTGAGCTCAGCAGCCTCGCCGACCTCGACCTCGACGACGGCCGCGCCTTCGCCCCCCCGATCATCACCCCCGACTACCTCGGCGGCCTGCCCGAGCCCCTCTCGGAAGACGGGGAGCCCACCGACTTCGAAGCCCAGACTCCCGAGGGCGTGGCCTTTCGGAGCGACTTTGACTTCGACGACCACTTCGAGCTCATCGTCGATCCCAACCAGAACTGCCTCGGCTCCGACTCGACCAAGTGGGTCGATCGTCGGTTCACCGAAAACGGAGCCTGCTTTACCGATGGCAGCTGCGCCCAGGCGACCTATGAGTCCTCCAACCGCACCGAGAACCCCCTCGCCCGTGTCTGGATCGAGACCTTCGGCGACCTGAGCCGGACCACCATCGAGGTCAACGACAACGACGTGGATGTGGTCGTCGGCCGCAACTGGATCGCCGAGACCTTCGAAGGCGACGGCGGAAACGCCAAGTGGCGGCAGCGCTACGTGCTCGAGGTCTGGGTCCCTGATCCCGCCGACGCCTCGAAGACCCTCAAGCTTTACATCATGTGGTCCGAAGCCAGCATCCCGGCCGTCGGTGACAACCTCTACCGCACGCGGGTCCGTCAAGGCATCGAAGAAGCGTTCGTGAACGTCGAAGCCTTCCTCGAAGGCGAGGTCTGCGACGAGCGTAACATGAGTCGCGACGAGTTCTAATCGGCCGACAGGACTTCTCCCGTCGCCTCGCTCGTCCCTGAGCTCTCCAATGTTGTCCCGTCGTCAGTCCCAGGGATCGACCTGAACTTGATTGATTCCAAGCTGGGGAGTTCACGGCGGACGCGCGGCTCGGTCCTCGAACCTTTCCGCCTGCTCTCAGGCCTCGGGTACGAGCGCTCCCAAAGGGCTCAGGGCAGGCTCTCTTGGACGAAGGCCACCCCAGCGCGCCGCACCGAGGGCTGCTCGCGGGTCCGAGACGAGGCGTCACGCGCGACGAGCGCCCGTTAGGAGTTGGCTCCATGCTCCGCCTCTTCACCTCGACATCCGACGGGAGCGCCCGATGAGCACGACCCGTCTATTGTTCGACCGAAGGTTCTGGCCGCTCTTCTGGGTGCAGTTCCTCACCGCCTTCAACGACAATGTGCTCAAGATGGGGCTCGTCTTGCTCGTAACGTACGGGGATTCCCTCTTCGGCGAGCCGGTGACGGTGCTCGGCTTCGAGGCCGGTCCCTTGAACGGCCTCGGCGGCCTCATGCTGATGCTGCCCTACCTGCTCTTTTCGGCGAGCGCGGGCCAGCTAGCCGACAAGCTCCCCAAGCACCGGATCATGCGTGGCGTGAAGACGGCGGAGATCGGGATCATGACCCTCGCGGCAGCGGGTTTCGTGGTCGCGGCGTGGGGATGGCCGGAGCCTGCGGCCCTCGTGCTGCTCGGGGTTGTCTTTCTCGCCGGCACCCAGTCCTCGGTCTTCGGGCCGGTGAAGTACAGTCTGATCCCCCAGGTTTTGCCAAGCCCGGGCGAGCTCGTGGCCGGCAACGCCCTCATCGAGACCGGGACCTACATCAGCGTGCTCGCCGGCACCGCGGCCGCCACAGCCTTGCTGGTTGGACCCGAGCAGCTCGGCTGGCCTCCGATCTACGGCCTCTACGTGTTGGCCGGCGGCCTGTTGGTCTTCTCGCTGGCAGGGTGGCTCGCCGCCCGGGCTCAGGCGCCTGTTCCAGCCGAACAGCCAGACCTCCAAGTTCGGTGGGAACCCTTCTCGACCTCGTTCGCTACGGTCAAGGCCAACTTGGTCGATCCCAAACGCCGCTACGCCATCCTCGCGAACTCCTGGTTCTGGGCGGTCGGGGCGACCGTCCTCACGGTGGTGCCAACCTGGGTCGCCAACGAGCTCTCGGCGGACGAGATCACCAACACCTTCACCATGATCCTCTTCAGTGTAGGGATCGGGGTGGGCAGCATGCTCTGCGCGCGCTGGTCCCGCGGGCGCCTCGAGATGGGCCTCGTCGTGGTCGGAGCCATCGGGATCACGGTCTTCTTGTTCGATCTGTGGCTCGCCGGCGTGCCCTGGCCGCGTCAGGCCGAGCTGCTCACCCTCTCTGAGCTCGCCACCCGACCGGCGGCCTGGCGGTTGGCCTTCGATCTCGTCGGCTTGGCGATGTCCGGCGGGATCTTCATGGTGCCGCTCTACGCCTACCTGCAGCACGAGGGTCCACCGGGGGAGCGCGCACAGATCATCGGCGCCCTCAACCTCGTCAACGCAGCCTTCATCGTCGGAGCCCTGCTCCTCGTCACGGTCACCCTGGCCTTGGGGGTGAGCGAGCCGTGGGTCTTCCTGGCGCTCGCCATCCTCAACATCGGCTGGATCGTCGCTTCGTATCGAACCCTCGCCGATCGCTTCCTACGGCTCTTGGCCGAGGTCCTCGTCAACCTCATGTTTCGCATGCGCGTCGAGGGGCAGCACCACCTGCCCGAGGAGGAGCCCTGCCTGATCGTCGCGAACCACGTCAGCTACGTCGACTTCATGATCCTCATGGCCGTGGTGCATCGGCGCCACCGCTTCGTGATCTGGCACGCCTTCACCACCTTGCCTGTCGCCAAGACCCTGACCCGGCAGTACGACGTCATCCCCGTCAACAACGAAGGCGCAGGGCGCGCCGCGCTGGTCCGGGCCTTCCGCGAGATGTCCAAGGCGCTTCGCGAGGGCGAAGCGGTGATCATCTTCCCTGAGGGTGCGCTCCCTTACGAACCCGGGGTCCAGCCCTTCATGCGCGGCCTCGAGGTCGTGCTCAAGCGAGATCCCGTCCCGGTCGTCCCCGTCGTTCTCCATGGCCTGTGGGGGAGCATGTACAGCCGCGACGGCGGGCGCGCCTTCCGTCGCTGGCCTCGGCTCCGAAGGAAGATCTGGATCACGATCTGCCCTCCCATCGCGCCCGAAGGCCAGACCAGCGCCACCCTCCGAGACCGGATCGTCGAGATCTACCAGAGCCGACCCCAGAACCCCTGATCTCGGGTTACCCTCCGCCGCGCATCCAGCGGAGGACCGGGGTAAGCCAGTCGTGTATCGGGAGGCCGACACCGAGCAGATCGCCGGGATTACAGCGACGATCCAGGGCCCGCGCGCGATGAAGCTCGATCTGGACGCGCGGATCGCGAACGAAACGGACGACCTCGACCACGCGGTAGGCTTCCCAGCCCGCGATGTCGTCACGATACTGGGCGGCGAGGATGCTGTCGGGCTCCGCGGCCCGAGCGAGCGCGAGCGTGATCCGCCGAATGGCCTCGACGCCGAGCTCGGAGGGCAGCCCTTGAACCCGCGCCGCGGCGCGCAGGTTGTCGGGGTGACCAAACGCGCGCTCGGCCATGGGGACGAGGCCTTCGGGACCCCGGTAGAAGAGGGATGCGGCGTAGGGACAGGCTGGCGTGGTGGACGACAACGGCACATGCAGCCTGAGCCCGCACAGGGGGACCACCGTGCGCCGGCCGGACTGCAGACCCAAGAGCACGTCTTGGGGAGGTGCCATGTTGGCCGGCCACCCCGCGAGGATCGTGGCGCGAAACGCCGAGGCGAAGAGGTGCCGGAGCAGGAGGGGGTCGACGCGCTGTCGATGCGCGTATCGGTTGAGGGTGCCCGCGACGATGCATCGGGCCGCGCCCCGCGTCGCACCCAGGGTGCGCGTGGTCTGAAGAGCGGGCGTGGGCGACAGGGAGCTCATGCTCGGAGTGTACCTCAGGCCGTTGTGGCATCGCCCCAGGCGGTAGACCGCTCCTGACTTTCCACGGGATCCCCCCCTCGTGCGCCCGCGGCGCATCCACCGAGATCGGCCCCCCTCTCCCTGATCCCCGCGCCGGGGATCGCACGGCAACCCGGTTTCGGAGTACCCTCCCTCCGTGACCCCGAGGTGTGGATGCAGACCTTCCGAGACCACCTGCGCTCCCTTGGCCCAGGCCTCCTCTGGGCAGGAACCGCCATCGGCGTCTCTCACCTGGTTCAGTCCACTCGCGCCGGCGCCGAGACCGGGCTGATGCTCCTCTGGCTGGTCATCGCGGCGAACGTCTTTAAGTATCCCGCATTCGAAGCGGGTCCTCGATATGCCGCTGCGACAGGTCTCAGCCTGCTCGAAGGCTACCGCCGGCTGGGCCGCTGGGCCCTCGTCCTCTTCCTCGGGCTGACCCTCGCCACCATGTTCACCGTGATCGCGGGGGTCACGCTCGTCACGGCCGGCATGGCATCGGCCTTGTTCACCGAGGCCATCCCAGTCTGGGGCTTCGCGGGAGGCCTGCTCGCCGTGGTCTGCGCCGTGCTCATCTTCGGTCGATACTGGCTCCTCGACCGGATCATGAAGGTGATGATGGGGGTGCTGACCCTCTCGACGATCGTCACCATCGCCCTCGTCCTTCCCCGGTTCGACGCAACAAGCATCTCGATCTGGCCCGGGATCCCCGACACCTCACCCGCTACGCTGCTCTTCTTGTGCGCCCTGGCAGGCTGGATGCCCTCGGCCCTGGACATCGCGGTCTGGCACACGCTCTGGGGGCTCGAGAAGACCCGAGGCGACGGACGCGCCATGACCGTGCGAGAGGCGACCTTCGACTTCAACGTCGGCTACGTCGGGACGGCGCTGCTCGCGTGCGGCTTCCTGCTGCTCGGCGCCATCGTCCTTCACCCTGCCGGAGTGACGATCCCGCAGAGCGCCCCCGCCTTCGCCACCACGTTGGTCGACGTCTACGCCGCGGCCCTCGGCCAAGGGGCCCGACCGCTGATCCTGATCGCCGTCTTCTCGACGATGCTCTCGACCACCCTGTCGGTGAGCGACGGCTTCCCACGGGCGCTCGCCGCCGCCATCGCCCGTCTGAGAGGACCCGAGCGAGGCGACGAAGACCGAAGCGCGACCTACTGGGTAGCGCTGGGGGTCTGCGTGACGGGGGCCTTCGTCATCATCCTCTTCTTCGCGCAGAGCATGCGGACGCTGGTCGATCTCGCCACCATGCTCACGGGCCTGACCGCCGGCGCCTTCGCCATCCTCAACCTCCTGGTGCTCCGTCGCCCCGAGGTCCCCGAGGCCCATCGTCCAAGCCCCCTGTTCACGGTCTACCACCTCGCGGGGATCGGGTTCTTGATCGCGATGGGGGGCCTGCTGCTCTTCAGCGTGGCGCTCACCCAGCTCTCATGAACACGTCGGACCTTCGAAGAGATCAGAAGAGGTTGAGCCCACCCCGCTCCGAGAGTCGCTCCAGCGCCAAGGTCCCGACCAGGGAGTTGCCCGCGGCGTTGAGCGCCGGAGACCACACCGCCACGCTGGCCAAGCCGGGAACGATCGCGAGGATTCCCCCTCCAACACCAGACTTACCGGGGAGTCCGACCCGCCAGGCAAAGTCGCCGCTCATGTCGTAGTGCCCGCAGGTGAGCATCAGGGCGTTGATGCGGTTGACCTCGGAGTGGGCCGCCACCCGACCGCCGTGGAGAGGATCGACCCCATCGTTCGCCAAGAATAGGCCGGCTTGGGCGAGCTCGTGGGTGGTCATGGTGATGGAACACTGCCGAAAATAAGCGTCGAGCACGATCTCGGGAGCGTTCTTGAGGACGCCGAAGCTGCGCATGAAGTAGGCGAGGCTTCGGTTCCGATCCCCCCACGTGCGCTCCGAGGCTGCGACCTCGGGATCGCAGGCCACACGGCTCGACCCGCTGAGCTGATGGAGGAGTGCGATCAGCCGCGAGACGGCGTCGACCTGACCGCAGCGCGTGACGAGGGCATCGGTGACGATCAGGGCCCCGGCGTTGATGAAGGGGTTCCGGGGCACGCCCCCCTCGCGCTCGAGCTGAACGATGGAGTTGAACGGGGTGCCCGAGGGCTCTCGCCCCACCCGCTGCCAGAGCTCGACGCCCTCGAGGCTCAGCGCCATCTTTAGGGCGAAGACCTTGGAGATCGACTGAATCGAGAACGATGTGCGGGTCAGCCCCACTCCGTAGTGCGCTCCGTCGAGCGTGGCGACGGAGAGCGCGAAGGCGTGGGGATCTGCACAGGCTAGCGCGGGGATGTAGTCGGCCACCTTCCCTTCACCGAGCGAGGGGGCGACGTCGTCGTAGACGCGCTGGAGGAGCTGCTCCCAGTTCATGGTGCCTCAGGGTGGGCGAAGAGAGGTGGGGTAAGGGGTGAGCTGCAGGACCGCCACCTCGCCTGGTCGGGCGGCCGCGCGAGGACGCCGCCGTTACAGAGGGGCGAGCCCCGAGGATGGCATTGACCGAGCCCCAGCCGAGCGCCTTCCAACAGCACCTCGCCCGCCTTCGCAGGGAACCTCCCTGCGTGCGCCTCGACCGCCCCTGCACCCTGGGCGACGGGATCGACCCCTCGCCGAGCGGCCCGATCCCGCTCACCGATCGCGTCGGCAAACGCCTGAGCTTCTTCATCCCTGCCTCGGGGGCCGCCACCCGCATGTTCGGGGCGCTGCTCGAGGTCGACCCTCAGCGAGCCCCCACCCTGGAACATCTGCGTCGAGCCGCCGCCGAGCGTCGCTCCTCCCTCGGGCCAGCACTCCGGGCGATCGAGCACTGGAGCGCCCTCGCCTTAACCAAGGCTCAGCTCCTGCCGGAGCCCACCGCCGATCTGGCGTCGTGGCTTCGCGCGCTGCGCGCGAGTGACCTCCCGCAGACCCCCAAGGCCCTCCTCCCCTTTCACCTCGTCGAGGGCCAGCCAAGCTCCCCGCTCCTGAGCCACCTGATCGATGCGCTCGCCCTTCTCGGGCCGTCGCCGCTGACCCTGCACCTCTCGTGCACGCACAAGCACCTGGATTCCCTGAATCACGAGCTGGATCGCCTCATCGCCCAGCTCCAGGCGGCCGAGCAGGTACGCGCAAACCTTATCCCCCAAGACCCCACCACCGACCTTCCAGCCGTCGAACTCGACGGTCGACCCGTCAAAGTTGGGGGGCGCTACATGCTGCGACCCGGCGGCCACGGGGCGCTCCTCCGCAGCCTCCCCCCGGCGGATCTTCTGCTGATCCGAAACATCGACAACGCGGCGCACCCCGACCACCTCGCCACGCTGCGCCCGTACCGAAGCGGGCTGGTGCAGGCCATGATCGAGCTCGAGGCCGAGCATCGGGCCCACTTCGAACGTGCTCGGAGTGGCGTGGGCTCGCCAGAGGCCCGTGCGTGGCTCCAGCGCTTCGGCCTGAGCGGGCCCCCCGACCCGCAGGCGGTGGTACGCGATCTGCTCCGACCGCTCCGGGTATGCGGCGTCGTGCCGAACCGAGGCCAGCCCGGCGGAGGCCCCTTCTGGGTCGAGGGGCCCGATGGCCGGCTGACGCCTCAGATCGTCGAGGGGTGCGAGATCGATCTCGACGACGAGGCGCAACGAGAGATCGCCCGCTCCGCCTCCCACTTCAACCCCGTCGACATGGTGTGTAGTCTGCGCGATCCCCTGGGTCGGCCCTACGCGCTGTCCTCCTTCGTCGACGACCGGCGCTGGCTGCTCAGCACCAAGGTCCATCAAGGTCGCCCCATCCGCTGCCTGGAGTATCCGGGCCTCTGGAACGGGTCCATGTCGGGCTGGATCACCCGCTTCGTCGAGGTGCCGGCCGAGACCTTCAACCCGGTCAAGACCCTCGCCGACCTCCTCTCTCCCCTGCACCAGGCCCGAACATGACTCCACCCTCTAAGACGATCCACATCATCGATGGGACAGCGCTCCTCTTCCGATCCTACTTCAGCCCCGGACTGAACTTTAGCGCCCCCGATGGCACGGAGGTCGGAGCCGTGCTGGGTCTGACCCAGGTCCTCGCGCGCTACGTCCTGCAGCAAGGCGTGCGACATGTCGGGGTCGTCTTCGACGCGGGCCGGTTGACCTTCCGCAATCGGATCGACCCCTCCTACAAGGCTAATCGGGGCGAACCCCCCGAGGATCTGGTCCCTCAGTTCGACCTCGCCCGACAAGCGGTCGCGGCGCTGGGGCTGCATCCTCTCGCGGTGCCGGACTATGAGGCCGATGATCTGATGGCGACCCTCTGCGCTCGGCTCTCGAGCTCCGAGCGCGTGCTGGTCAGCGGAGACAAGGATCTGATCCAGTTGCTCGAGCCCGGAGTCTGGATCTCCGACGACAAAGGGCAGAGGACCACCACGAGAGACGTGGTCGAAAAGTACGGCGTCGCCCCTCATCACTGGACAACCTTCCAGGCCTTGTGCGGCGACAGCGTCGACAACGTGCCCGGCGTCCCCCGGGTCGGCGCCAAGACGGCAGCGGCTCTGATCGCAGCGCTCGGGGATCTCGCGTCGATCTACGCGCGCCTCGACGAGGTCGCCGCGCTCCCTATCCGCGGCAGCAAGGGCCTCGCCAAGCGCCTCGAGGATCACCGCGAAGACGCAGAGCGATCCCTTCGGCTCGTCACGCTGCACCGCGACGTGCCCGACCCAAGCCTCGACCTGTCCCCTGCGGACCTGCGCTTCGAGGGACCCCAGCGATCCGCCGAAGCGCTCTTCGATCGACTCGGCTTTCATCAGCCGCTTCGAAGGCTCTCGGCGCCCTAGGCTCGAGCGCCTAGAGATCAGCCCCCTAGACTGTGCCACTTCCAGATGATCTCTTTCATGACCTCGCTGGCTCCGCCGCCGATGGTAAGCAAACGCACGTCCCGGTACTGCCGGGCGATGTCATACTCCTCGATGAAGCCATAGCCCCCGTGGATCTGCAGGCAGTCGTAGGTGACCCGCTGGGCCAGATCGCCACAGTGTAGCTTGACCATCGAGACGAGCTTGGTCGGGTCCTGACCCGACTCGATCTTCTGTACGGCCTGGAAGGTGAGGGCCTTGGCCGCTTCGATGGCCGCGAGGTGTTCAGCGAACTTATGCTTCCATACCTGAAAACTAGCCAAGGGCCGCCCGAAGGCCTGGCGCTCTTGGCCGTACTTGATCGCATCTGCGACCGCGATCTCCATGCCGGTGTAAGCCATGATGCCCGCGACCAAGCGCTCACCCTGGAAGTTCTGCATGATGTAGAGGAAGCCAGCGTTCTCATGGCCGAGCAAGTTGCGCCTGGGGATGCGGCAGTTGTCGAAGTGGATCTCGCAAGAGTCCACGCTTCGGGTGCCGAGCTTGTCGAGCTTGCGCCCCACAGAGAAACCGGGGGTATCGGTGGGAAAGAGCACCAGGCTGATGCCCCCGTGGCCTTCGCCCCCCGTGCGGACCGCCAGCGTGATGTAGTCAGCGATCGCACCGTTGGTGATGTAGGTCTTCTGGCCGTTGATGACGTAGTCGTCGCCGTCGCGCTTGGCGGTGGTGCGGATGTTGGCGACGTCGGAGCCGGCGCCAGGCTCGGTCACGCCGAGGGCGGCGATCTTCTCGCCGGTGATGGTCGGCGCGAGAAACTCACGCTTCTGTTCGTCGGTGCCGATCTCGGAGATGATCGGGGTCGCCATGTCGGTGTCGACGAGGATCGACATCATCAGGCCGGCGTTCCGGCAGTGAGACAGGCCTTCGATGAAGGCGACCGTGGACCACCAGTCGAGCCCTAAGCCACCGTACTCGGGGTCAAAGCGAATCCCCAGGCAGCCGAGATCCGCGAGCTGCTTAAAGACCTCTCGCGCTGGATACTCACCGGCCTTATCCCAGTCAAAGCGATGAGGAGCAAGCTCGTTGATAGCATACTGCTTGACGGTATCGCGGAGCTGGGCGTGCTCCTCGGTCCAAGGGGGAAACTGCATGACGACTCCAGCGTAGGTTCGCCCATACGCTAGCGTATGGTCGCCCGCATGCCAAGCCCGCCCGCGTCATTTTCTGACGAGCCGCAGCGCCCCCTACTCTGCGATGAGGAGCGCGTCGCCTTCGATCGAGAAGGTTCGACCGTCGATCCTTCCAGAGTAGGCGTAGTTCAACTGGATGTCATCGTCGAGGCGCCGGAACGAGGCACTCTCGTCGAGGGCAGTTCGGCTCCAGGTGCCCGAAAGATTAGGGAACATGTTCCAGACGGTCGCGCTCTCGGTCCGTAGCTCGACCCCGCGATAGATCGTCTGCGCGACGTCGGTACCACAGATCTCTTCGGGCGAGGCTTCTGCGACAAAGACATAGTCACAGGTCGGGCAGAGGTCGAAGGCCGGGCCTTCATAAATCCTGGTCCCGATCTCGGTGATCTCCTCGGTGCAGTCCTCGACCTTGACCTCTCGGACCCCATCCCAGGTGGTGATGACCGGCTCCGGCAAGAGGTCCGTGTCGGTGTCGGTGTCCGTGTCGGTGTCCGTGTCGGTGTCGGTGTCGGTGTCCGTGTCCG
>REDI01000028.1 GCA_007693595.1 Deltaproteobacteria bacterium | reverse complement strand
CAGCTATGCTGCAACGAGTCGACGCTGCCGGTGCCATCGGGCGCGCAACTCAACACGCGGTGAGGCAGTGGGCTGTGGTGTCGTCGGGGACATCACAGTCTTCAGCTTGCTCGCAGGTGGGATACTCCGGGGTGGAACGCCCACAAGCGAAGAGGAGGAAGAGCATCGGGAGCGTGCGTCGCGACATGAAGGCCTCCGGTTGGCACCCTGGCGGACCGTAGCGCGTCGGGACCGATCGTCGCGTCGCCCACAGGCATCCCAGCTAGTCAAAAAGGAGGGCGCACGCTGAAGCATGAGGCCGACGGCGAGGCGACGCTAGGGTTCCGCTGGACCTGCGGTACGGAGCGAGGGTGCCCTGCTAGGATAGCATGGGCTGCGCGACGGCGCTCGGAAGAGGGGGTGAGCGCCCGAGGGGGGCGCTCACGGACTCAAACGAACGTGAACGGGTTGGTGCTGAGACCCTCGACGTACGGAAAAGATGGTGCCTCTTTATCGGCTTTCTGCAAGAAGAGCACGCCGCTCTTGAACGTGCTTAGCGCTAGAAAGCTTGCTCGAAGAGGTTTAATGGAGAGGGAGCCCTCGATGTCGTACCGGAACACCGTCGCGCCCGTGCTGAGCTTCTCGGTGGAGGAGGCCGTCACGCTCACATCCATGGCCCCGACATCGATCCTGGTCTGCTCACGGAAGAACGGGGCGGGAAGGAAGTCGCGCTGGAGGAACAGGGGCTCCGTTCCCGCGGCGAGGCCGTCGACCCAGGCGGCATCCCGCCCCGCGACGTGACGCGCCCAGTACATCTCTAGATATTCCAGGGCGATCGAATAGAGCTGTGGAGTGAAGAGCTGATCGTAGTAGTCCTGCGTGAACTTTGAGCCGAGGGAAGCGAAGAGGATGCCCTGGTTGCTATCGTCGATGGTCCTCAGGTTCGCGATGACAGTACGGGTCATCCCGTCTGCTTTGTACTCGCTCTCAATGTGTTTCGCGAGTGTCTGCCTGTAATCATCGGAGGGGAGGTGAGGAAGAGGGAGCTCCTCTTCTTGGCCGAAGGGGTTCTCCACCCACTCCCTGAAGCTGTTCCACTGTTCACCGGCCCACTCGAGCCCGGATGAGACGTAGCTGTTGTCTTGGTTGTTTGATTCTTTCTGGTTGCGCTGGGACTTCATCGGAGACTCCATGGAGTGCGAGGAGCGGAGAGGGCCGTCTTTGAAGAGGACTTGGGGTGAGGCTGTCGAGTAACGGTTCGCTCCTGCTACCCGAACCCAAAGCTTCCCAAGCAAATTATCGTTCAACTCGTCTCGTAGTCACTACCCTGCTTTAATTTCCAGTCTAAGGAATAGTTCAATTAGAACTCACGATGCTGGGCGTCGTGGCAAGTTTCGCCAGAGGGTGCCTCGCGGCAGCGATCGATCGGGTCGGGTGCAGGGCCGCCCACCTCTCGAAGTCCGCGTGTCGTTGAGGGATCCGAGGGTGAGGGTCGGTCCGTCCTTGCAGGGGGCGGTAGGGCCGTGTACGAAGAGCGTCTCAACGGGCTGGCTGACTCGCGCTGTGCATGCCTCCGCCTGCCCCACAGGATACCAAGCGGGCGTGGAGGTCAGGTGCAGGCGGTCGTCTGGTGTCGGATCGGAGACGATTCCCTGGTCTCTCTAGGTCATGGCGACGTGATCGGCCGCATGGGTGCGGCCGCCTTGGTCGTCGACGACGCGCGGGTCAGCGAGGCGCACGCGATCGTGAGCCTGCGCGGGGGAGCGTTGCACCTCTTGGCCTTGCGCGGCCGCTTTCGGGTCCACGGCCAGGTCCGTGCCGAGGTTGAGATCCACGACGGGCTGCAGATCGAGCTCGCCGAGGGGCTCCTGCTCACCATCCACCGAGTCTCCCTGCCTCCTCACCTGCTCGGGGTGGAGGGCCAGGGGCTTCCCCCTCAGGTGCTCGGGGGTACGACCTCCTTCTTCCTGGCGCCGACCCCCTCCCTTCGCAAGGGGTGGGCCCCCGAGGCCCAGGTCTGGTTCTGGAACGTCGATCAGGACTGGCGAGCTCAGGTGCAGGGCGAGCAACCCAGGCCCTGGCGCCAGGGCGACACCCTTCAAGTCCAAGACTATGTGCTGCGCGCCGTTCCGATCTCGCTCCGCGCCGCGAGCGTCCCTCGGACACGCCAGGACCTCGCCCCACCGCTTCACTTGAGCGCCTGCGTCAACACCGTGCAGATCTCGGTCGACCGCGAAGCCCCGGTCGTCATCGGTGGGCTGCCGGGGCGTCTGCTGGCGGAGCTTATCGCCTTCGAAGGCCCTGTGAGCTGGGACGTGGTCGCCGGTGAGCTGTGGAGCGAGCGCGATCCTGGCCTGTTGCGCCGTCGCTGGGATGTGACCCTCTCGCGCCTACGCAACCGGCTTCGCGCGCTCGGGGCGCGCGACGACCTGATCGCGGCGGACGGCGCGGGTCAGATCGAGCTCGTCCTCCGACCGCAGGACGCGGTCACGCTTCGAGATGGCTGATGGCTGATCGTTCAGCGTGGGGTGAGGGGAGCGCGCCCTTCTACTCCATCGTACAGGCTCAGGTCGTGCCGAGCCCGCTCCCCGAGGGCCCGCGCTACGAGCGCATCGGCACCCTCGGTCGCGGCAGCATGGGGACGGTCGCGCTGGGATGGGATCGATGGCTCCAGCGTCAGGTCGCGCTGAAGATCCCCGACGAGCAGGGCGGTAGCTCCGCGGAGGAGCTCTTGCGGCGCGAGGCCAGGATCGCCGCCAGACTCGATCACCCCGCGATCGCAGCCGTCTACGACATCGTCGAGAACCCCGACGGGCGCCCCTTCTTCGTGATGCACCTCGTGCGGGGTGAGCCGATTCATCGGCTCGTGGACCGCGGCGAGGGAGCGCCAGCGATCCGAGCCGTGCGTCAAGCGGTCGAAGCCATCGCGCACGCCCACGAGATGGGCCTGGTGCACCGGGACCTCTCCCCGTCCAACCTGCTGGTAGGGGAGCTGGGGCGCGCGACGGTGATCGACTGGGGGTTTGCGGCGGAAGTGGGCGATCTCGAGGCCCCAAGGCGGGTCGGTACGCCTGGCTTCGCCTCGCCGGAGCAGATCGCCGGCGCCCCACCCGATCCCCGCGCCGACGTGTGGAGCTTGGGGGCGCTGCTTCGCTACTCTGCATCCAAGCTGCGCTCCCCCGAGATCGACGCCATCTGTGCTCGCGCGACCGCGCGCCAGCCCGAAGACCGCTACCCGACGGCCTTGGAGCTGCACTCGGACCTCCTCGCCTGGGAGGAAGGGAGGCTGGTGAGCGCACACGCTTACCCCAAGAGCGAGCTTCTGATTCGGGCGCTTTGGCGCTGGCGGCTCCCCCTTGGGGTCGGGCTCCTGGCGCTCGTGGTCTTGCTGGGACAGGCCTGGTTGGATGCGTCTCGGCTCAGACAGGAGCGCGACCGAGCGATCCAGGCCGACGCGCGGGCGGTGGCCTCCTTGGGGGCCGTGCTCGCCGAGCAGGCGATCTCCGCTTGGAAACATGGGGATCATCAGCGCGGCTATCAGCTCGCGCGGCAGAGCCGAGAGCACGGGGCCCACCCCGACGCGATGGGGGTGTTGATGGCGGAGCGCCCCTCTTCGCTTCGGCGAGTGGCCTCTCGCGACCTCCCTGAAGACTGTCACCCTTGGGAGCTTACCGGGGGAGGGCATGTGGCGTGGTGCCGCCGACCGGGAGGGGCCCTCGTCGCGCCGTTCGACGGGGAGCCCTGGTCGATCGCGAGCCCCATCGCCGTGGCCGACGCGCGGGTCACCGAGGGGCAGATCTCCGTGCTCTTCGCCGATGGAAAGCTCCGAGTCTTCGACCTCTCCTCGGGGGAGCCCTCGCTGGCCTCCCTGGAGCCACCGGGGTATTTCCTTCACGATACCCAGATATGGCGCGCTGGGAGGCTCTCGACCGAGCTGCTCGATCCCGGGCTGCCGGTCCCTCCCTGCGAACAACCCCTCAACGCCTTGGCGCGCGCCCCCGAGGGTACCTGGTGGATGTCGTGTCTCCGAGGCGAGCTGTGGAAGGTCGAGCCCGACCGGCCCCCGGTCCTCGTGCGGGGCGAGGGCAGCGACACCATCTTCCGCATCGCCGCCACCGCTACCGCGACCTGGGCCTCGACCGCCCGCGGGGCGCTGATCCGGCTCGACGGACCGGCCCAAGAGCTCTCGCTGGGCGAGGTGCCGCGCCGGCTCTTCCCGAGCGCGGCGCAAGACCTGATCGTCGTGCGGGGAGGGGCGGGGCGGACCCGTGTCTTTGACGCCGTGGATGGCCAGTGGGTGTTGGACTTGCCGCTCTCAGGCCCGATAACCGTTGACGATCGAGGGGAGATCTCGAGCATCGAGGACGGGCGCTGGACCCGCTATCGGCTCCCGGAGCGGATGGAGCTGCTGAGCTGGCGAGTGCCTCAAGGCTTGTCGAGCGTGGCCATCGGGCCCGAGGGGCGCTGGGTGGTGACGGGGGACGGCGGCGGATACCTCCGAACCTTCGATCTTCACGGCCTGCAGCCCCCGAAGGTGGAGCGCTGGCAGGAACGGGTGGTCAAGGGGGTGGCGGTCGGCGCGGATGGCACGCTGGCGGCGGTCGCGGTCGACGCGGATCCCGTGAGGTTCGGCCCCCTGAACGGGCCCCTCCGAGCGCCGGATCTGGAGCTCTCGCTCAGCTACCGGCGGATCGCGGTCTGGCCCGACGGAGGGATCTTCGCGCTGCGCTACGGCGAGGGCCTTCGGAACCTCGTCCCGCCCTCGTCGAGCTTCGACTTTCCAGGCATCGAGTTTCGGGATGTCTTCGTAGAGCCTCAGGTGGGCGCGGCCTACCTCAGCAGCGACGCGGGGGTCTTCAGGCTCGATCGCCGCGGGGATCTGGCCCCGATATCCTCGGAGCCGAGCACCTACATCGCTGCCTTTGGTGAGGACTTTGCCTTTTCGCAGGGGCGGGTGGTGGTGGTGCAGAGCCAGGGGCAGCGCCGCGCGCTCACCGCGCCGGTCCTGGTGACAGCCCTCGCGCTCACCGAGCGGCTGGTGCTGGTCGGAACCCTTGAGGGTGAGCTGAGGGTCTTTTCGAGAGAGGGAGAGCTGCTCGCCCGGCTGCCGGCCCATGAGGATCGCCTCTCGGCCATCGCCGTCCATCCTGACGGAGACCGGACCGTCACCGTAGGCTGGGACGGTCAGATCCAGATCCTTCGCTTGTCCCCCCTTGAGCGGTGAGGCGCAGGTCTTATGCTCTGCTTGTGTGGGGCGCGCGGATCGACGGCGCCCCTCGATGAGCTAGGGCGTTCGGCACTGCGAGACACCGCGATGATCCCTCATGAGTATCGACTGGATAGGGTGGCGGATCGCGTCGCGGCCCGGCTCGAGACCCAACGGCGGACCTACCCGGACGATCCCGAAGGGGCCGAGCGCGCCTTCGCCGAGACGACCGAAGCGATCCTCGATGACGTCATCACCGAGTTTCGGGCCGATGGCTTCACCGATCGGCCCGAGCGCCACGAAGCCTTTCTTCGGAGGGAGCTGCTCCATACCTTCTTGCCCAGGTATACGCGCATGGCCGTGCAGCAGACCGCCCTCGAAGCGAGGGGCTATGGAATGGGCACCCTGCACGGTCCCGTCGGAAGGGTGGTGCTGTTCTTCTTCATCCTTGTGCTAGGCGCTCTACTCATGCGGGCCCCCATGGTGATCTACGTCAAGTTCGCGATGCTGGCACCGCTGCTCTTTTCGATCTTCCTGCCGGATCTGATCGCTTGGGCCACCAGGGTCCGCTACGCCGGCGCGCTCCGCGAGGCCGTCTCGGACATGGCGGAGCTTCAGGACCGCGCCCTCGACTACGCTCCGACGCCCCGGTTGTCGGATCTCGACCATGACTGAGCCTTCGCGAGCTCGCGGCGTACGCACGGATCCTTGGCGATGGCCGGTGCGCCTCGGGGCCTCGCTCGGGATCCTGAGTCTGATCGCTCTCGCTTATGGTCTGCCTCCGGCCCCCACCTCCACGGATCGGTGCTGGGCTCGTCCGGGGAGCTGCGCTGGCGAGGTTCATGCCCTGTCGCTCGTCCACGCGGATCCCGGCGCCCGGATCCTGACTAGCCAGCGCTTCTATCAGCTCCCCTTCTCAGGCCACGACCCGGCGCTCGACCGCGGCGTGCTGGTGACGGTCGAGGGCACTTTCGACGAGGGGGGCGTCTTTCATCTGCATTGGGCTCGCGCCCATCCCTATCGGCCCCATAAGGTCGCGCTGGGGGGAGTGGGGCTGTTGATCCTCCTGACCTTGATCGCCTCCACCTTCTCGCTCCAACGCACACCGTCCGGGCTTCGCTTCGTGCCCCGTCCTGAGGTCGGTCGTGCCTGATCTGGTGACCCACCTCGCCAGCGCGCTCCTTCCCGGCGTGGCGCTCCGCGCCGATCGCGCCGTCTTGCTCGCCCTCGGCGCTTGCCTCCCCGATCTTGGCGGCCGCCTGCCCGGACTCTCTCTGGCCGGACTCCGCTGGCTCGGTCTGCCGACGTTCGGCCTCGAGAAGCTCCCCTTCGGCGTTCTTCATCAGCCGGTGGGTTCAGGCCTCCTCGCGCTCTTGGTCGCGTCTATGCTCCCGGAACGGGATCGGGCCCTCGGACTTCTTTTGGTGCTCAGTGGCGTCATGACGCACATCGGACTCGACGTCCTGCAAGACCATCGAGGCCACGGGCACGCGCTGCTCTTTCCGTTCTCGAACCGGCGCTTCGAGCTGGGGCTGTTCGGCCCCGAGGCGACCGTGCCCTGGGTGCCAGCGATCGTTCTCGTCACGGCGGGCTTGTGGGGCGTCCGGTGGTGGAGGGCGCGCCGCCGTCAGCGCTCCCGCTGAGGCTACGGCCTCACTGGGGCTCGTGCTCGGTGAGCAGGTCGAGGTTCGACTTGAGAGGATCCTGACTCACCTCGAGCGAGAGGCCGAGGGTACGCCCCCTCTCTCGTTCGAAGGGGATGTTGAAGATCGCGACGATCGCCAACAGCTCCAAGGTGCCGAGCTCGCTGAGCTCCTGGCAGAAGGCGTTCAGGTCTTCTTGGGTATGGGGCTCGCCGTAGTCGAACTTGCCCATCCTGGGATAGGTGGTCCCTCGGCCCAGCGGGAGCGCGGTGCAGTCTTGGCTCTTCAGGGTGTGGGCAAAGCGTTCGAAGGTCCGGGAGGCCCGACGGAGGATCCGGGAACGGCGTCGGTCGGGCGCGGCCTTAAGGTGGTTTTGCGGGGGGTGGAAGGACGATACGATCATACGCGCGATGGCGGGAGGCCCGTCGTTGGCGGTCGCCACGATGATGAGCCGGTCTTGGCCATCGGAGGTGCGCGCTCGATACGCCGCCCCCTTCATGGCGTAGCCCTGGAGATCGGTCGGCGGGAGACCTGCGAGGCGCTCGGTGATGTCCTTCAGCTCCCTCGGTGGGAGCCCCCAGCCATCGAGGGCGCGCGCTGCGGGCTCCCCATCGAGGATCTGTTCAAGGGACTGGGTGACCGGGCGCAGCGCGCGATCGATCCGGCTCGGATCGCTGGCACTCGACAGGCTCAAGAGGGACAGCAAGACAAGCATGGTTGGCTCGGGTCGTGGGGAAGAGTGGCTAGCGGTGCATGTCGACGATGCCCGAGAGCTGACCTTTGGGCCACTCCAGGTATAAGGTGGCGCTCAGGGTTTCGCCCTTGGGCCCTGGCACGAGCTGACCGGCCACCGTGGCGAGGGGATGGAGTCGGTCGAGCTCGCCTATCTGGGTACAGAAGAGGGCCAGGTCGGACTCGGTGAGCGCGGGGCCCCGCTCGAACTTTCCGACGGCGGGGTAGTCCTGGCCAGGGGCGCGGGGGAGGCTCGTGCAGCCTGATCCCGCCAGCGTGCGCCCCAAGCGCTTCATGGCCTGGCGGACGCGCCGGATGCGACGGGTTTGTCGGCGCTGGGGCATGAGGGGGACCTCGATGGAGACGGCAGCGTGGGGGCTGACCTCGATCCGAGCCAGTCCGACGCCCTCGTCGCCGGCGAGGACGAGGCTGACCATGTGCTCGGTGCCCTCGGCGTTCACGCCACGGTAGATCAGCATGTTCCAGGAGTAACCCTTGTCCTTGACGGAGGGCATGACTTCTTGGGTCTCGGCGAGCGCCGCGAGGATGTCGGCGTTGACGCCCCACGGCCCGAAGATCGAGGTGGGGTCGTCGCCCTCGATGAGCTCGCCGAGCGCGGCGTTGAGAGGCTGGAAGGCGCGATCGACACGCTTGAAGTCGTTGGCCCCAGCGAGGGCGAGCAGGGCGAGCAGAGCGATCATGTCGCGTCCGGGACAGAGGCGTGCTCAGGGTAGAGGAGGCTACGAGGTGGGTCAAGTGGGGCAGGCCGGGTTGTTTGGGACGGGCTGGCGAGGAGGCGATGGGCTACACGAAGCGGCGCTGACCAGGCTTCGTCAGGAGTGACCATGACCGCTGACTCTCTCCGATTCGCACTACCGAAGGGCCGGATGCAAGACGGGGTCTTCGACCTCCTCGCCGCCGCCGGCGTGCGCATCACCATCGGCGCCCGCGGCTATCGGCCGACGCTCCGGGGGCTCGATGGGGTGACGGCCAAGCTGCTCAAACCCCAGAACATCGTCGAGATGCTCGACATCGGCTCCCGCGACCTGGGCTTCGCCGGGGCCGACTGGGTCGCCGAGAAGGGGGCGGACCTCGTCGAGCTGCTCGATACCGAGCTCGATCCGGTGCGCATCGTCGCCGCCGTCCCCGAGACCGCAGCCTGGCCCCCCGCCAAGGGGGTGCTGGTCGCGAGCGAGTACGAGCGGCTGACCCGCTCCTGGATGAGTCGGGAAGGGATCGAGGGGCGCTTCGTGCGCACCTACGGCGCGACCGAGGTCTTTCCCCCCGAAGACGCGGACTGCATCGTCGACAACACCGCGACAGGCTCGACCCTCGCCGCGAATCGCTTGCGCATCGTGGACGAGGTGTTGCGGTCCTCCACCCGTCTTTACGCCAGCCCTGAGGCCATGAAAGATGCTTCCAAGCGGGCGATCGTCGATGATCTGGTGCTCCTGCTCGGCTCGGTCATCGAGGCCCGTGGCCGGGTCATGCTCGAGCTGAACGTGGGGGACGCGCAGCTCGAGGCGGTGGTAGACAGCCTGCCGTGCTTGCGTCGTCCGACGGTGAGTCGGCTCTTCGGTGAGCAGGGTTACGCCGTGAAGGCGGCGGTCCCGCGCAAGGATCTACCCAAGCTCCTCCCGGCGATCCGGGCTGCAGGTGGCACGGACGTCGTCGTCACACCCTGCGCGCAGATCGTGCGATGAGTGCGCCTCGGCCCAGGCCCTGGGTCGGGGCTCCACCGTACCGGGTGCCGCGGGCGCAGGCTCCGGTGGACCTGCGCCTCGACGCCAACGAGGGGGCGCGCCCCGATCCCACGCTCCTCGATGAGATCCAGGATCGCGCTCGGGTGCTCGGAGATTATCCGAGCGCCGCCTCCCTTGAGCGCGCCCTGGCGGCGTGGCTGGGCGTGGCCCCCGAGCGGGTGCTTGTCACGGCCGGGGCCGATGATGCCATCGATCGGTCGTGCCGCGCCATGCTCGGGCCGGGGCTGCGCGCCACGCTCCCGGAGCCGGGCTTCGTGATGCTTCGTCGCTACGTCGAGCTGACGGGGGCACAGGTCGATGCGGTTCCATGGCCCGAGGGTCCCTATCCGACCGAAGGCGTGATCGAGGCCCACACCCCTCAGACCCGGCTGGTTTCGCTCACCTCGCCCAACAACCCCACGGGGGCCGTGGTCACGCCCTCCGACCTCAAGCGCGTCGGTCGCGCCTGTGAAGGCGCCTTGCTCCTGGTCGACCTCGCCTACGCCGAGTTCGCTGATCACGACTTGACCCCCGACGCGCTCCGGCTCGAGAATGCCCTGATCACACGAACCTTCAGCAAGGCCTGGGGGCTCGCGGGGCTTCGCATCGGCTACGCGGTCGGCCCTGCGCAGGTGATCGGCTGGCTACGGGGGATCGGGCTACCCTATGCAGCCTCAGGGCTCTCGCTGGCGCTCGCTGAGCGCGCGCTGACCGATCCCGACCGCATGATCGACTTCGTCTCGCGGGTGCGGCGGGGTCGAGGGCAGCTCGTCGACGCGCTTCGCCGCGCGGGGGCACGGCCGCAGACGAGCCAAGCCAACTTCGTGCTGGCCCGGGTCGAAGACCCGTTGTGGTGGCGGGATGGCATGGCGGGCCTAGGGATCGGGATCCGAGCTTTCCCAGGGGTCGAAGGGCTCGTCGACGCGATCCGGATCGCGGTCCCAGGCGAGGCTGCGAGCCTGGAGCGGCTCTGTCGGGCCGTCGCCACGGTGGCGTGCCCTCAGCGCCTCGTCCATGCCGCTCCCGGCGACTGGCTGGGCGATCGCTACGACGCGCTCCCCGAGGCGCTGTGCTCGAGGCAGCCGACCTGGGCCCTCGTCCAGACCCCCGAGGAGGTCGCGCAGGCGCGGCAGGCGCGGGCCTTGCCCCTCGCCATCGGACCTAGGGCGGGGGCGCTGGTGCCCCTCGGAGCCGCGCGTGCCGTGGATCTGGCCTCGCTCCGTGCCCTCCTGCCCCCCTCGCTCCGCGCGCGCTGAGTCTACCGTCCCCGCCTCAGCGTCGGGCCCCCAGGAGCCACGAGAGCAGCCTGCCAAAGAAGCCCGTCCGCGCGCCTCGGCCTCCCAGGGCGGCCGGAAAGCTTCCCGCGCCACGCGCCTCGGCGCGGACCTCCTGCTCGATCAGGTCGAGCAGCCCAGCGACGGTTCGCTCCAGGCGCCGGGTCGCCTCCCCTTCGTCCTCCAGGGGGAGGATTGGCTCGCCAAAAGCGATGTAGATCGAAGGCTTCGGAAGCCGGCCGTGCTCGTACCGTACCGCCATCGGCAGGATCCGGGCTTGGGCCAGGTAGGCGATCCGGGGAGCGCCAGGGTGAAACGCGAGGGGCTCGGTCACCGGGCGCTCGGCTCCTTGGGGAAAGATCCAGACATGTTGGCCTGGACGCTGGAGCAGGCCTGCGGCGTACGCGACCACCGCCCGTCGGTCCTCGGGCCGGTCAAGATCGAAGCCGAAGACCCCGAGTCGCTGAAAGAAGGGAAAGCGCCTCAGGTTGTGGGCGTCCATCATGGCGAAGCCATCGGTGGGAGAGGGAGGGAAGGCGTAGGTGCTGAGATACATCACCACCAGGCTGTCCCACCAGCTCGCGTGGTTGCTCACCACCACGAGGGGCCCCTCCGCCAGCCCTCGCTGGGCGTGCTCCAGCCCCGAGATCCGCACCGCGCTGAACGTCTGCTTGAGAGAATGGCGGGCGTAGGCGAAGAACAGCGCCCCGAAAAGGACATGCTTTCGATGAGGGATCACTCTCCCCTCAGCAGCTTCACGTCGAAGTCGACTGGACCCCCTGGGCCCAGATCGATCCCCAGGCTCATCCAAACCAACAGGATGACGGTCCACGTCAGCCAGAAAAACAGGGTATAGGGCAACATCATACTGACCAGGGTGCCGAGGCCGGCCTTGGGCACATAGCGTTGGACGAAGACGAGCACGACGACGAAGTACGGGTTGAGCGGGGTGATGATGTTGGTCGCGGAGTCGCCGACCCGGTAGGCGGCCTGGACCAGCTCGGGGCTGATCCCGACGGCCATGAACATGGGCACGAAGACCGGGGCAAAGAAGGCGTACTTGGCCGAAGCCGAGCCGATGAAGAGGTTACCGAGCATGGTGACGAGGATGAAGGCCGCCATGAGCACCTGGGGCGGCAGGGGGAGCGAAGAGAGCAGTTCCCCACCCTTGATCGCCAGCATGACGCCCAGGTTGGAGTGGTTGAAGAACTCCACGAACTGGGCCGCGAAGAAGGCGAGCACGATGTAGGGTCCCATGTCGGCCATCGTCGAGGCCATCAGCCGGGCCACGCCGGTATCGCGGCGCCTGGCGCCCGTGGCGGTGCGCAGGGTGTCGGTGACCAGACCGAAGGCGATGCCCATGACCAGAAAGACGAAGAAGAGGATCGGAACGACCGCGCCGCCCCACCGGGGAAGCTCGTCGGGCTCGGCCCACAGCGGCGCCCACGGGATGAAGATCAGCGCCATCGAGAGCAGGAGCGCGACCAGGCCCGCCACCCCGGACCAGCCCATGCCCAAGACCTCGGCGGAGGTGAGCACGGCCGCTTGCTGCTCTTCTTCGGTGACGGGCGCCGGGCCGCCTTCGTCGGGGGGCTTGTCTGCGAAGCGGGGCTCGACAAAGCGCGAGGTGACGAACCAGCCCACCCCGGTCAGCAGAAAGGTGCTGACGATCATGAAGTACCAGTTGGCGGTCGGCAGGACCTCGTAGGAGGGCACGAGGAGCTGAGCGCCGACGGTAGACAGCCCACCGAGTAAAGGATCGAGGCTGGTGATGACGAGGTTCGCGGAGAAGCCGGCCGCGACCCCCGCGAAGACGGCGGCGATGCCGACGAGCGGACTTCGTCCGACCGCTTTGTAGAGTAAGGCCGCGACCGGCGGAAGCACGACATAGCCTGCGTCGGCCGCGAGCGACGAGAGCACCCCGATGCCGACCATCGAGGGATTGAGCAGCCGAGCTGGGGTGAGCTTCATGAGGGCCTTGAGCACCGCGCCGATCAGGCCGGTCTTCTCGGCGACGCCGATCCCGAGCATGGCGACGAGCACGACGCCGAGCGGATGGAAGGCGGTGAAGTTGTGCACGAGGTTGTCGAGCACCCACTTCGCGCCGTCGCGGTCGAGCAGAGACCGTACCTTGACCGACTGGGCGCTGCGCTCGATGGTGAGCTCACCCGCCTCATCGACGACGGGCTCGCGGATCGGGGCGCGCAGGGGGGTGCCGTCCTCGCCGACGACGACGACGGGGCGACCGGCGACGATCTGGGTGGAGAGCACCTCGATGGGCTCCTGGGTGCCCGAGTCGAGCACAGGGACGGTGGCGGGCTGGGCGACGGGCTTGTCGACCTCCCAGCCGAGCGAGGCGCCGACCTGGGAGAGGAGCAGGACCAGCACGGCCCCGAGGGCGAAGAGGGTGACGGGATCGGGCAAGGCGTTGCCGATCCGCTCGACCCCATCGAGGAGGGTGGCCAAGACCCCGCGGGAAGACCTGTCTGTTGGCTCGTTCATGCCGGGCACGATAGCGGCTGGCCGCCGTCGGTGCACGGCCCATCCCAACTTCGGAGGCCGCCGTGCTTCGCTCCATGCTTCTCGTCCTCTTGATCTCCTGTGGTGGCACGGCGGAGTGCCAGCAGGAAGCCTTCGCCGCCCGTGGCACCTGCGAGGCCCGGTGCCAGAACGACGAGGACTTCTGCCGCGCGGAGTGCAGCCGCTTGGGCACCGCGTGTCGCGCGGACTGCACCAGCGTCGAGTGCTCGGAGATCTGCGACGAGGACGAGGGGGAGTGTCGCCGGCGATGCGTCGGTAGCGAGCGCGACTGTCGAGCGTCCTGCGCAGAGGAGGAGTCGGAGAGCTTGGAAGCCTGCTGAAGGGACCGAGATCTACGACTGGGGCAGGGGAGGCGCAGCGAAGAAGGAGATCCGGATGGCGGCGTCTTCGCTGGGCTCGATCCGGTGGGGAAGGACCGGAGGCACGACGATGGAGTCCCCCGCGACCATCGATGTGCGCTGCTCTCGATCGTCGATAAAGGTGAGCTCCCCCGAGAGCAGCTCGAGGAGACCCCAAGTGCCGGCTTTGAGGTTGTGCTCGCGAAGCAGGCCCTCAGGGATCTCTTTAGCCTTAAAGGTGAGGATCCGGGTCGGGGTGCGGCGAGGATCGGGGCCGACCAGCTCCTGCAGACGCTCGACCCCTGCGCGCAGTTCCCCCAGCGTGCGGCGCCAGGTCTGATCGCGAGCGGTGGCGTCGGCGATGGCCTTCTCGCGCGCGCGCACCGCCTGTTCCAGCGCGATCCGAAGCTCCTCGGCCTCGGAGCGTGCGGCGCCGACCAAGGCCTCGTGGAGCGGGCCGAAGCTCTCGCGCACGCGGAGCTCGACCTCGTCGCGGACGGCGTCGGCCTGAGCGACGAGGCGGCCTTGGAGGCTCTCGGCGACCTGTCGACGCAGCCGCCGGAGCTGCCCCCCGCCGGTGAGCACGAGCAGCGCGGCGTCGCTCACGGCATACAAGACCAGCCCAGCCCAGCCCACGGGGCCGAGGAAGACCCCGATCGCTAGGATCGCGACCCGGACTGCTACCCGGCTCGCCGCGCCCTTCAGCGCGCCCTCGTAGCCCTGGGTCCAACCCGCCGCCATGGTACCTGGCGAGAGCAGGACCGCGCCGAGAGCCACGCTGAACCAGCGCTCGAGGGGGTCTGGGTCGTCGGCGCCGAGATCGGAGAGGGGAAGATCGACGGTGCTTCCTGCGAACCCGCTCAGGATGTCGGTGGTCAGGAGGTCGAAGTCCTGGGCTTCGGTCGCGAGCTCCACCCGCAGGGAGGCGAGCGCGCGCTCGATCTCGCCCTCGAGCTCCTTCCTCCAGGTGTCGAGCCAATCCTGGAGCCAGCGTTCGATCTCGCGGTGCAGCGTGCGCTCCACTCGTGCGCGGCCGGCGGGGGTGAGCAGGTCGAGGGCGGCGACTGCACCCAGGTCCAGCTCCCCGACCGCTTCGGGGAGCTCGGCCTCGGCGCGGGAGAGGGTCGTACGGAGGCTCTGCCAGGTTCGGGTCGCCTGCCGATCGACGAAGCGCTGGACGGTGTCGTCGACCCGCTCTGCCACCTGATCGAGGGCGTCGAGCTGCGGCGCGAGGGCCGCCTGTCGCGCGCGAAGCTCCTCGACGCTCGCCTTGGCGGTCGCGCGGTCGAGGGCGGCCTGGCGCTCGACGCCGTCGAGGGTGGCTCGGGCGAGGTGCAGGCTGCGAAGGAGCTGGGCTCGTCCGCGCTCGTGCACCAAGAAGCGCTCGAGCGAGGCCTCGAAGGGCGCGATCCCCGACGCCTGGAGGGCTTGGTGGTCGAGCGGTTCGCGCCGGGCTTGTCCCGTCCAGCGGGCCTGGAGGGCCCCGCGGGCGTTGAGAGGGAAGAAGCGCTCGTCGAAGCGCTGGTGCCCCTCGACCTCGCACAAGGGCTCCAGGGCCTCGCGCGCGCGGCGATAGAGCTCCGTGCGATCCTGCTCCGGCTGGTCGGACAAGGCGTGGAGCAGGTCGATCATCGTCACGGGGAAGAAGAGGTTGGTCAGGCCGAGGGGGAGCAGCTCGCGCTCGAGGGTGTGGCGCTCGAGCTCGGTGAGAAACCGGGTGGCGTTGAGCACGAAGATCACCGCGTCGGCTTCGGGCAGGCTGCGCAGGGTCCGGGCGGTTCGCGCCGGGTCATCATCGAGCCCCGGAGTGTCGACCAAGGCCACGCCATCGCGTAGCAGGGGCAGCGGCCAGCGGACGATGGCGCGGTCGATCTCGGCGAAGCGGTCGAGGGCCTCGGCGGAGGGCTCGGGAGTCTCGAGCTGGTATTCCGCGAGGAAGGCCTCGGGACCCAGGGTCTTGGCGGAGCCATCGTGGCGAAGCACCTCGACCGAGGGCGCCTCGCCGTGGCGGAGCTCGGTGAGGATGGCGGTGCAGGGGTTGACCTTGACCGGGAGGACCGGCTGCCCCAACAGGGCGTTGAGCAGGCTGCTCTTGCCCGACGAGAAGCAGCCGATCAGGAGCACGACGAAGCGACCCTCGCGGGTGCGCTGGGCGCCTCGCCCGAGGGGGGAGACGAAGCGCTCGGTGGCGGGTCCGACCTGGGCGGCGGCGGTCGCCAGGGCCTCGAGCACGGCGGCGGCCTCGCGGCGTTTCGCGGCGAAGCGCTGGAGCGGGGTGGGGCTCACGAGGCCTCCGTGGGGGCGAGAGCTTGCTGCTGGCTCTGAAAGCTAGCGATAGACGACTCGAGCTGTTCGAGGCGACCTTGGTGCTGACGAAGTCGGGCCTTGAGGGCGTCGCGGACCTCTGCCCTATCGGCGGCGAGGCGCTCGGCCTCGTGGTCCCCGAGCTGGGCGAGCGCCTGCTCGAAGCCCTGGATCTGCGTTCCAAGGACCTTGTCGATGTCGGAGGAGAGGTCTCGCACCGCCCGCCTGGCCCGGTCGACGAGCCGATCTCGCTGGGCATCCTGGGGGTCGCGGTCGATCACCGACCAGGCGACGCCTCCGGCAGCGGCCAGGGCGGCGGGGATCCAGAGCTGGAGGGTGGCGAGCAGGACCGCGCCTCCGACGCCGGCGGAGAGCCCGACCGCGCGACGCCAGCGCCCCTGGACGGGGAAGGGGCTGGGGTGGATGGGCGGCATGAGCAGCTCCGCGTGAGCCAGCGCTCGATCCGAGGCGTCGATCTTGCTGACCTCGGCGTGCACCACCCGTCGCCAGGCGGTGATCTGATCCTGCAGATGCAGGCGAACGACGTGCTCGATCCAGTGGGGTAGCACGCGGCGTGCGGTCTCGACGTCGGCCACGCTGGCGATCTGGGCCTCGAGGTCGGCCTCGAGCTCGAGCAGGAAGTCGCGGACCCTCGATCGAACCGTGTGGGTGTGGGTCGTGACGGCGCCCAGCGTGTAGGTCGCCGCCCTGCGACCCGCGGTGCGGGCCTTGTCGAGGGCCTCGTCTTCTTCGGCGAGGGCCGCCTCGAGGCGCGCGACGGCAGCTCTGGTGTGCTCCCGATCGGCGTCGAGGCGCTGGCGGGCCTGGGAGAGGAGGATCTGCGCGACGATCGCCTGGCGCTCGTGGGTGAGGGGGCGGTGACGCGCCCGCAGCGCCTTGGCGAGCGAGGAGACCTCGGAGGGGTCGAGGATCTGCACCGGAGCAGGCACCAAGGCGCGCAGCCGATCGAGGATCTGAGCTCGCTCGGCCTCAGGATCATCGCTGAGCTTGTCGAGGAGATCGACTCCGCGAAGCCAAACCCACGCCAAGGCGGGCTTTGCGTCGCGAAGGATCAGGGAGAGCGCGCGTCGCTCCCGCTCGCCGAGGGGCTGGGTCGCCTGGGTCGTCCAGACCACCCCGTGCACGCCGAGGAGGGGATCGCGCGCCGCCTCTTCGAGGTGGGGCTCGTCGGGGGAAGGGTCGATCCCCATCGCTGCCGCGCCTAGCCCCTCGAGGCTGGGCAGCGCCTGGGCCGCTTCGGCAGCGGAGAGCCCGATCACGGCGAGGCGAGGGGAGACCGAGAGCTCCCGACAGCTCCGTCGCCAGAGATGGACCAGTTCGGGATCGCCCGCCGTGCGCAGGACCGCCTCGACGTCGCGCACGAAGTTCATGTGCCCACCGCCAGCAGCGCCAAGGTGCGCCGCGACAGGGTGTCGGCGTCGAGGAGATCCCCTTGGACCGGGCTGCCCCCCAGGGTGACGAAGGGCTCGCTCCGCGCCCAGAGATCCACCGCTTTCAGGCGCTTGTGTAGCCAGGGACGGTCCGTGAGGATCTCCGCCCAGCGGCCGGGCCCCCGCTCTTTGGACGCGCGGTTCTGCTTGAGGTACTCCCCAACATCGAGCTCCGAGATGGAGCCCAGGGCGCAGCGGAGCATGGCGCGCTGGGAGGCTGCGAGGTCGTCGCTGACGAGTAAGCCGGCGCGGTCGCCGGTGACCTCGGAGAGTCGGTGCCAGCGAGAGAGCGCGAGCCGCAGGCCGAGCGAGACGGGCGCGAGCACGACGTCGAGGGTGGGCCCAACGGCCCGCCGTGCCAGGCGCCGCACCCCGTTGTGATCGACGATGAGGGCGTAGAGGCTGCGGGCTGTGACCTGCCCGGCCGCGATGTGTCCGAGCTGTTGGCCGACGACGAAGGCGACCTCGGAGGGGGTGGCGGTCGAGATGAAATGGCTGCTCAGGAGCAGGAAGGGGCGATCGTCGGTCCCGTGGACCCCCTGGGCGTTCAGGGGGACCGAGGCGACGATGGCGACGGGCACCACCACCCCCAGCGCTCTGGCCCCGTCGAGCACGATCCGGTAGATGACAGGCATGGAGCTTGGGCCAAGGTAGGCGCCCTCCTCGAGCCACTCCGCTCGCTGGAGCGCCACCACCGTGTCGACCACCTCGTCGACTCGACGGGCCACCGCGGCCGGCAAGCGCGGCGCAGCGCCTCGCGGCTCAACAGCAAAGGGAACCTCAGACGCCCGCTCCGTCCAGGTCTGCGCGAAGTCGGCGAGGGGGATGTAGGCCGTAGGGCTCATGCAGGGCTCCGGAGAGGCGTGGGCTTGGGGGCCGCGCAACGTGGTTGTTACCTGCACACCTCGGAGGCTACGCCAAGGGCCGACGGCGGACGACCCGGCTACTCGGGCTCGACCGTCCGGGGATCGAGATCGCCGAAGCTCGCCGCGGTCGGGGCCTCGAATCCATCGTCGCCGCAGAGGTGGTCGGGCAAGCAGGAGTTCGCGACCGAGCCGGTCCTGGCGCAAGACAATCCCGGGCCGCAGTCCGCATCGCTTGAGCAGGCCCCGCCGGAGCAGACACCGGGGATGATCGTCGAGCCATCATCGCAGAAGACCTCCCACTCCACACAAGTGTAGGAACAAGGGTCTTTGCGATGGAACCCTTCGCCGGTCGCTTCACAAGGCTCGCCAGGGGGGAGACGCACGCATCCGACGAGGAACAACGCGACGAGGAGTCTGGTCATGGACATCTCCGGTGCTGACCGTTCGGTGTTATCCCGTTGGCGAGCGGAAGGCGACGGTGGGCTCCATGGCCTTGACCGGGTAGAGTTCGCCAGAGGCTCCGCTGAGCCCCTCGCCGCGTCACCCCTGGAGGACCGTTGAGGCTGCCTTGCCTCCTCGTAGCTTGGATCGGACTGGGCATGGCCCAGGCGAGCGAGCCTGAGCCCGCGGTGGACCTCCCCTCCGATGCGACGGTCCTCTCCGAGCGCTGGCCGCTGGTCCCCTGGGCCGTACCGGGCCACCCCGACGCGCCGGTCGGTCCCGTCTTTGAGTCGGAGCCCCAAGGCTCGTGGCCCGACATCGAGGAGAGGCCGCGACAGGTGCACGGGAACATGACGCGCACCCCGCAGTGGCTCTCGTGGGCGGTGAAGTCGAAGCCTACCGAGATCAGGGTCGGCCCCGACATCCCGCGGCCGCCGGTCGACAACTCGGTTCCTGAGCCCGAGATCACCGCCCGAAACCTGCCGGATCCGCCCGAGCGCCCACGAGCGCTCAAGCAGAACGAGATCATCGTCTGGGGGGAGCGGCTCGAGTCCGCCCACGAGGCGGTGGCTCAGAAGCTGCACAGCATGGGCTACCAGAACAAGCGCCGGGGTGATGGGTTCTCGGTCTGGCGCCCCGAAGGCAAAGAAAATCGTTGGAAACCGACCGTCACCGTCTACGACGATGGCTGGTTTACCGTCAAGTCGGGGCTCGCCGCCTACCAAGGTCTGGGGGTGCAGCAGGTTGCGGGCACGCCCGCGCACGGTGGCAGTCCTGCCCCCTCCTTCGACCGCGCGCCGGGAGCGCCCGCTCTCTCCGTCGGCTTCGCCTTCGCGACCAAGCGCCAGAAGAAGGCGGCTGAAGCTCGCGTGGCGCGCCAGATCCACCCCTACATCATGCAGATCGCTGAGGCGCGAGCGGACGGCAAGCTCCTCGAGTCCCTCGAAGAGCTCCCCAACGAGCTCGACAGCGTGTGGTACCGGGGCGAGACGGTACAGGGGGATGCGCTGCCCACGATCATCTCGCGTCAGCGCTTCATCTTGGACCTCTGGGCCAGCCGTACTCGGACCCGCGCTGGGGAGACCATCCGTGAAGCCATCGCAGACTACCTGATCAACGAGGTCCATCCTGAATCCCCGCTGCCGAGCCGCTTCGTCCGCCAGGCGGAGCAGATCTGCGGATGTGACTTTCCGTGGCCCGATCGCGTCCCACCGGACGACGGGGACCCGTGAGCTCGACGTTGGCCGCCTTGGCGGTCCTCGCGTCGGGGTCTGCTCGAGCCGAGCCTCTGGCGGAGCAGCGCGACGAGGGCGAGACCATCGAGGTGAGCGCGAACCTGCCGTGGAATCGTCGGCCGAGCTCCCGCCCGATCGAGACCGAGGATCCCGTCGGCGCCTACCGGATGAGTGGAGGCGATCTCGAGCGACTCCCGGGAGCGGCGGCGGATCCTGCGAGGGCGCTCCAGGCGCTTCCAGGGGTTCACGCCGCGAACCTGCGCACGACAGCCTTATCCGTCCGCGGTGGAGGGCCCGCCGAGACCCTGTGGGTCGTCGACGGGGTGCCGCTTCCATCCCCCAGGTCCTCGGGGGGGATCCTCTCTCAGATCGATACCTCGCTCCTCGACCACCTCGTGCTGCACGCGGGCGCTCAGCCCGCCGAAGTGCAGGGTAGCCTGGGAGGCGCGGTCCACGCGACGCTGCTCAGGCCCTCCGACGACCTCACGGAGCTGAGCGCCGAGCTCGGACCGTACCTGGGCCGGGCTCTCGTCTCGGCCCCGCTGGGTCCGAAGGGCCGAGGGAACGGCTTGTGGGTCGCGGCACGCCGAACCTTGCTCGAACCCTCGCTCTGGGCCCTCTCCCGCGTCGACGCCATGCCCGAGCAGACCATCCGAGTCCAGGATCTCGCGGCGCGGGTCCAGCTCCAGCCCCATCCGGACCATGCGGTGCTCGTCACGGCGATCGCAGGCGAGAGTCTCTTTCGGAGCGATGAGCCGCCCTCGGGCATGGACCTACTACCTCAAGATCGGGTGGGGGCGTTGCTGCTGAGCGCCCATCACCACGCCGAGCTGGGTGAGCAGCTCCGCCTTCGGCACCTGGTCGCCTGGACGCGGGAGCTCCAGCGGGTGGACCTCGCCGCCGAGGATCGTCGGCGGGACGTTCGGGATCGGGTGGCGGCGCGGCTCGACGGGGTGGTGGCGCCGGATGGTCCGGTGGGGCTTCGGTTCGGGGCCGAGGTCGCGCACTTCCGACTACAGGCGCAAGGGCGCTACCAAGACCCTCGGACGGCACCGCCCTCGCTCCCGGTACCTTGGCGCCGGATGGATCCTCCGACGGTCGATGCGCGCGGCACGCGGAGGTGGGGAGAGCTGAGCGGGTGGATCGAGGCTCCCGTTCGGGTCGGGCGGGTCGAGGCACGGCCTGGCGCCCGGTTGACCTCCCTTCGCGAGGCACAGGAGGCCCATCTCTTGCCCGAGCCGAGGCTGGCGCTTCGCTACGAGGGACCCAAGGCGACGCTCGTGCAGGCCCAGGGCGCCTTGCTCCACGCCTGGGCGCGGGATCCACTCGCTCTCGTCGGACCCGGCGCAGGGCCGCTCACCCCGGCGCGCGTCGCACAGGCGGACCTGAGCTTGCAGCAAGGGGTGGGCGAGGGGAGCGCGTTGCGCCTCGATGCCTGGTCCCGTTGGCTCGATCGGCTCCCAGTGTGGGCGGGCCCGGCACAGCCAACGGAGCCCCTGGGCTCCGGTAGGGCGCACGGGGTGGACCTCCGGGTGATCTCGCGTGCTAAGGATCGCTATCTGGTCGTCGGAGGCGGGCTCCAGCGGGTCGAGCGGGGTGGGCCCTTCGCCCCCTTCGACGGGGATCGCCTTGAGACCGGCTGGGCGGTGCCCTGGTCCCTCACGGCCCAGGCGGGGCTCACGACGCCGGGGCGCATCCCCTTCGAGCTCGGAGCCTCGATCTTGCTCCGGAGTGGCCTCGCCCAGATCCCTCTAGACTGGGAGGTCCGGGAGCAAGAGGTGATCTTCCTGCCCCGGTACGGGGAGCGTCGCCGACTGGGCCCTCGGGGTCGTCTGGGCCTGCGAGGAGAGCGCCAGATCGCGGTGGCGGGCACGGTGGACCTCTCGATCTATACCGACCTGATCGTACCCTTCGGACACCTCAACGCGACCCTGAGCGGCGGTGAGGTCGACCCGCTCACCGGCGCGGTCACCCCTCCCCAGCCCGTCACCATCCGAGACCTGCCCCTCATCCCCTGGATCGGGGTGAGGGCTCGCAGGTAGTCACCCAGCGAGGTAGGTTGGAGAATCTCGTCATGGAGGCCTTGTGCGCACGATCCTCGCCTTGCTCTCTCTCGGTGCCTGCTCCTCAGTGGGCATGGAGCTCACCTACTCCGATCCACCCGTCGAGCTTCGCGCAGAGGGGGTGCGCTTCGCCGCGGATCTCAGCTATGCCGACCAAGGGCGAAACGACTTCGACCTCGCCCACTTCCCCGACGCCGACGAGCCCACCCCGCTCGTGATCTACATCCACGGCGGAGGCTTTCAGGGGGGCGAACGCACCGAGCTCTACGACGACTACCCCGAGCTCATCCAGGATCTGACCGCAGAGGGCGTCGCGGTCGCGACCATCGAGTACCGCTTGCTCGATCCCGACATCGACACCGAGGGCGTGATCAAGTGCCTCTCCGACAGCCAGCGCGCCTTGCAGTACCTCCGTCACCACGCCGACGACTTCCACATCAATCCCAACCGGGTGGCGCTGGCAGGCACCTCGGCGGGGGCTGGCACCAGCTTGTGGCTCGGCACTCGAGAGGACCTCGCCGACCCCGGCAGCGACGATCTCATCGCCCAGCAGTCCACCCGCGTCTCGGCCGTGGCCCTCTGGGAGACCCAGGCCACCTACGACCTTCCCCGCTGGACCGACGAGATCTTCGAGCCTTTCGACCTCGACCTCTTCCAGACGGCCGAGGGCTTTGGTCTGAGCCAGCGCTTGTTGAACTTCTACGGGATCACCGACGCCGACGATCTCTTCAGCGCCGAGATCGAGGCCTACCGCCTCGAGGTCGACATGCTCGAGTGGATGAGCTCTGATGACCCGCCCGTCTGGATCCACCAAGAGTGGGACAACGCCACCTTCCCGGTCTCCGCGGGGGCCCTCTTCCATCACCCCTTCCACGCGCGGACGGTCATGGAGTACGCGGTCGAGGCCGATCTCGAAGTGCACGCCTACATCCCCAAGGTAGACATCGAGCCCGACGACGAGGAGTCGGCCGCCGCCTTCCTGCTCCGACACCTCTAAGCGCTAGAGTTGGCCCGCCTTGAGCTTAGCCAGGTAGGTCTTGAGAGCCCCCGAGACCTTGCCCGAGAGCAGGTAGAGACCCAGAATGTTGGGGAAGGCCATGCCGAGCACCATCAGATCGCTGAACTCGATGACGTTGCCCAAGGTTATTACGGGCCCGATCACCGCACAGAGCAAGAAGAGCGCCTTGTAGGGGATGCTCGCGTTGGGGCCCAGCATCCAGGTCGCGGCGCGCTCGCCGTAGTAGCTCCACGAGATCATGGTGGAGAAGGCGAATAGGACGACTGCTGCGGCGAGCACGTAGCGGGCGCCGGGCAGCCCCCCGGACTCGAAGGCGGCTGAAGTCATGCTGATTCCGTCGACGCCATCGATGAGGTAGGCGTCGGTCGTGACGACCACCAGGCCCGTGATGGTACAGACGATGATGGTGTCGATGGAGGGCTCCAGCAGGGCGACGATGCCCTCGCTCACGGGCTCGGGGGTGGCGGCGGCGGAGTGGGCGATCGAGGCGGAGCCCACCCCGGCCTCGTTGGAGAAGGAGGCGCGCTGAAAGCCGGTCATCAGCACGCCGATGAGGCCGCCGAAACCGGCTTCAAGAGTGAAGGCCGAGTGAAGCAGCGTCGTGAAGGCCGTGCCGAGGGCACCTGCATCGACGACGCCCTGATAGAGGATGATGTAGACCCCAGCCAGCACGTAGACCACCCCCATGATCGGCACGATAAAGCCTGCGGTCGCGCCGATTCGTTTGATGCCACCGACGATCACGAGGCCGACGAAGAAGGTGAGGACGAGCCCGTAGAAGAGTCCATAGGTCGCCCCTCCCTCGGCCGGGGAGGGGTTGCGGACCAGGAGCTTGTCGTCGAGGTCGTTGGGGACGATCCGCCCCATCACATCCGCCTGGCCGGCGATCTGGGTGATGCGCTCCGCCTCGATGTTGGCGCTGGGGCCACCGCGCAGCGCCCGGACCGGGATCGCGGGGCTCGAGGTGGCGTCGGCGGTCAGGACCACCTCTTCGGGCACGAGGTAGGTCGGGCCTCCGGGGACGGCGACCGCGGTGCGTGCGGGGATGAGGATCTCGCCCTCGGCCCCCTGCATGCGGTCGAAGATGACCTCGGTCTCGGCGCGAGGCTTGAGCACGGGGACCACGTCGGCCAGCGCTTGGAAGGATTGATTGCCCTGGAACATGTTGCCGCCGCCCAGGCTGCCGCCGATGCACATGACCGAGAAGGCCACGGCCAGGACCATGCCCAGCTTGCCCATGCCAAGCTCGCTGAGCCCCGTCGAGAGGTAGTGCATCGGACCGCCCGAGACCGTGCCATCGGGGCGGATCTTGCGATAGATCTGCCCCAAGGTCACCTCGGTGAACTTCGAGGACATGCCGAAGAAGGCGGCGATGACCATCCACACCACAGCACCCGGTCCGCCCGCCGCGACCGCGACCGCGACGCCCGCGATGTTGCCCAGCCCGACCGTGGCCGACAGGGCGGAGGAGAGCGCCTGGAAGCTGCTGACCTCGCCCGGATCGTCCTCTTTGGTGTACTTGCCCGAGACGACGGCCAGGGCGTGGCCGAAGGCTCGGATGTTGATGAAGCCGAAGCGGAAGGTGAAGAAGATCGCCCCGAGTACCAGCCAGATCACGACCAGGGGAAGCGAGATGTCGTGCGGGTTGGACAAGGCGGTGGTCTCGACCTCGTCTTCGATGGAGCGGAGTGAGAGCCGGTTGCCCTCGGCGGCCGCCACGTCGTAGACCTCGCCCATCCAGCGGACCCGCTGGCCGGCTTGGATCGGGACGAGATCCCAATCGAGCTCGATCTCGCCAGCGAGGATCTGGCCGCGCGAGGTGTCGACCCGCACCGGGAAGGGGGCCAGGGTGCTGAGCTGGATCTGGCGAATGGGGCCGTCTTCGCCCTCGATCTTTCCGACTCGAGGCTTCTCGGCGTCGGGATCGCCGGAGCCGAGCCCGAGGGCTGCGGCGCTGACCCGCCGCTCGTCCCACACGCCGTACAGGGCGCCATCGCGCTCGACCAGACGGAGCTTGAGGATGCCTTGCTTGAGGGTCGCGCCCTCGTCGATGACGGGCACGACGTCGCGCAGGCGGGCGGGGAAGCGGCAGCGGTAGACGTAGCCTTCGCCCTCTTCGTAGCGCATGAGCTCTTCGCCTCGGCGCTCCAGCTCCGTCTGGAGCTTGGCCTCGCGGGCCTCGGGGGTCAGGTCGCCGACGGACGGCTCGGGGGGCCGCGCGCCCATGGGCAGGGTGTTGTCCCAGAAGACGAGGTCGAAGAACAGGACGCTGGCGATGGGTTCGACGATCCACGAACCGAACCATGCGTCGACCTGCTCGCTCATCGAAGGGTGGCCTGTTCGCGGATCTTCGCAGGCGGCGCGCGCGGAGTCTGAGGTCAGCCCCGCGAGCAGGAGAATCACCAGGAGGGCTCGGAGCAGGGCGTGGAGGGATCGGGGCATGGCTTCCTCAAGGCAGGCGGGCGTGCGTAGCACACACAGGCCGGCCTTCGCCAGCAAGTACGCTCCTTGGTCGACGGGCTCGTCGAAGAGTGGGTGCGCGCTGGGGCCCAGCGTGCCAGATTGCCCGACCTGGAGGATCGATGTCATCACCTCGAGTTGTGCTCAAGTTCGGAGGAACCAGCGTCTCTCGTCTGGAGCGCTGGCGCACCATCCTGTCTCAAGCCCGTCGCTGTCTCGAGGAGGGCGAGCGCCCCCTGCTCGTGTGTTCGGCCCTCGCCGGCGTCAGCAACCTGTTGGTCGAGGCGGTCGCCAGGGCGCCGAAAGGCGAGCACGAGCCAGCCCTAGCCAAGATCCTTGAGATCCACGAGCGATTCGCTCAGAGCATGGATCTGGATCTGCGCGAGGTGGCGGAGCCTTACCTCACGGACCTCGAGCGCTTGCTGCTCGGGGCCTCCTTGCTTGGAGAGGTCAGCCCTCGTCAGCACGCGCGGATCCTGAGCGCGGGAGAGCTCCTCAGCACCCGACTCGGCGCGGCGTGGCTGCGAGCCCAAGGCCTTCAGGTCGATTGGCTCGACGCGCGCGACGTGCTCACCTCGCTCCCCGAGCCGGGCCGACCCGAGCGGAGCCGCTTCCTTCAGGCGAGCGTCTCCGATGATCACGACCCCTCTCTCGCGTCCCGGCTCGCGTCCATGGCGCCGGTGGTGGTGACCCAGGGCTTCATCGCGCGGAGCCCCCAGGGGGCGACCGTGCTGCTCGGCCGTGGCGGCTCCGACACTTCGGCCGCCCTCTTCGCCGCTCGCCTCGGAGCGGCCCGCTGCGAGATCTGGACCGATGTGCCCGGCATGTTCTCGGCGAATCCCCGCCAGGTGCCCGAGGCCCGCCTCCTGGCTCGCCTGGGCTACGAAGAGGCTCAAGAGATCGCCTCGACGGGCGCGAAGGTCCTCCACCCCCGCTGCCTGCCACCCGTGCGCCGTCACCGGATCCCGCTCCAGATCCGCTGCACCGAGCGCCCCGATCTACCCGGTACGCTGATCACCTCCGAGGTCTCCGACGGTGGACCCAGGGTCTCGGCCATCAGCGCTCGTGGAGGCATCACCCTCATCCGCATGGACACCGTCGGGATGTGGCAGCAAGTGGGCTTTCTCGCGGACGTGTTCGCATGCTTCAGGCATCACGGACTCTCGGTCGACCTCGTCTCGACCAGCGAGTCCAACGTCACCGTCACCCTCGACCCCTCCGACACCGCGGTCGATCCGGGCGTGCTCCATGCTTTGCTGGCCGATCTCGGGCAGCACTGCCAGGCACGCGCCGTCGAGGGTTGTGCTTCGGTCAGTCTGGTCGGCCGTCGCATCCGCGGCCTCATCCATCGCCTGGGCCCCGCGCTCCAGGCCTTCGAGGAGCAGCGGATCCACTTGATCTCCCAGGCCGCGAGCGATCTGAACCTCACCTTCGTCATCGACGCTGCCGAGGCAGAGCGGCTGGTCGTCACCCTTCACGCCCTGCTCTTCGACGACGCGCCCGATCCGGCCCTCGGGCCCTCCTGGCGGACCCTGTTCGAGGCCCAGCAACCCCAGGGCCAGACCTCGCCCCGTCGGTGGTGGTCTGAGCGGGCCCCGGCGCTCTGCGAGCTCGCGCGGTTCGGGCCTCGCTATGTGCTGCATGGCCCAACCTTCGAGTCCGCTGCTCGCGCCTTGACCTCCCTGCAGAGCGTCGACCGGGTGCTATTCGCCATGAAGGCCAACCCCCACCCCGAGGTCCTTCGTCGCCTCACCGCCCTCGGGGTCGGCCTCGAGTGCGTATCGCCCGGAGAGATCGAGCGGGCCTTCCACGCCTGCCCCGATCTATCGCCCGATCGGGTCCTGTTTACTCCCAACTTCGCGCCGCGCGAGGAGTACGAGGCAGCCTTCGCCCAGGGGGTCTTGGTCACCCTCGACAACGTGGAGCCACTCCAGCTCTGGCCCGAGGTCTTCGCCGGGCGAGCCATCCAGATCCGAGTGGACCCCGGACATGCCCGAGGCCACCACGAGCATGTTCGGACCGCAGGATCCCGCTCCAAGTTTGGGATCGCCGCGGAGCAGATCCCCGAGATCGCCGCGCTGGCCAAGGCCCACGGCGTGCGGATCACAGGCTTGCACGCCCACGCTGGGAGCGGGATCCGGACCGTCGGGCACTGGGCCGAGATCGCGGCGGTGCTCATCGCGGTCGCCTCCGACCTCCCCGATGTCCGCACCCTCGACCTCGGAGGAGGACTCGGGGTTCCTGAGCGTCCGGGTGATACCCCGCTCGACCTGGCTGCGCTCGACGCCAGCTTGGCGGAGGTCCGCCGAGCCCATCCGCAGTACGAGATCTGGCTCGAGCCAGGCCGCTATCTGGTGGCCGGCGCGGGGGTCCTCGTCGCCCCTGTGACCCAGACCAAGCAAAAGGGCGAGGTGCACTATGTGGGCATCGGAACGGGCATGAACAGCCTGTTGCGCCCGGCCCTGTATGGGGCGTGGCACGACGTGGTGAACCTCAGCCGTCTGGGCGAGCCCCCGGCGCGCAAGGTCACCCTGGTGGGGCCGATCTGCGAGACGGGCGACACGCTGGGCCGCGATCGCTCGCTGCCCGAGACGCGGGTCGGCGACGTCTTGCTCATCGACGTGACCGGCGCCTACGGTCGAGCCATGTCGAGCCACTACAACCTGCGTGCCCCAGCCGAAGAGATCGTGATCGAGGACTGAGCTTGGACTCAGAACGAGAAGCCAGCCGTGAGGCCGAGCTCGGGCACGAAGGAGTCATCGCTGTACCGGACCGCACCCATGGAACCTCGGAAGGAGACGCCCGTGCGCTCCGAGGTCCAGTGGGTGACCTCGAACGTGGCGGTAAACGAGGTGCCGTCCAATCTCTCGGGCCCCTCGTCGAGGTTGACGGCGCTGACAAAGAGCTCCACCATGCCCGGGTTGTAGCGCCTTCGTCCGGCCATACCCTGGACGCGGACTTGCGTGTCGTTGTCGACCACGATGGGGACGTTCAGGCCGGCCCGTGCGTATCGGCTGGACGCGGCGATCACGTTGAGTCCGAGTCCGGCCTCGGCGCCGACGTAGAGGCGGTCGCTCGAGAGGCTGCCGGAGGCGCCGACCATGGCGTGGGGGCCGTTGAGGCCGACGTGCAGTCCGCCTTGGGCCCACTTCTTGGTGCGGTCGAGGCCGTCGCGTTCCCTAGGCTCTTCGGCCGCGGGGGGTGGGACCTCGCCGAGGGCGGGGAGCTCGGTCTCGACGATGGCGACATCGCTGGTGCCTCCGGCCTGGGCGACCGGGATGGTGGTGGACAGGAGTAGGGCGAGTGCGGGAATGGTGTGAATTAGGTTCATCTCTTACCTCCACCACCCATTTAGGTCTTTGAAGGAAAGAAAGAAAGGGAGCGTCGGTGACAGATCGTCCGATTAGTGTCACCGTCCTCGCGCCTATGGGGTCTGGGTCTGGGAGGTGGACCCTCGATGTGGGTGCCATGGGGCGTGCAACGCCACAGCGCTCGGCCCTGCAATCTCGAACCGCGGACGCTCTGAGAGCAGCCCTACGGCCCGATCATGCGTCAGCGCTCAGGACGCGAGCGGAAAGCGGAAGACCTTGAGGGTTTGACGAACGAGCCGCCGCGAACTCGAGGTGGACGAGCCCTCGCTCAGCCACCCATGAGCTGCTCGAGCTCGCCGATCAGCTTCTCGCGCTTGGCCAAGAGCTCCTTGGCCTTGGGATCGGCCTTCTTCATCTCAGCGATGAGCAGGGTCTCGAAGGCGTCGAGGCGCTCCTTCATCTTGGGCTGGGCGAGGGCTTGCTGTTGCGCACCTTGGAGCTTCTCGGCGATCTGCCGGCCTTCGTTGAGCAGGGCTTGCTGGGCTTCTGGATCTTCGGACTTGGCCTGCATCTCGGCTTGGAGGGCCTCGAGACGGGACTCGTGCTTCTTGGCATCGGGCTCGATCTTCTGGATCTCGGCGATGAGGGCTTCGCGGATCTCGGTCTCTTTCGACTTGACCTCGGGGGCCTCGAGCGCCTTTTGCTGCGTTGGCTGGAGCTGCTGATCGATCTGCATGATCTCGATCTGGAGCTGTTGGGCGCGCTGAGCCTGCGGGTCTTGTTGCTGCTCGGGGGCTGGGCCCAAGCCGGGGGTCGGCTGCTGCGCCAAGGCGGTGGAGGCGAGGGAGAGAAGGGCGGACAGAGCGATCAATCGAAGAGACATGAGCTTCCTTGGCGTGAGATGTGACGAGTCCGCGGGGGGCGAACCACAGTGCTTGTAGGCCGTCTTCTGGATGGATGCATGTCACTTCCTGTTGGAGGCGATGGAGGGAGGGCTTGCTACGCCTGGAGCGCTGGGTAGCGAGCCCGTGGGACGGGGGCGCCACCGAGGTCCTCTGTGGGCTTCGAGAGAGACGTCGCGGAGAGGTTCAACCTGAACTTGAGAGCGTCGTCGCGTCCCCGGATCGCGCTCTGAAACCAACCCTTAGGGATCGGAGGGGAGGCTGGGGTCAGTCGCGGCCGGTTTGGCCTTCAGCGAGTTTGGCTGCGACCTCGTCCATCGCGTCGCGCCAGTGCTCCACGAACCACTCTCCCTTGGGGGTGAGCACGACCTCGGCCGAGCCTTCATCGAACCGCTCGGGATCGTAGTCGTACATGATCCCTGCTAACGTCGCGAGGGGGTGAGGGTGTCCTAAGGGGTGCCTAGGACTCGACCACTCGTGATACGCGACGTGGTGGCCTTGGATGCTCCCATCGCGTCGGGCCTGGATGACTTCGGCGACGGTCACCACGTACTCGGCGAGGCGGGTCTCGCCCTCTGCGTTCCAGATCGCGTCGCGCCGGCCCCCCTCGGCGACGAAGAGCGGCAGCGGGAAGAGCTCGGCCTGCTCCGCGATGGTGTCGAGGTTGGTGTTCTCTTCGAGGGCTTCGACATCGCTCACGTAGTCGCCGACATAGATATGGAAGCGGAAGCCGTCGACGAGGCTGGGGTTGTCCTCGGCGAAGGCGATGACCTTGTCGCGCCAGATCCTTCGGTACTGCTGGGTGAGCCCGCCGCCCTCGCGGACGGTGCAGGCGATGATGTAGAGTTTGGCCTCGGGGAAGGCGTCGCGGAAGGCGGGGAGGTACTCGTGCAGCAGGTCGGCGTAGTATCGGACGCCAGGGCCAGCAGGATAGTCTTCGTCGAGCTCATCGTCGTACCGGATCTGGCCGAGCATGCCGTTACCAGGGTTCCCCTCGAACCACTGTCGAAGGTAGAACTCGCTGCCGATCAAGAAGTGTTCGACGCGCACTCCTCGCTCCTCGAAGCGCTTCCAGCCTTCGATCTGGGCCGCGACAGGCTCGTACATGTTCACCGAGGCGGCTAGGGCGATGTCGTGCTCGACGAGCAGTTGGCTCCACCCCTCGATGCGCTCCTCGCTCCAGTGCCGGATCCGAGGTGACTCCTCGGCGATCGCAGGGACGTTGGCGAGGTCGAAGAAGGCTTCTTGGCTGCTGTTGCCTGCGCTGACGATCAAGCCCAGATGGGGCAGCAGGTCCGGGTGCACCGAGGCGGGCTCGTCGCGGGCCATCCGGGTGTTCAGAACCAGAGAGACGGGGGATGCCCCTGAGCTCTGCGTCGCGCGCTGGGTGTCGCTGGAGCTCGTGTGCGAGCCGGTCTGGATCGATTCGGTAGACTCCGAGGACCCGAGCTGGCTCTCGGACGAGGAGGTCTCGGTGGCCGTCTGAGCGGGCTCGGTGCAGCCCGTGACGGCGAGCAACACAAGCGAGGTGAGCCCCTGGGTGAGGAGCCGGCGCCCGACGGGGGATCCGGTCATGGCTCTTGTGAACCCACGGAAGGCTCGACCGGGGACACGCCACGGATGACGCCCGACAAGGTGATGGGGTCCCCGTAGTCGGTGTCCTTGAGGCTCAGCGAGAGCTTGGCGCCCACGGTTGGACGCGCCGGAAGGGAGAGCTCGCCCTCGCCCCAGGCGTAGGATCTTGGGACCTCGCCGGAGTCCCGGTACCACAAGGCCTTGACGACGCCTCCGTCTGGAGGGATCTCGAGGAGCAGGGCGTAGGTCACCACCGTGTCGCCGGGATCGAGGCGCTCGGCAAGCTGATGCCCGACCAGCCATACGACCAGGTTGGGTCCCTCGGCGAGCTTGGGCGTGAGGCCCGTGTGCTGCGCGTGGCGGTGCGCAGAGGCGTCGTTGCCCAGGGTCCGCCCCTTCCAGAGGCCCACTCCGCTGAGGCTCAGGTGTTGCTCGGGGGTGCTGTCATTGTAGGTGACGTGGACCTGAGCGAGAAGTTCGGGGGGGCTCGGCACCTCTTTGGGGGGCGAGCTGGCAGAGGCGAGGGAGGTCAGCAGGAGCCACATGGGGAGCTACCTCGTCGTGTTGGGGCGAAAGAAGCGGATCCGTCTGCCGTCTGTCGTCTCGTTGGTGCCGACCTTGACGTCGTGATCGCGGGTGCTCTCGGCGGAACGATCCGACTCGGCGCCCAAGATGTCCATGGACCAAGTCTCGACGTCGTCAGACTTGGGGGTCTTGCGGACGAAAGAGGTGAGGACCGCGACGTGAGACTGGTTGGACTGCGTTCCGCCGAAGCGCTGCCAGCAGTCGCCCGGTCGTGCCTGAGCCACGTCGATCTCGTCGAAGAGGGGGGAGTCTTGCATGCGGCCGGCGAGCAGGTAGTGGTTGTTGCCGAGCATATGGGGCTGGAACCCTGACTGAAACACGACATCCTGCAAGAAGACAGAGCACTTCCAGAACGACGGAGCCCAGACCACGCGATACTCGGTCTGGCCATTGATCTGCTCGGAGCGCCTGGATGATGCCCCGTTGACCTGGGGGTTCGGTGTATAGAAGGCGCCGTCGACCCCACGCGTGCCGTAGGCTTCGCCGACCACGCCGCTGGAGCGATCCCGGGCCGCCTCGAGCAAGGTCAGGCTGGAGCTGTCCGCGATCTCACCGTACAAGGCCAGGGCTTCGTCGAAGGAGCCGGCCTGGGCGCGACACTCCGCGAGTAGGAGCTCCTGGGTGGAGGGGATGTAGATCTCGGCCCCCTCCTTGAGCTCGGTCTCTTCGGTGAACTGGGTCTCGGAGCCCATGCCGTCGTTGACCTCGATGATGTGCTGGTTGAAGACCCGCAGCTTGTCGCCGCTCATCCCGTGGTCGCGCGCGATCTGGTTCCAGGCCCCCTCTGCACCACGGGCCATGTCTTCGGAGGTGACGACGTAGACCGAGCCCTCGTCGAGGTCGACCTCGACCACGTCGCCCGCTCTGTGTTCCGCGCGGCGCTCGGTGCGCTCTGGTTGGACGGGATCGAACAAGAGATCCTCGTCTTCCGCGGGCATGGGGCCCACCACATCGTGTTCGGCCTGATCGAGGATTGGGGTCTCGGAGCCTCGCTCGGCGACTGGGATCTCGACCTCGGAGTTGGCGATTTGAGCGTCTTCTTCTCGGTCGGAGGTGCTGGACTGAGAAGAGGTGGACTCTGCCTGATTGTTGGAGCCTCCGCGACGAAAGAGGCGTCGGATGGCACGGATAGGCATGGTGGCTCCCGAGGATGCAAGGACGCTTGGGGAGTATAGCTGGAGCAGCCCGCGCCTGTCCACCACGTGAATAGGGTTCCATCGACGCTTCATCCGATCTTCGTTGAGGGAGGCGAGGTCGTCGAGCGTCGCGCTGAGGGCGCCGGGGGCACGAAGGGTGAAGAGGAATCACCCTGTCGGCCGGTCCGTTTCTAGGGGATCCGAGGCGTGGGCCTCGATGGCCCGCGCGACCCGCATCAGCTCGTCGAGAGCGGCCATCACGACCTCGACCCTGTCGTCCTTACCTGGGATCATCAAGCACAGCACCGCCTCCTCCGGCTCGACGAGCTCCGGCGGCACCCCCCGGCTCAAGTCGATCGTCAGCGGTGGGTTGACGATGAACTTGCCCTTGAAGGGATCGCGCTTGAGTTCGTCGAGCAAGGACTCGGAGGTCCAGCCGCGACGGAAGATGACCTCGCGCTCGCCGGTGGCAGGATCGGGCACAGAGAGCTCCAGGACGCCGTCGAGCTTGATGGACAAGCGAGTCTGCACCCTGATCACGGACCGATCGAAGAGTTGCATGCCCTTGAAACCGCCCCGGATCATGCACCTCAGGACGTAGACCTCTCTGCTCTTGTACTGACCGCGGAACCACTCAGGTCGCGTGAGAGGACCCAGAGACACGGGATCCAGATCCAGGGCCGCGGCGGTCGCGATATTTAGATAAGCCCGTTTGGTGTTTACCTTGTGGTTGAGCCAGTAGACCAGCCCCATCGCTCCCAGGAAGAGGGCGACGCAAATCAGCGGTGAGAGTTCGATCATGGACGATCTCCTGTTGGGGTGCCCGCTCCTGGGCGAAGGGCCACGAGGGGGGAAGGGTCAGATCTGGTCCGCGATGCCCGCGATCCGGTCGACCGCCTTGGTCATCGCGAGGAAGGCCGCGCGGCCGTGCTTGCCGCGCTGGGCGTTGGCCTGGCCTTGGGCGAGGTTGAGTTGGCTGATCAGCTTGGTGCGTTGATCGAGGCTGAGACGGCCGTTCGCCGTGCCTCCTCTGAGGCGCAAGACGGCCCTCTCGGTGACCTTGTTGGCGGCGTCGATCTCCTCGTCGGGAACCTGGAGGTAGTAGGCCTGCTCCACGTCGTCGCCGTGGGCGCTTCGCCACGCCTCGGTGCCGCTCAGTCCCGTCTGGACCAGCTCGTGCTGGAAGGCTTCGATGTTGTCGGCGTAGGTGACCTGGGGGGCGGCGCTGGCGAGGTCCAGCAAGAACTCCACCCCCCCTTGGACGTCGATGTCGACGCCCTCGAAGTCGTCCAGGTAGGACTCGATCTGGTCGGCGAGCTCGGTGAACTTCTCCCAGCCGGACTGGAGCATCGACTCGACAACCCCTCCATCTTCCAGGGCGACCTGGAGTTGGGCAGAGAGCTGGCGACCCCACCGGGTCTGCTGCTGGACGAAGGCTTCGAGCTGGGTCAGGCCCGTGTCGCGGATCGCGGTCAGCATGATGACGAGGGTCTGCAACGACTGGGTGGCACCGAACGCGATCGGCGCGAGCAGGGCCTCAGCGCCCCAGATGTTGAGGCCCACGTGGGCCATGAGGGCGCTGGGGGTTACGTCCATAGTCTGCACTTGGGCGATCATGTCTTCGGTCAGGGTGTAGAGCGTTCCTTGCTGGCAGCCGATCTGGTCGAGCTCGGCCAAGAAGGCCTCTGTGCCATGCAGGCCCTCGATCAGCGTGTGGCGAGACGCTTGCTGCTGGAGGATGCCGTCGCCGATCTGGTCGAGCATCTGGCCGACCAGGGGCTTGTGATCTTCGAGCCAGGCGTTGGCGTCGCCGAGGGCGGGATCGATGAGGGTCTGCAGCTCGCTCGCCGCGCTCCTGAGCAGGGAGCTGACGGCGTCCCCCGTCATGTTGCCTACCATGAGCGCCCCCGCGACGTTCATCTGGAACTTGCTCTGGATCCACGCGGTAGGGGAAACCATGGCACGGAAGGAGTCGGCCCAGGACTCGCCGGGCGGATCCAGGACGTCGCTGAGGAGGGCGTAGGTCCACTCCGGATCAGCGGCGGTGTGGACGCGATCGTTGACGCCTCGCACATGGGCGAGGGTGCGCCCGCGGGCTTCGTGGATGGGCCGCCCGAGCTCACCCCCTGGGCCGAGGTCGTTCGCGGAGAGGTAGTCGCCGCCAGCGAGCCCGTCCCGGCTGAGCTTCATCGCGTCGCCGAGCCCGAGGCGATAGGCGACGTTGTCGCGCGTGGCGCCAAGCTGCTTGCCGAGATCGCCCATGGACTCGCTCCCAGTGACCAGGTCGACGGCCGCCCCACCCGCGGAGATCGCGCTCTGAGAGCCGTCGACGATCGTGTCGATCAAGGTTCCTTGAAGGAAGTCCTTGGCCTCAGACGCCAGGTTGCCCACGAGGCCACCGGGGAGGAAGTTGCCGATCGCGCCCGAGGCCAGGTTGGCGATCACGCCGATCGCGTCGAAGAGCACGTCGAGGACCGCGTCGGAAGCCAGGGCGCTGTACGCTCCATTCGCGCGGAAGTTGCCTTGGGCTTCGGCCTCGCCCGCCAGGAGGATGTCGTACCCCAGACGAAGGGTCGAGAGGCTCAGCTTGACGCCCCCGACGCCGGCGGCCGCGTTGGATACCGTCGTGCCGACGGGCGCGAGCGCTGCGGCGATGGGCAAGCCGACGCCCGTGGCGCTGCTGACGACTTGCACATAGGTGAGGATGTCGGCTGCGTTGCCAAGGCCATCGGCGGCGAAGTCGGTCAACTGCTCGGCGGCGACGATGCCTAGCCCGAGCGTGTCGCCCTGCTCCCAGTAGGCTTCGCCGAGCTCGAGCGCGTCGCCCATTCGGTCGACGAATCCGGCGAAAGGCCCCACTGCGGGGACCAAGCTCGCGAAACTCCAGACGGTCTGATCGATCAGATCGCCAGCCATCGACAGCCCAGCGTGGACCGCGGTGCGGACTCCGCTCGAGGTGTCTTTCGGGAGCCAGTGATCGAGCTCGGTCGCGACTCCGCCGGCGGTGATGTCGTGCTTGGCGCACAGGGCATCGAACGCGCTCGATTCCCAGTGGACCTCCATATAGTGGTCGACCAGGTTGTCGGGGGTAGGGATCGCGGGGAGGCTCTCTCCGGCACTGGAGCTCGGGCCGCCAGAACCCACCGAGATCGCCGGGGCGCTGACGCGGGTGGGGAGGTCACCCCCGAAGGTCGATTCGGCGCCCACGGGTGCCTGGCTCAGCGGGTCGTCGACCGCTGGGATCGGGGGCGGATCGGACGGGAGGCTGGGGGTCAGGGCGCTGAGCGAGTCGGCGAGGACGCAGGCCTCTCCGAGCACGGCGTCGCTCACCGGGGGGTCGTCTGCTGCGGCCTCGTCATCGGGCTGCGTTGGGGCGGTGGAGGCGAGCCCCGCGGCGGCAGGGGTCGTGGCCAAGCCGGAACCCTCGCCCTCTTGGTCACCGTCGACGTCGAGCTCCTCGAACAGTCCAGGGCTGTAGGTCGTCGAGGCCATCGCCATCTGGGAGGCGCTCTCAAGGGTCCTCAGGGGCGACTCTTCGGCTACGGGGAGGGAGCTAGCCCGCTCGGCGTTGCCGTGTGCGGTGGCCTGGTCATGGAGCAGAGAGCGGTCGTTCGCGGGGAGCGGCGCAGAGGAGCGATTCTGGAGTCGGGCTTTCACGGGGGCACTCGGGTCTCGGGTCGAGGAGGTCGGTCGAGAACCGACCGCTGCTCAAACCTGACTCGAAGGGCCCACGCGCTGCACACTACCCCTGTTTTATTTCCGCCCCCATCCTGGGGCCCTGGCCACCCGTTACAGGGGCCTCAGTACTCGACACCCGGAGGTGTAGGCATGCCCAAGGTCTTGGTCGTCGGCGGAGCCGGCTACATCGGCTCGCACGTCGCCCAGGCCTTGTTGGCCCAGTCCTACGAGGTCGTGGTCTTCGACAACCTCTCCACGGGCTTTCGCGAGGCCGTCCCCGGCGGCGCGACCCTGGTGGTCGGGGACCTACAGCATGCCGATCAGATCACGGGCCTCCTCTCCCAAGGCTTCGATGCGGTCTTGCACTTCGCCGCCAAGGTCGTGGTCCCCGAGAGCGTGGTCGATCCGCTCACCTACTACGAGAACAACACCGTCAACACCCTCCGGCTCGCGCGGGCCTGCCTGGAGTGTGGGGTGCTGCGCATCGTGTTCAGCAGTACGGCGGCGGTCTACGGCCTGGGTACGGTTGCGGTCGCTGAGGAGGCCCCACTCTCACCCATCAACCCCTACGGTCGCTCCAAGCTCATGAGCGAGTGGTGCCTGGAGGACCTCTCTCGGGCGTCCGAGCTACGCTACGTCGCCCTGCGGTACTTCAATGTTGCGGGCGCCGCGCTCGATGGGAGCAACGGACAGCGCACACGAGGAGCGACGCATCTCGTGAAGGTGGCGGCCGAGGCGGCGTCGGGAAAACGTGAGGGGGTGACCCTCTTCGGTACCGACTTGCCGACCCCTGATGGGACGGGCATTCGCGACTACATCCACGTTGAGGACCTCGCCCACGCACACCTCCTCGCCCTCGAACACCTGCTCGATGGGGGGGAGAGCGAGGTGGTCAACTGCGGCTACGGCCGGGGTGCGAGCGTGCGCGAAGTCCTGCAGACCATGCGGCGGGTGAGCGGGGTTGACTTTCCGATCGTTCCAGGTCCCCCTCGGGTTGGGGATCCGCCTATGCTGATCGCCAAGGCCGATCGGATCCGGGTCTTATGGGACTTCAAACCGAAGTATGACGACCTCGAGGTCATCTGCCGCACCGCCTGGGCCTGGGAGCGGCGGCAGCGCGCGGCGGAGTCGAGCTGAAGACTCGCCTGCGAGCCGCTACCTACTGTGTGCGACGGCGGAAGAGGAGACCCCATGCGCGATGTCATCGATCAGGTTCGAGCTGCGAACCGGGGCCGAGACCCTGTGCGGCTCGCCATGAAGTACGACCGGATGAGCTCCGATCCCTTCTCGTTCTTCCGCGGGAGCTGCCACCTCTATGTGGCCGATCTGCCCGATCACGGATGCTTTGTCGATGCGCCCTCTGCATGGATCTGCGGGGATCTCCACCTTGAGAACTTCGGCTCTTATCGAGGCGACGACGGCCTCTCCTACTTTGATCTCAACGACTTCGACGAGGGCGTGCTCGCGCCCGCCACTTGGGAGGTCGCCCGCTTCGTGACGAGTCTCTGGCTGGCCGCGACGGGGCTCGGCCTCAGCCCCGAGCAGGCGTTGGCGCTCGAGCGGCGCTATCTGCACGCCTACCTCGAGGCGCTCGCCGAAGGAAAGGCCATGTGGGTCGAGCGGGAGCGTGCCACGGGCATGGTCGAGGAGCTGCTCCGAAGCGCGCGACGGGCCAAGTCCTTCATGCGCAAGCGCACCCGGAAGCGTGGACCGAAGCGGAGGCTGCGGGTGGACGGGCGGCGGGGTCTGCCGGTCGAGGAGCTCGAGGCCCAGCAGGTGACGGGATGGCTCAAGCGCTGGGCCCACGGAAGGGATGACGCGGACTTCTTCACCGTGCGGGACATCGCCCACCGGATCGCAGGCAACGGAAGCTTGGGGCTGCGGCGCTACATCTTGCTGGTCGAGGGTCGCGGCACCCCCGACGACAACGTCTTGCTCGACCTCAAGCAGGCCGACCCCTCGGAGTGGGCTGTGCGCGCCACGGTCACCCAGCCCCAGTGGCCGAGCGAGGCTGCCCGGGTGGTCGGGGTGCAGCGCATGATGCAAGCGGTGAACCCCGCCTGCCTTCATCCCGTCACCTTCGATGGCACGAGCTGGATCCTCCGCGAGCTCCAGCCCCATGAGGACCGCCTGCGCCTCGAGACCTGGAACGGCGAGCTCGCGAGGCTGGAGTCGGTCCTGAATACGATGGGGGCTGCCACCGCCTGGTCGCAGCTCCGTAGCAGCGGCCGGTTCGGTGCCCCACCAGCGGATGATCTGGTGGCGCTTGCCTTCGAGCCAGGCTGGACGGGGGAGCTTATCGACTGGGCGGTGGATTACACCGGAGTCGTTCGCGAAGACCACGCGACGTTCGCCGCTTGGTGGACGTCCCGTGGGGGCCGGGTCTGAGGTCTTCGCCCCTGGGGTGGACCGTGAGAGGGCAGCTCACTGGACGCGGCGAGCTGGAGCGAAGGCTCACGAGTCGTCGGGATCGATGCCCAAGGAGCGGAGCTTCTCGGCGAGTCGTGCTGCCCGCCGTGCCTCGTCTTGAGCGCGTCGGGTGGCGAGTGCGGCTCGCCTCGCTTCAGAGTTGGCACGGCGCGCCTCCGCTTCGGCCCGCCGCGCCTCCGCCTCGGCCCGGTCTCGCTGCTGTTGTCGGTCCTGATGGAGCTGCTCGAAGGTGGGGAGGGGCTCGCCGTCGAGCCAGTTGACCCGGAGCTGCGGACCTACATCGGTCGGATCGACACGGAAGCGCAGGCCGAGGCGTGCGCTCTCGTAGACCTCGGAGGGCCGCTGGAGCAGGAGGGGGGCGTTGGGGCCGTGACGTCGCAGGGCGACCTGGAAGGTCCCGGCTTCGGGGTCGAGGATGAGGTACTCCTGCACGCCGTAGGTCTGGTAGAAGGTATGCTTATCGCTCATCTCTTGGGCGGTGTTGCCCGGGGAGAGGATCTCGATCACGACCTGAGGCGCGACGCCGTCTTCCTGCCACTGCAGGTAGCTGCCGCGATGGCCCTTTGGGCGGCCGAAGGCGACGAGCACATCCGGGGCCCGTCGGATGCTGGGCTGGCCCTCGACGGGATACCAGAGCAGATCCCCGGCGACGAAGTCGGGGAGGGAGGCGTCGAGGTTGCCCTTGAGCGTGGTGATCCACTGATACTGAAGGGTGTTTTCGGCCATGGGTCTTCCGTCGGAGGTGGGGTAGACCACGGCGTCTCTGGCCTCTGCCTGCATGCATCCTCCTTGGGTCGAGAGTGAGTAGCGTATCTCGGGCGGCCCACCTGTTCGAGGGTACCGCTTTGGGACGGCACCCAGCTACCTTCGTCGCACCGGGCTGTCCTGGAAACGAGGGGGCTCTAGTGTGTAGAACACCCTTCCGCTCAAGCTTCTGGAACGCGACCCGGATCCGAGCTGCCCGAGGCCCACTGTGCGCGCCACTCCTCCACCGCGCAGCCCGCAACGGGCACGACGAAGATCGTGAGCACGGCGATCGCCATACCGCCGACCGCTGGAAGCGCCATGGGCATCATCAGATCGCCGCCCTTGCCTGTCGAGCTGAGAACGGGCAGCAGGGCGAGCAGCGTGGTCGAGGTGGTCATGAGGCAGGCCCGGATCCGCATGGTGCCGGCCTCGAGGGTGCGCTCCCGGATCTGGGCGATGGTCGCGGCGGGGGCCTCTTCAAGGCGCTGTTTCATAAAGGTCGAGATCACGACGCCATCATCGGTGGCGAGCCCGAGCAGGGCGATGAATCCGACCCAGACGGCCAGCGACAGATGAACGGGTCCCACCTGGAAGATCTCGCGGAGGTTTCCATCACCCAGCGGAAAGTTAAGAAACCAGGGCTGCCCGTACAGCCAGAGCCCGATCATGCCGCCTGCGCTCGCGACGAGCACCCCCGAGCCGATGATGATCGTGGTCGGCAAGCTCCGGAACTGCAAGTGTAGCAGGACCAGCACCGCGCCCAGGACGAGCGGGAGGATAAGCATCAGCCTCTCCTGAGTGCGGACCTGGTTTTCGTAGGTGCCGGCGAAGCGCCAGGTCACCCCCTCGGGCAGCTTCAGAGCCCCCGAGGCCAGGTGCTCCCGCATGGCCTGGGACGCGCGTCGGACCAAGGTGCTGGCCGTGACCCCATCCTCGGCGTCAAAGAGCACGTAGCTGGTCGGGAAGCTGTCTTCGGATCGGATCATTTGAGGGCCGCGCGCGTAGCGCACCTCGGCGAGCTGCCCCAGGGGGATGGTGCGACCCTCGCCCGCCTGGACCGGCAGGGAGCTTAGGGCCTCGACGCTGTCTCGCTCCTCGCGCATGACTCGGACCCGGATAGGGTATCGCTCGCGACCCTGGATGAAGCGCGTCAGGGTGCGCCCCCCGAGGGCGACCTCGAGCGCTTCTTGCACGGAGAGGATCGAGAGCCCGTACCGACCGATCGCATCTCGATCGAGGTGGATCTCGAGGTAAGGTTTGCCGACCACCCGATCGGCGTAGACCGATCCGGTCAAGACGCCGGGGACGCCGCGAAGCACCATCTCGGCCTGGCTCGCGAAGTCTTCGATGTCTTCGAGGCGCGTGCCTTGTACCTTCAGGCCATAGGGGCTGCGCATGCCGCTCTGGAGCATGACGAGCCGCGCTCCGATCGGCATCAGCCACGGCGCGCTGGTGAGGCCTGGACGATCGGCGGCGAGGAGGATCTCATCCCAGATGTCGCGGGTGGTGCGGATGTGATCGCGCCATACCCGGATCCTGCGCCCGTCGGCGTCGCGGCCATACTCCGGGTGCAGCGTAACGACCGTCTCGATCATCGAGATCGGCGCAGGGTCGAGCGCGCTCTCCGCGCGTCCGGCTTTGCCCACGACCCGATCCACCTCGGGGATCGCGGCGATGGCAGCGTCGGTCTCAGATAGCAGTCGGAGGGCCTCGGACATGGAGGCGTGAGGCGTGGTGGTCGGCATGTACAGAAAGGCCCCCTCGTCGAAGGCGGGCAGGTGCTCGGTCTGCATCGAAGAGGCAGCCCAGCCGCCGAGGAGCAGGACGCCGAGTGGTAGGGCGGCGAAGGTGAGCTTGTGATCGAGTGCCCAGCGCAGGATCGTAGGGTAGAAGAGTTCGAATAGGCGAAAGAACCCGAGCACCCCGACCAGGATCACTCCGACGAAGAGCACGCTCCACGCCGCGTTCAGCTCGTAGCCGAGCGGCCTCCACAGCAGGGCGAGCCCGAGGGCGGCGAGCAGGGCCAGCACCGGCCAGGCCCATCGCGTGAGCTGCTCGATCGGCGCCCGACGGCCCAGGATCCACAGCGCAGCGCCTGGCAGCACCACGATCCCGAGCACCATGGCGGCCAGCATCGCCAGGGTCTTGGTGGCGGCGAGCGGTCCGAAGAGCCTCAGATCGCCGGCGACCAGGCCGAAGACGGGTAAAAAACTCACGACGGTCGTGAGCACCGAGGTCCAGACCGCGGGGGCGAGCTGGCCCGCCGCTTTGCGGACCGCCGCGGAGCGCGCGCTCTTGTCCATGCCGTCTTGAAGCTCCCGATCGATGGCTTCGACGAACAAGACCCCGATGTCAACCATGGTCCCGATCGCGATCGCGATCCCGGCCAAGGCCATCAGGTTGGCCTGTACGCCGAGGATGCGCATGCCGATAAAGGTGCCGAGGACGCCGAGCGGCAGCATCGCCCCGACGAGGAAGCCGCTGCGGGTGCTGCGGAGCATGAAGAGCACGACGACCAAGGTCACGAGGAGCTGCTGAAGCAGGGCTGAGGAGAGGGTGCCCAGGGTCTCGTCGATAAGGCCCGTGCGGTCGTAGTAGGGAACGACGGTGATCTTGCTCTTCGTACCGTCTTCGAGGGTTCGCTCCGGCAGTCCGTCGGCCAGCCGGTCGATCGCCTCCTGCACCGCCGCGATGACCGCTGGAGGGTTCTCGAGGTAGCGCGCGACGACGATGCCTCCGACGGCTGGGGCGCCCGCGTCGTCCAGCACCCCCCGCCGCAGCGCTGGGCCCCAGCCGACCCGCGCGACATCCTTGACCAGCAAGGGGGTGTCGTCGACCAGCCGAACTACAGCCCGCTCGACATCCTTGAGGTTCTCGACGAAGCCCCGACTGCGCACCAGGTACTCAACCCCGTTGATCTCGAGAGTTCTCGCACCGATATCCAGGTTAGAGGAGCGAACCGCCGCCGCGACCTCCGCGAGGCTCGCGCCGTGGGCGCGGAGGGCGTCGGGGTCGACGTCGACCTGAAGCTCCCGTTCAAAACCTCCGACCGACGAGACCTCAGCCACGCCGCTCGCGGCCTGGAGGGCGGGGCCAACGACGAAATCCTGCACGCTGCGCAGCTCGTCGAGGTCCCAGCCCCCGACCACCGCGCCGTCGCGATCGCGTCCTTCGAGGGTATACGCGAAGATCTGACCCAGACCCGTCGCGTCGGGGCCCAGGGTCGGTACGACCTCGTCGGGGAGGGTGCCCGGGGGGAGCGAGGCTAGCTTTTCCAAGATGCGCGTGCGCGAGTCGTAGAACTCCACGCTGTCGTCGAAGATGATGTAGATAGTGGCCACCCCGAACATCGACGTGCTGCGTACGGTGCGCACCCCCTTGAGCCCCGAGAGGGCGACGGTGAGGGGATAGGCGACCTGATCCTCGACGTCGCGGGGGGAGCGGCCCGGCCACTCGGCGAGCACGATCTGTTGGTTCTCGCCCATGTCGGGGATGGCGTCGACCGCGACCGGGTTGCGGGGCAGCACGCCTCCCGACAGGTCAAAGGGTGAGACGTACAGCCCTCCGAAGAGGATGGCGAAGGCGAAGAGTAGTGTGATCAGCGGGTTGTCGAGGAACCAGCCGATCGCCCGCTCGCCTACGGGCCGGCTCATGGGCCCTCCCACTCGGGGAGGTGTGCGCCGGGCTCCACCGCTTCTCGTAGCTCGCCACAGTGACGCATCCGGTGGCCGAAGTAGGCGTTGTCGATCTTGTCGGCCCGCTGGATCCAGCTCGCGCCCTCGCTTCCCGAGGCCATGGGGCAGAAGGCGACCCGAAGGGGGGTGTGCAGTGGGTTGCCGAGGCGCTGGAGGAGGCGCTGCATCGTTGCGGAGACGCCCTCGAAGGGCGCGCGGGCGTCTTCCAGGCTGTTCGCCTCGCCGATGGGGGTGGCGTGGGTCGAGAGATCGCGGCCGATGTCGCGCCAGGCTCGTCTCGCCTCGCCGGTGAGCTCGACCTTGGAGGCCTCGTGGCCGAGCCGTCGGGCGGCCTCGCGGGTGTCGTCGAGGCGGTCGTCGGCCAGGGCCTCTTGCAGGTCGAGGTAGGAGCGAACCACCGGAGCTAGGACCTCTCGCTGCGCCTGGCTCAGCGAGAGGGCGTTCGCCCAAGGATCGGGCTCGTCGTCGGAACGGGTCATCATCGAGGGGCCGCCCTGGATCTGGAGGTCTGCATCGAGTGCGAAGGCGCCTCGGCTGACCACCCGCTCGCCCTCGCTCAGGCCGGAGACCACGGGGTAGACCTCGCCCTGCCGCGGTCCCAGGCGCACCTTGCGGGGCAGGTAGGTCGGGTGTTCCGCGTGGGGATCCTCGACGTAGACCAGGGAGCGCCGGCCGGTGAACAGCGGCGCCGAGGCAGGGATCACGAGCGGCGCGAGCTGGTCGGGGCCCGCAGGGGCGATCACGATGGACCGGACGTACATGCCTGGGCGGAGCAGTCCGTCGGGATCGTGCAGCTCGACCCGCACCCGGACCGTGCGGGTCTGCGGATCGACTCGGGGATCGACGAAGGCGACCTTGCCCTCGATGGGTTCGCGCATCTGCCCTTCGGCCTGGAAGGTGACGGGCTGACCCAGCCCCAGCAGGGGAAGGTCGCGCTCGTAGGCGTCGAGCTGGACCCAGAGTCTACTCAGGTCGGCGATCCGGTAGAGGGCACCGCCGACCTGCACATAGTCTCCCTCGGTCGCGACGCGCTCCAGCACGGTGCCCGAGAAGGGGCTTCGGATAGGGACCCTGGTGGCTGGCTCGCGCTGTGCCTCGAGCCGGGCGAGCTCGGCGTCCGGCACGCCGAGCAGGCGCAGTCGGGAGCGTACGGCGCTGAGGGCCGCCCGTGCGGTGTCTTCGGATGCGCCCGCCCGCGCCCGGTCGAGTTGGCTCCGCGCCGTGATCAGGTCTTGGTGGGCCGCGTAGAGCTCGGGGCTGTAGACCGTCGCCACCACCTGGCCACGGCGCACTTGCTGGCCCGTGACGTTGACGTGGAGTCGCTCGATCCGTCCCGCCGTCCACGCCGTCACAGTGCGCAGGGCGGTCTCGTCGGCCTCGATGCGCCCGAGCAAGCGGATCTCGACGGTCGGATCTTCTTCACGTCGGACCTCGGTGGTGCGGATCCGCGCGAGCGTCCGTGCCCGCTCGCTGAGCTGGACTCGGTCAGGTCCCCCCTCGGTCGAGGCCTCTCGGGCCGGGACGAGGTCCATGCCACAGATCGGGCAGGAGCCTGGCCGGTTCTGACGGATGTTCGGGTGCATCGAGCAGGTGTAGATCGTCTCACCCACCTCGGAGGGTGGCGGGCCGCCTCCGCCAAAGATCAAGGCGCCGAGGCCGAAGGAGGCCCCAATGGCCAACACGATCAGCAGGTTGCGGAGCCAAGGGGGGAGGGTCATGGCGAGACCTCGGTGCGGGCGGGATCGATGGCGCGGCCCAAGACCTGCTCCAGCGTGGCCCACGCCCGCTCGTGCTCGGCGGCGACGACTGCCGCTTCTACCTTCATCTCGAGGAGATCTTGGCGCGCTAGGAGGAGCTGCAGGCCGGCGTCGGCGTCGGTGGAGCCTCGTAGGGAGGCCAAGGTATCTTCGGCACGGGGAAGGAGCCCCTCGTAAAAAAGTCGGGCGCGGCGACCCGTGTCGCGTACCCGGACGAGGGCGGCGGCGAGGTCGGCCTCGGCGCGGTCCTCGGCGGCCTGGGCCTCGGCGCGGAAGGCGCTGGCCTCGGCGCGGGCGGAATCGACGCCGGCCTTGAGGCTGCGCACAGCGAGGGGCACCCGCATCGACACACCGACCACCACGGCGTCCTTCCCACTGTCGGGGACGCCGTCCAACCGGGCGGGTCCAAGATCGATCCAAGAAGCGCTCAGCCCGAGAGTCGGCAGCCGTTCCACCCCACGCTGCCGCGCCACGGCAGCGCTCGCGTCGCCCTGCAGCGCCAGGGAGGCGATGGCCGGATGCGCGTTGAGGTGCTCCCGCAGGTTTGCTTCGTCGGAGATTGGCTCCCGAGGGGGGAGGGGAGAGGTCTCTGTCGGGACCGCGGAGTCCGGATCTAGACCGACTACGGCTCGGAGCGCGGCGGCGGCGGCGTACTCGGCCTCGGAGAGCCCTTCGCGGCGGTCGAGGAGGCGCAGGTGGGTGCTCTCGCGTCGACTGAGGGAGGCCAGGCTCGCCGAGCCGAGCTCAACCTGGCGTCGGGTCTGCTCCAAGAGCCCCTCCGAGATCGTGACCTGGGCCGTCACGACCTCACGCTGGGCGCGTACGCTCCACAGGGCCCAGTAGGCTTGGGCCACCTCGTCTTCGACTCTCAGCGCGGTCGCCTCGAGCTGTCTTGCCGAAGCCCGCGCGCGTTCGCTCGCGGCGTCGATGCCCGACTTGACCCCCTGGGGCCATGGCAGGGACTGCGCGATCGCGAGGCTCTGTCGCTGTGGACCGACGCGGGTCTCGATGGAGCGCAGGAAGAGACCGTAGGAGATCGTCGGCTCCGGCAGGCGCCCCGCGACGCTCACGCCGGCGACCGCGGCTTCCCACCGCGCATAGGCGGCCTGCACCCTCGGGGCGTGAGCCAAGGCATGGAGCTGGTAGTCGGCGAGCGTAGACACGGAGGCCTCGCCCAGGTCCTTCGTCGCGTCAGACCTTGGAGAAGGCGCAAGGGGGCCCCGCAGCCCGGCGGGCGCAGAGGCCGTGCGGAGCGCCTCGGCGCGGGGCGTAGCGCAGGCGGTGAGCAGGATCAGCAGCGTTAGGCTTCGCGTCAAAGGACCTCCGTCGCCTTGGTATGCAAGACGCGATCCGACCGCCCAGGACGAAGGAACGCGGCACATGCCTAAGGAGTGTGACCGGCTCAGTTACACGGGTGACGAGGAGGGTTACGTGGCGAGAGGAGACGCTTCACGACGTCCGGTGCAGAGGGCTCGTCGGCCAGTCCGCCGCGGATCAGTCGCCCTGTCAGCCGAGCTCTTCGCAGGCGCCGATAGTTCGTTCTCGTAGAGAAGAGAGAACCGCGCGACACGTTTCTTCAGGGCTAGCCTCCTTGTTCCCCAAACGTCGCGCTCAGCAGGACTGCCGTGCTCCAAGTCGTTATAAGGGTGCGGGTCCGCGGGTCACTCAGGCAGCATGCCGACGGCCCGTACCTCTGTTGGTCGGCCGCTGGTCGGCCGCTCGCCTGCCTCTCGACGCACCGCTCTCGAGACTTCCCGATGCTTCGTTCGCTCGCTCCGCTATTGCTGCTCGGCCTCGTCGCGTGTTCCGATCAAGGCTTTACCCGGCTCGACAACGCCGATGTGTGGATCCAGGAGCCCTCCGGCGCGGTCGACGTCCTACTGATCATCGACGACTCTTGCTCCATGGCGCCCCATCAGGCGGCTCTGGGTTCTAGCTTCGCCGCCTTCATCCAATGGTTCGTGACTGCGGGCATCGACTACCAGATCGCCGTCGTCACCACCGACGGGATCGATCCCTCCAAGTCCGGGCGCATCCAGGGCGAGATCATGACCCCCGACACCCCAAACCCCGAAGGCGCCTTCACCCGCGCGGTGAGCGTCGGGATCTCGGGCTCACGGTATGAGCGTGGCCTCGAGATGGCGCGCCGAGCGCTGACCGAGCCACTCATCTCCAACGAGAACAGCGGATTTCTTCGGGATTATGCGGCGTTGACTCTGGTTTTCGTCTCGGACGAGGACGACAAGTCCCCGTGGCCGGTGCACGACTACGTCCATGCCTTCCGTGACCTGAAGCCTCAGGAGGAGCGACGGATCTTGAACGCCTCTGCGCTGGTGGTCGACGATGTGTCTTCCTGTCCCTCGTCGGCACAGTCTAGCGCGCAGCCCGGCCAGCGCTACATGGACGTCGCGCGCCAGGCGGGCGGGGTGATTGGCGACATCTGCGCCCAGGACTTTCAAGACATCGCCGGTCAGCTCGGTTTGAACGCCAGTCGTATGCGGAATACCTACTTCCTCTCATCTTCGCCCAACCTCGCCACGCTACAGGTCTCGATCGACGAGGAGCCCATCGGCTGCGACGAGGGGGTCTGGCGCTACGAAGAGGCCCTCGATCGTAGAACCCAAGAGCATCTGCCTGCGATCGTCTTCGCGCCCGATCGGGTGCCCCCGGTCGGTGCGCAGATCGTCGCTCGGTACATGGACGGCGTGCCCAACCCCGACGACTTTTGCCGGGAGACGTCATGATTCGGTTCTTGGCACCAGCACTCCTGCTGCTCATGATCTCCTGCGATGCGCAGAGCGGTCCGGGGGCTTCGTGCATCGATGATGGCGACTGTGGCGGGTTGCAGGTCTGCGAGGAGTTCGAGTGCGTCGACGTCGAGTGCTTGGTCACCACGGACTGCCCGCTGGAGCAGACCTGTGATCGTCGCTCCTTCACCTGCGTCGAGGGCTGTGAGGTCGATGACGACTGTCGAGCAGGCTTTGGCTGCGAGGAGAGCACGTCGACCTGCGAGCCGCTGGAGTGCCGCTCGACCGAGCTCGACTGCGCCTTCGCCGAGAACTGCAACCCCGCGACGGGAGCGTGCGAACCTGATGGTGGAGGGCACTGCGAGCCCTGCTCAACCCGGCCTTTTCAGGCGCAGGGCACCTGTCAGGACAGCCGGGCGATCTGCACGACCTACTTCCATGAGCCCGAGCTCTACTGCTTCCTCCGCTGCGACGAGCAGGCGGACTGTCCTCGCGGCTTCGAGTGTCTGAACGTCGGTCGTGATGCCTCGGGGGATGGCACCATCGATCACCTCTGCGTCGCACACTGTGGGGACCTCTATGACAACGGGTGGCTCTAGAGCTTCTCCTTGGCGCGTCGTGCCGGCCCCTTGCCGCTCTCGTTCCCTCAGGTCTGGCGCCTCCCTCCTCTCGCTCCTCCTCGCGGTGGGGTTGGCTGCCGGCTGTGGCTACCGCAAGCTTGAGGCTCGGATCGAAGTCCTTGAGTTGCAGCTCGCTCAGCAGCAGCGCTCCGCGCCCAACCTCAACGCCGAAGCGCGCAGGGCGGTCGAGGGGGTCCGTGATCACGTGCGCGCGCTCGACTTCCAGGCCGCGGTCGAAGCCTGCGATGAGGCGGAGCCCAGGTATGCGAGGACCCGGCTCTGGGAACACCAGGGGCAGATCTGCCGCGATGTACGAGTGGTGGGGCGAGACGCGGCCCCGCTTCCTACGCAGGGTTGGTACCAAGGAGGTGCGTCCCTCGACGCGCCGCTCACGCTCCTCGCCTTCTTCGAGACTTGGTGCGTTCACTGTCGAAGGGAGATCCCCAAGCTTCAGGCTGTGAGCGAGCGGCTCGAAGGTCAGGTCGACGTGGTCGCGCTGACCCAGGTCCGACGGTCTGCTACCGACGAGACGGTGCGGGACTTCATCGAAGATTATGGGCTGACCTTTCCGGTCGCGCGCGACGAAGACGGTCGTCTCTCGCAGCACTACGACGTCCGACCTGTGCCCGCCACCGTGCTCCTGCACCGAGCGAAGGTCGTCTGGCGCGGACACCCGAGCCTGCTCGATGACGCCACGTTCGAGGCCCTGCTCAGGCAACTCGAAGACGGCTAGATCCGTCGGACCGCGCTGGGCGAGCCGCCCGCGGGGACAGCGCCCGTCGCCTGGCTCGCCGGGGGGCGCCTTGCCTAGGTCGACTCGTCGGATCGGCGCTCACGATCCAGGGGCGAGCTCGAAGCGAGGTCCGCCCCCCAGCCGCGAAGGAGGGTCGCGATGGCCTCGTGCGCGACGTGGTCGCTCCGTGGACCGCCCAGGCGGTCGCGCTTGCGAAAGTGTGCAGCGCCGTGAACGGTCGCCCACAGGACGCGTGTGCGCAGGTCAGGGGAGCCTTCGCGGAGGAGGCCCTGCTCGACCGCTTGGGTGAAGGCGGCCTCGAGCCGACCGAGGACTGGCCGCAGCGCGTTGTCGACCGCTTGGGCCGACGGGGTCGAGAGGTTGGGAGATGGGTCCGAGAGCGAGGCGTCGAGCAGGGTAAAGAGCGAAGGTTGCGCCTCGGCGAAGGTGCGCCATGCGCGGGCACCGGCGTCGATCTGCTCCAGCGGGCCTCGCTCGACGCGCATGCGCTCGACTAGATGGGCCTCGAAGACACGGATGGCCCGGACCTGTAGCGCGGTGAGCAGGCTCTCTTTTCCGTCGAAGTAACGGTACATGGTGCCGACGGCCGCGTCGGCTCGCGCTGCGACCCGTGCAATGGTGAGGCCCTCCGAGCCCTCCTCTTGGAGTACCTGGTGTGCGGCATCCAGAAAGTGCTGGGCGCGTCTGGCACGCTTTCGTTGCCGTCGCTCCGAAGATGGACTATTCTCATGAACCATGTTCACATTATGAACTGATCTCTGCGTATCGCGCAACCCCTGGAGGCTCACGATGTACGATCTCATTCTAGCAGGTGGAACTCTCGTCGATGGCACCGGGCGCCCTGCTCGCCGAGCCGACGTCGCGATCCAGGGCGACCGGATCGTCGCGGTAGGCGCGGATCTGGGCGAGGCCAAGAAGGTCATCGACTGCGCGGGCAAGCTGGTCACCCCGGGCTTCGTCGACATGCACACCCACTACGATGGGCAGGTCACCTGGGATCCCTACTGCACCCCCTCGGGCTGGCACGGGGTCACCACCGTCGTCTTTGGCAACTGCGGGGTCGGTTTCGCCCCCTGCCGGCCCGAGGACCGCGACTGGCTCATCAACGTCATGGAAGGCGTCGAAGACATCCCTGGCGCGGCCCTGCACGAAGGGATCCGCTGGAACTGGGAGACCTTCCCAGAGTACCTCGACGCCCTCGATCAGCTCCCCTTGGCTCTCGACATCGCAGCCCAGGTCCCCCACAGCGCGCTGCGTGGCTACGTCATGGGGCGCAAGGCTAGCGAGAACGCGGCGGCCTCCGACGAAGAGATCGAGCAGATGCGCACCCTGCTCGCCGAGGCGCTCGAGGCGGGGGCGCTCGGCTTCTCGACCTCGCGCACGAGCTTGCACAAGACCGCAGAGGGTGTCCTTGTTGCGGGTACTTTCGCGGAAGAGAAGGAGATCTTCGGGATCGTCAAGGCCATCACCGACACGGGCAAGGGGCTCTTCCAACTCGCCGACGAGCACCTCAAGGTGCCGCAGGACCTAGGCTGGCTCCGTAAAATCGCCGAAGACACCGGCCGCCCGGTCTGCGTCAACCTCTCGCAGACCGACTTCATGCCCGAGCTCTGGGAGAAGGTGCTGCCCGAGCTCGACAAGGCCGCCGCCGACGGCGTGCCCCTCTACGCCCAGGCTGCGGGGCGCTCGATCGGCATCAACATGTGCTGGCAGGGCACGGCCCACCCCTTCGCGCTCGCCCCGGCTTTCAAGGCCATCGCGGACCTGCCGTGGGAAGCGCAGAAGGAGCGACTGGCCGATCCCGAGGTGCGCCGCGCTCTGCTCGAGGATCCCTTCGATGAGGGCAACCTCTTCGAGCGGTACGTCACCGAGAGCTTCGACAAGATGTACCCCATGTCCGAGGGCTACGAGCCCGCCCCCCAGACCAGCGTGGCGGCCCAGGCCAAGGCTCGCGGTGTGTCCCCGCGTCAGGTCGCCTACGAGCTGCTCATGGCCGACGACTGCCGGGGCTTCCTGTACTTCCCGCTGTTCAACTACAGCGGCAAGGACCTCGGCCCTCTGCACACCATGCACACTCACCCCCAGATCCGCATGGGCCTGTCCGACGGTGGGGCGCACTGCGGCGCGATCTGCGACGGTGGCATGCCGACCTTCATGCTCACCCACTGGACCCGGGATCGCAGCCGAGGCCCCACGCTCCCCCTCGAGTTCATGATCCACCGTCAGACCCAGCAGACCGCCGAGTTCTACGGCCTGATGGATCGCGGCGTGGTCGCCCCTGGATACCTCGCGGATCTCAACGTCATCGACTACGACAAGCTCACGCTCGATGCCCCCTACATGGCCTTTGACCTGCCAGCCGGCGGCCGGCGGCTGATCCAGCGAGCCACCGGCTACGAGTACACGATCAAGTCGGGGCAGATCCTCTTTGAAACTGGCGAGGCGACCGGGGTGCTGCCGGGTCGCCTCCTCCGCGGGGAGCAAGAGGCGCCGCCCGAAGCGGTGCTGCCTCAGCCCATCTCAGGTGCTGAGGCTCGCGCAGGCGCATGAGTGCGCCGACCGAGCGCTCACCGCGCCGAGGCGAAGAGTAGCCGCAGCGCCGCGTGGACCCTGGGATCGCCCGCGGCGATCACTTGGCCGCTCTGGAGCGGATCGCCCCCGTCGAAGCTGGTCGCGAGACCCCCGGCGGCGCGAACCACAGCGAGGGGAGCTGCGAGATCGTAGGGCTTGAGCCCGGCTTCGACAACCCCATCGATCAAGCCGCGCGCGAGGAGGGCATAGGCGAAGCCGTCACCGCCGTAGCGCTGCAGGCGGCTCCGCGCGCAGGCTCGCCACCAGGCCTTGAGGATCGCAGGGGAGGGGAGCAGCTCGGGGCCTGTGGTGGCGAGGGTGGCCCGATCGAGGCTGGGGCAGGGGCGCGTCGCGAGGGGGCGGAACGCCCGCCCCTCGATCCCCCGCCCTTCGATGCGGTAGGCCCCTGCACGATGAGCCCCGGCGTCGCACACCAGGCCGAGAACCGTGACCCCGACTGCGGGAGCGTCGATCAGCCCCAACAGGGGCTCGCCCTCGAAGAGCAGCGCGATCAGCGTGACCCAAGTGGGAAAGCCGCTGATGTAGGCGCGCGTGCCGTCGATGGGGTCGAGGACCCAGCGATAAGGAGCCGAGGCGAGGTGCAGACCGTGCTCCTCGCCGTGGATCCCATGCTCGGGGACCTCGCGCGCGAGGACCCGTCGCATCGCCTGCTCAGCTCGCCGGTCCGCCTCGGTGACCGGGTCGAAGGCCAACAACCCCTTATCGGATACCGGCTGCGGCTGGCCGAAGCGGGGCACGGTCTGAGACCGGGCCGCCTCAGCAAGCGAGAGGCTGAGGGCGACCCAGGGCTCTTGTAGCAGGCCGCGGCTCAGAAGCGGTTGTCCTGGCCCGCGTTGCGAACGCCGTCGAAGGACCGACCGTCGTCGCGGGTCCGAAGACCCGAGACGGGGTGCCTGACTTCGTACTCGCGGACTCGGGTGATCCGGCACTGCGCGTCGCTGCAGTCGTTGACATCGGACTCGTTGTCGAAGTCGCCCTCGAGGAAGACCTCGCTCGTGCCGCTGATGTTGCCCCAGCCGAAGCCGACCTGATCGGCGTTCCAGCTATCGGACTCCCAGATCTCGTAGATCTCTTCGCCGATGATGTTGAGGCTCCCCTCGGCCTCGCCGCCGCTCAGGTCGAGAGAGTACACGACCTCGACGAGCTCCTGGGAGGTGAGGCCGAAGGTGTAGCCCGACTGATGGCTGAGAGTCTCTTCTTGGATGTCGAAGTATTCCCAGCGGAAGTTCCAGATCCCGTCTTCGCGCTCCCCGACATAGACCTCGTTGTCGATGACGAGGAGCTTGGTGCCGCCGGGTCCATCCATGATCTGGCCGAACAGGGCCTCGTCGCTCAGTTCGCGGGAAAAAGTCTGGGTCCAAGGGCTGGGCTCGGTCGTCTCACCCTCGGGGCAGTTGGCGTTGATGAAGTTCTCGGTACAGGACTCGGACATGCTGAGACTGGGCTCGCTTAAGATGAAGAGCCACACGGCGTCGTTGTTGCCCGTGCAGGCTGTCGTTGCCAACAGCGAGAGGGCGAGTAGGGTCGGGTTTCTCATGATGCGTCTCCTTGCGGGGGGAATCCCACGGAGGGTTATCCCCTTCCTAGCGTCACGTCACGTCGCAGCCAGGACAGGTCGCGACCGCTTGCGCTAGAGTGAGGGCCCCTGCAGGGTGAGTCGCAGTTGTACCCTCGTCCCTATGCCAACTACACGCTCCTGGAGCAGCTCGCGACCGGCGGCATGTCCCAGGTCGATCTGGCGCGTCGCTCGGTCGATGACGCGGGGTACGTGCGCTTTTTGGTGGTCAAGCGCATACGAGCCAACCACGTCGAAGACGAGTCCTTCGTGCGCATGTTCAAAGACGAGGCGCGCATCACGAGCGAGCTTCGCCACACCCACATCGCTCAGGTCTATGACTTCGGTCGCGTCGGCGAGGAGTATTACCTCGCCCTCGAGTATGTACCTGGCACCGACCTTCGCGTCATCCTGAGCACCCTTCGGCAGCGACGGGAGCGCATGCCGGTGCGCATGGCGCTGCGGATCATGCATGATGTGCTCGATGCGCTTCAATATGCGCATACGCGGACCGACGCTCACGGTCGATCCATGAACATTGTCCACCGCGACGTGAACCCGCGCAACATCATGGTCAGCATCAGCGGCGAGGTCAAGCTGATCGACTTCGGCGTGGCGCGCGCCTCCGATCGGCTCGAGCGAACGCAGACCGACCACTTCAAGGGGAAGGTCGCCTACATGGCGCCCGAGCAGATCAGCGGTGGCGACGCCTTGGACCACCGGGTCGACCTCTTCGCCATCGGGCTCACGCTCTACGAGATGCTGGTGGGTGCGGGCCCCTTCGCGGGCATGGATCAGACCCAGATCCTCTTCCGCATCATGCAGGGTCGCATCCCGAGCTTCGCCCCACCGCGCGACTGGGGCGAGTCGGGCCGCGCGCTGGCGCAGGTGGTGAACAAGGCGCTCCGAGCCGACCCCGACGACCGCTACCCTGACGCTGACACCATGCGCCGCGCCGTCTACCAGGTCGCCGAGGCATTCGGCGGGCTGCCCACCACCGCAGAGCTACGAGAGTGGCTGCACGCCCTCGACCCCGATCTGGAGCCTCGGGTGCGCCAGAAGATGGAGTCCTGGTCCGGGCCGATCCCCCTGGGCAGGTCGGGCGATCCGGGCTCCGACGAGGTCCCCTTCGCCCTCGACGCGTCGGGCACGATGGACGCCCGCGCGATTCCGCCGGGCGACAGCTCGGGCTCGGGCACCGTCACCCGAACGATGGTCCTCACTGGGGTGGGCATGGCCACCGCGCTGCTCATCGGAGGAGGCGCGATCCTTGCGGTGGTCCTCCTGGTGGTGGGGCTCATCTATCTGCCGCCCCTCCTCTCCGCCGAACCCGATGCCCAGGCTACCGCCGAGGTGAACCAAGCACCGCCGGAGCCGGATCCGACCGAGCGAAGCCCCGCCCGTAAGACCGACGAGTCGGAGCAGGGCGCCGAGTCCGATGGGAGCTCTACCGCCGCCGCGCAGGAGTCCTCCAAGCCAGCCAAACCCAGCTCCTCGACCCCTCCGGCACCCAGCGTCACAGCGCCCAAGACCGCGCCCGAGCAGCGAACGCCCCCCCCCGCCCGCTCGACCTCCTCCGCGTCCCCACGCGTCGCGCCCGAGACCCCGTCGCAGCCGGCGGTCTCGATCATCGAAGAGCCTTCGCCAACGCCCAGCCCCTCGATCGTCGAGATCCCCTCCGAGCCCGAGCCCGAGCCGGAGCTGACCGTCCGTATCGGGGCCTCGGACTCCGCCTCGACCCCCAAGGCGCCAGAGCCCGCCCCCCCTCCCGAGCCTGAGCCCGAGCCCGCAGAGCCAGGAAAGCTCACGATTCTCTCTGGAAACCGTGGAGTTCCTGTCTTCATCGACGGAAAGAAGACCCCCTACAAGACCGGCGACCAGTTCGATTGGCCCTCGGGGGATCTGACCATCACCGCCGACGGGCACGAGCCCGCTAAGGTGACTTTGCATCCAAGAATGTCTCGAATGGTGCGGCTGTCGCCCAAGTGAGGTCCCTGCCATGAGCCGAGCCGTCCGAACGCTGCTCCTGTCGATCGTCACCGTCCTCGTCTCGGTCGCAGTCGTGACCCCAGCCTGGGGGAGTCGGGTGGTGGTGATCGTCTCCGACGATCTCTCGCCGTATACCGACCCGGTCGAGACGTTCCTCGAAGCCCTGGGCGAGCCTGCCACCGTCTACAACCTTCGTGGCCGCGAGTCCGACGCGATGGGCCTCGCGAAACGCCTCGCCAAGGACCCCCCCGAGGTCATCTTCGCCTTGGGTGCAAAGGCTGCTTGGACCGCTCGAACACAGCTGCCCAAGGTGCCGCTGGTCTACACCTCGGTCCTCGCTCCGACGCGGTTCGGCATCGAAGGAACCCGCACTGCGGGGGTCTCGATGGTGGCAGGGCCCGAGCTTGCGGTGAGCGAGTTTCATAACTACTTTCCAGACTATAAGAAGATCGGGGTGCTGAGGGGACCCTCGATCCCCGACGCGCGCATCGAGGCCATGGAGTCGGCCGCCAAGCTCCTCGGCATCGAGCTCGAGGTCCAGCGGGTGCGCAATCCGCGCGATGTTCGTCAGGCCCTCCGCACCCTCGGCCCCAAGGTCGACGCCTTCTGGCTACAACCCGATCGGGCGGTGATCGACAGGCCGACCTATCGCTTCGTCGTCGAAGAGACGCGTCGCACCCGCCGACCGCTGGTGGTCGAGACCGAGAACATGGTGCGCGCAGGGGGCATGTTCGCGACAGTCCCCGATGCCCGAGGCACGGGCCGACAAGCGGCGAGCATCGTGCGTGAGGTGCTCGATAAGGGGCGCTACCTGCGCGGAGAGATCGTCGATCCCGAAGAGGTCGACGTGGTGTTGAGCCTGTCCTCCTTGCGAGCGGCTGGTGCGGAGCTCGATCCGCTCATGCTGGACTTTGTCGACGTGGTCGTGCGCTGAGCTACCCCTGCGCTCCAGTGCGCGAAGAAGACCGCTCAGAGGCGAGCTTCGAGGGCGACGTGGAAGCTTCGAGGGAAGCCGCCGAGCTGTAGAGGGTAGCGAGGCACGGGATCGGCGGGATCGCCTCCGACGCGATTGATCTCGTCGCGTGAGATGGCGGTGTCGAAGCTCGTGTCGGTGAGGTTTCGGACAGACCCGACGATGTCGAACACTCTCTTGGGACCGATGTCTTTCATGCGTATCGCGAGGTGGAGTAGACCGAAGGGTCGGCCGTCGGGGAGCTGGGCGTCGGGGGTCCAGACCGCGCGAGGGCGGGTGCTGTAGCCCTCGCCTGTGAGGGTGGAACTCAGACGGTCGGTCGCTCGTAGGGTCAGGTTGCCCTTGACCATGTGAGGCGGAAACTCGAACTGCACCCGGTCGGCGTAGGGCCCGACGGAACCGTACCGAGCGTAGGTGAACGCATAGGCGAGGCGAAGGGTTGCGGGGCCGGCGGTGCCGATCGCCTCGAGCTCAGCGGTGGCGATGTCGAGGCCTCCCTCGATGTTGACGTACTGGTTCGGGGGGTTGATCTTATCGATCTCGTGATCGATGTGAGAGTAGGACCCGGCGACGCGCACGGTGAGCTGCTCGTTGGGCTCGATCGACATCTCGGCGTCGATGGTGTCGACCTGCTCGGGACGAAGGTTGAGGGTGCCGTTGGAGAAGGGGTAGATCCCGTCGGGGCCGGGTTCGTTGCGCACCAGGGTCTCGCGCACGCTGGCGTGGCGGAAGGCCCGCCCATAGAGGAGCTTGACATTGAAAGTGGGCGTCGGTGCCAACAAGACACCCGCCCGTGGGCTGGCGAAGAGGCGGAAGGCGTCGGCGTCTGTCTCGTCTGTCGGGTTGGAGGGAACCCGGCGGTCGAGGCGGCCGCCCGCGGTGACCTCGACCGCGGAGCTGATCGTCCAGGTGTGCGCTCCGTAGGCATACAGGTTGCGCAGCCGAGCCCCCGTGGGTGCGCGAAAGGCGGTGTCTTCGCGGGTTCGAGTGAAGTTTCGGTATTCGCTGTCTCGCAGATCGAGCACGGTGATGCTGTCAAAGCCGATCCCTGCGGCCGAGACGTGGTCGGGGTGGAGCCGGATCTCGGAGTCGAGGCTCGTTCCCCATTGACGGGTATCTTTCTGCGTGTCGACGACGGTCATGTCGAGCGTGTCGAGGGAGCCTGAGTCGGTGCGCCCAATGCCCCAATAGGCGTACATGCCGGGGTTGTCGTGCCGCTGTGACCAGATCCGAGGGGTGACGCGCAGACCGCGGAGAGGCTCGGCCTCGTAGCGGACATCGACGATCGTGGCGTGGTAGTTGAGCCCGAACATGTCGATGTCACCGCCGATGATCGAGAAGAGATCTTCTTCTTCGGAGGTGAGGTACTTGTGGCGATAGTCGACGTGATGAAGCTGGGCCTTCAGACCGCCGAGCGCGACGTTGGTACCCACCGCGAGGCCGCGGCGTGGGTTCTCGCCCCCCAGGTTAGGTCGCTCGCGAGGGGTGAAGTCGGGCGCTTCACCGTCTTGGGTGAAGTACCGGGCGTAGGCCGAGACGCTGATGGGTATGCCCGCGATCTCGTCGGTGTCGCCAGCGGTGACACTCGCATCGAGGCGGGTGCGGCTGCCTCCCATGACCCGAGCCCGACCCCCCTTGAGGTCTTCGCCCGAGAACGTGACGACGTTGATGACACCCGCAAAGGCGTTGGTGCCGTAGACCGCGGAGCCCGGACCCTTGATGACCTCGATCTGTTTAACGTGGTGGATGGGGAGGTAGTCGTCGACCCAGGCATGGGTGTAGACCCCGTCGTACCAGGGCACACCATCGACGAGGAGGAGGACCTTGTTGTTGTCGGTGCTCATGACGCCGCGGAAGCTCGAGAGCTCGCGACCTTCCCTAGACATCCACGAGTAGATCCCCGGCAGATCACGGAGGGCGTCGCCCAGGGTGCGGTAGCCGCGATCCCGGATCGTGTCGGCATCGATCAGGGCGACGATGTTAGGGGCTTTTCGCTCGCTCTGCGCGTACCGGCTCGCGACGGTGACCAGCTTGTCGTCGAGCTTGAAGAACTCTGACTCATCGGGCTCCTTGAACGGGTTGCGGCCCCCACCGGCGAGGGCGGGAGGGGCGAGCAGGAGCACGAGCAGGACCGAGCGCACGGACTACCTCCAGAGCGGAGCCTACCAGAAGTGGCAGCTCGCGTGGCACCCGTCTCGTTCGCGTTAGGGGGCCCGCCGCAGGAGGCCGCGTGCGCTGGGCGAGCACCGTCAACACTATCGAAGACACGGAGCAGGCCGTGCGTGCGGCGGCCGAGGGGCTGGAGCGGGCCATGGTCGGGGCTCGGGCGGATCTCTTGCTCGCCTTTTCGACTATGCACCATCGCGACCTGTTCCCTGCCGTCCCCGCGCTGCTTCGGCAGCGCTTTCCAGGAGCGGTGGTGGCCGGGTGCAGCGCCCATGGGGTGATCGGGAGCGACCGTCAGATCCTCGGCGAGCCGGGCCTGTCGGTGATCGCGGCCCACCTCCCAGGGGTCGACGCCCAGCTCGTGCACATCGACAGCCGTGGCGAGGGGGTAGATGTCGAGGGCTGGCGTTCCGTACTCCCCTTGGAGCCGCTCTTATCCCCGAGCTTTCTGCTGTTTGGCACGCCACGAGAGCGTACCCACGGCTCGACCTTGGCAGCGCTCGATCGGGCCTTTCCGTATGGGAGCAAGCTCGGAGGACTGGCGGGCAGCGGGGAAGAACCTTCGGATGTGGCGCTCTTTGCCGATGGCTTCGTCCATCGTCGGGGCTTGGTGGCGGTATGCCTCAGCGGTGACCTTCGCGCGCATCCCACCGTCTCGATGGGGGCGCGGCGGGCAGGATCTCTCTTCTCGGTGACTCGAGGCAAGAGTCACCTCCTCAAGGAGCTCGAGGGTCGTCCTGCCCACAAGGTGCTCGCCGAGGCCTTCGAACGCCTTTCGGGACTCGAGCGGAGCCTCTTTCGGGCCGAGCCCCTCGTGGGGGTGCTCTCCTCGCAGCGCGGGGGGGAGCGGGACTACTTGGTGCGACGTCTCGTCGGCATCCATCCTGACAGCGGGGTGGTGGTCCTCGATCGGTCCATCGAGCAGGGCGATCGCGTCTGCCTCTTCGTCAAGGATGCCCCCAGCGCCCACGCCGAGATGCGCCGCGCCCTCGAGCAGGTGGCGCCTCGCCAGCCCCCGCCAAGTGGGGCGTTGCTGTTCACGCAGCCAGGCCGCGGCGAGGACTACTTCGGCCACGTCGACCACGACCTTCGCGAGGTCCACCGCGCCTGGGGTGGGGTGGCGACCGGGGGCATGGTCGGCAGCGCCGCCATCGGTCCGATCCGCGGCCAGACCTTTCTCCATCATACCGCCGCATCCGCGGCGTGCTTTACCCCCCAGGGCTGGAACTAAGCCCTAGAGATCACCTGAGGATCCCGTCATGTTCCTTGCGTTTTTCGCCATCTTATCATTTGCCGATGAAGGGATGTGGCTGCCGGAGCAGCTCCCCGAAATCGGGCCCGCGTGGGCTGAGCGTGGCCTCGAGATCGATCCCGAGACCCTCGCCGATCCGCTGCAGGCGCCCTTGGGGGCCATCGTCTCCCTGGGTTTCTGCTCCGCCTCCTTCGTCTCGCCCGATGGCCTGATCGCAACCAACCATCACTGCGTGGAGGGGTTTCTTCAATACAACAGCTCGGCCGAAGCGAACCGACACCGTGACGGCTACCTCGCGACCTCCCGCGACGAAGAGCTGCCCGTCGGTCCTGCGGGCCGGCTCTGGGTAGTCGAGAAGATCGAAGACGTGACCGATGCCATGCTCGCCAGGGTTCGGCCGCGCATGAAGGACTCGCGGCGCAACGCGCGCCTGGAAGAGGCCGAGAAGCGCCTGATCGCCGACTGCGAGATGCAAGAGAACCGTCGGTGTCGCGTGACGGCCTACGACGGGGGGGGCACCTTCCGACTGATAACCTCCGTCGAGATCAAGGATGTACGCCTGGTCTACGCCCCGCCCATGAGCGTGGGCCAGTTCGGGGGCGAGATCGACAACTGGATGTGGCCCCGTCAGTCGGGAGACTTCGCGCTCCTTCGAGCCTATGTGAGCCCGGAGGGTCGAGCCGTCCCCCACGCCGAGAACAATGAACCCTTCCGACCGCCCCACTGGCTCCGAGTGAATCCCGAGGGGGCCTCCCCCGAGAGCTTCGTGATGATCGCGGGCTACCCCGGCCGCACCCGTCGGCACGCCCGCGCGCGGAGCTTGCGCTGGATGGCCGAAGACTACCTCCCGCTTCAACGGGACGTCCTCCAAGAGATCATCGCCATCCTCGACGGGCACGCTGGAGGGGATCCAGAGGCTGCGGCCAGGCTGGGTGCTCCCATCTCAAGACTGAAGAACGCGCTCAAGAACAGCGATGGACTGCTGGCAGGTCTGGCGCGCGGGGGGCTCCTCGAGGCGAAGCAGGCCCGTGAGGACGAGGTCCTGGCCTGGGTCGATGCGGACCGCGCCCGCGCGCGGCGGTGGCGCGCCAGCCTCGATGCCCAAGACGAGCTCATCGCGCGTGAGCAGGATGACGCCCTCAAGGAGTTGGTGTTGACTTGGGCGGGGCGCAGCGCGGACCTCCTGGGCGTCACGACCCAGGCGGTCCGGTGGGCTCAGAATCGTCCCAAGCCCGACATCCAGCGAGAGATCGGCTACCAGGACCGCGATCTGGAGCGGACGCGACAGCGCTTCGAGGCGATGGAGCGAACCCTCCACCTCCCTAGTGACCGCGACGTCTTTGAGGCGATCCTCACGCGATATCGGGCGCTCCCCGATGGGGGGCGTATCGCAGCCCTCGATGCCTTTATCGACGACCAGGGTGGGGTCTCGGAGACCATAGAGCTCCTCTATGCGGACCCCTCTCTCGCCAAGACCGAGGCGCGGCTCGCCCTGCTCGACCTGGAGCTAGAAGACCTCCGCGCGTCGGACGACCCTTGGGTGCAGCTCGCGCTGGCTATCGAGATCTGGGCGGGCCCTCGGCGCGAAGCTCGAAAGGCCGACGCGGGGGCGCACCAGCGCCTCGATCCCGTCTGGTTCGACGCCCTGAACCTCTGGACCCGCGAGCAGGGGCGGGTGCTCTACCAAGACGCGAACAGCACGCTCCGCCTGACCCTGGGTCACGTCGAGGGGTACTCCCCCGAGGATGGCCTCTTCGCGCTCCCACAGACCACGGTGGCGGGCCTCCTCGCCAAGCGAGGGCCTGTGCCCTTCGACCTGCCCGAGCGGGTGGTGGCGCACGCCGAGGGCTCCCGTCAGAGTCGTTTTGTCGATCCCGCCCTGGGAGACGTGCCCGTCAACTTTCTCACAACCCTCGACATAACAGGGGGAAACTCTGGCTCGGCGGTACTCGATGGCCAGGGGCGGCTGGTGGGGCTGGCCTTCGACGGAAACTGGGAGTCCATCGCGAGCGACTGGGTCTTCCTTCCCGGGCTCACCCGAGCCATCTGCGTCGACGTGCGCTACCTCGGCTGGGTGCTCGACGGAACGCCAGGATCGGACGCTCTGCTGAAGGAGCTCGGCCTGCACGAGGACCCTTCCTGAGCGATCGCGATCCTCAACGAACGGGGATTCGGGTCTGTTCGTCGACGGACAGCGGGATCGACCCGAGCGCAGTATCGACGGACAGATCTGCCTTCAAGCGTGCTTGGAGCGGTTCTTTCTGCTGCAAGCTCGAGAGCACCGAGGATCCGATCTGCACCACGCCGACCCGGATCGGGATCGACAGCGGCAGAGACTCCCCGTTTTGGAGCGTGCCCAGTCGGGGTACGCTGCCGCTCACGATCTCACGGCCGCCCAGCCCGAGGGTGTAGGCGAAGCTGTCGAGGCCCATCGCACCCCCACCCTCGCTCATCGCCGCCAGATCCAGGGCCAACTCCACCTGACCGCGCACCAGATCGATCCGCTCCACCCTGAGGGTCTGGAGCTGGATCTTCGGGGGGCGGAGCGGAGGGATCTCCCCTCGGTGCCGGAAGGGGACCGTGGCGAGGCCGAGGGGGGTCTGCACGCTCAGCGCGCCGGAGAAGGTGTAGGGCACCTCGGCTTGGCCCCGGTTGGCGCGCACGGTCTCGACGATGTCGCGGAAGTCGAAGCGCACCGGGACCGAGAAGGGGGTCTCGCCCCGAGGAGGCAGCGTTCCGCCGCCGGGGGCGTCGCCGGATAAGAAAGCCTGATCGCGGAGCTCGAGCGCCCATCGCCAGGCGTCGAGGTCCACCCCGATCGGGTTGGGGTTGCGAACCCGGAGCACGAAGTCGGCGTCGACTCCCTGCCAGGTGGGCCGATCAAAGTCGACCTTGTCGAAGCTCACCTGGGGCAGATAGTCTCGAAAGGCCCCCTTGGGGCAGGCGCTCAAGATCAGGGCGAGGAGGAGGAAGCGTCTCATGGCGAGGCTCCAGTAGGGGGGGAAGGGCTCCAGATGCAGCGTCGCCCTGCGAGGGGGGAGGCCAGCGCGTGGAGCTGTGCCGTGGCGCGCAGGGCCTGGCCGAGGGCGGGAGACCACGGTGGCCCTGCGGTCCGAGAGATCGCCAGGCGCGTGCGCGCAACGATCTTGTGCTCTTCGGAGCTGTCGTCGAGCGGCTCGAGAGGATGAGCGACGCGATCCCAGTACGCTCGGGCATCGGTGGTAGGGGCCATGAGACGAGCGAGGCGCAGGGGAGCGCAGAGCGCGAGCTGGAGGCGCAGGGTGGGACGCTCGCGCCAGTCGAGCTCCTCGGTGGGGGCGAAGCCCCAATCGATCTGGTGATACGACTCGGCGCCATTGACGATCCAGTGGCAGATCTCATGCAAGATCATCTGCCCGAGGTGGTCATCGGGGTCGAGGGCTGGGTCCTGGGCGAGCGCGAGGGTACCGCAGCCGTCATAGCTGGCGAAGACGTCGGGTCGCCGAACGATCCTCAGCCCCAGCCTGCGCGCGGTCGCGCGCCAGATCACCTCGAGCGGGTCCGGGACGCTCGGGGGCTCAGCGATGCTCACGCGCGCTCTGCCGGCTCATGAGCTCGTGGATCGCGGCCACCGGATCCCCGCCTCGTTGCACGCGCAGCAGGGTTTCGGTGAGGGGGAGCTCGACCCGGTGCTCCGAGGCGAGCTTGAGCAAGGCCTCGGCGATACCCCAGGGGCCGTCAGCGGGTCGCTGCTCGGCGAGGGCGACGCCCGCCTCGAAGTAGGGCGAACCCCGACGTGCGTGGACCGCGATGAGGTCGCCAACCCCCGCGAGGCCGAAGAGGGTGGACTCCTCAGCGCCGATCGCGGTCGCGAGTCGGCCGGTCTCGGCGAGGCCGCGCGAGAGCACCATGGCGTGCACGCCGACGCCTGCACCAGGCAAGGAGCGGGCCATGCCGATCAGGGCCGCCAGCACCGGCACCGTGGCGCCCGTGAGCTGGATCCCGGCGAGGTCGGCGGAGGCATAGACCCGGTAGCGGGTGCTGTGCAGGGCCTCCACCGCCAGCTTGCAGACCTCGTCGTAGGGGCTGGCGATGACGCCGGCGCACAGGCCCCCGTTGAGGATCTCGTCGACGGGTGCGGGCCCACCGAGTGCACCCACGCGGACCGCATCGCACTCCTGTCGCACGACCTCGGTGAGCCACACGCCGGTACCGGGCTCAATCCCACGCCCTGCGACCACCACCCGGTTGCCTGGGTGAGGTCGCGCCATTCGGATCGACTCCCGGAGCCTGGCCCCGCTCACCGCGACCAGGATCAGGTCGCAGGCCTCGGTGACCGCAGGTGGGTCGCTGGTGGAGGGCAGCACATGGGGAGGTTTTTCGCCGTGGTAAGCGATCCAGGGCTCATGACCCGCCGCGAGGACCAGCCGCGCGAGCGCCTGACCCCACTGCCCACCGCCGAGGATCCCTACACGCATGCTCAGACCTCGAGCGGAAGGTTGGCGAGACGGTTCTGGTAGTAAAGACAGAGCCGTGGATCTTCGATGACGACGTCGTCTCCGTGGTCCGCGAGGGCCCGCGACTTGTGGAAGGAGGCGAAGTGGGTCAGGGCGATCTGGAGGACCTCGGTGGCGGTGCGCGGAAGATTGTGATGGAAGCGTCCCTTCTGGGCGCCTTGACGCGCGGCCTTCATGGCCTTCTCGAGTCGAAGGAGCAGGGCCCGACGCTCGAGGAAGCGTCCGGCTGCTTCGACTTGGACCAGCCGGAAGGGGTCATCGGTCTGACGGCGCTCGCTGAGCATCGTCCAGGCCACCCGCGCGACGAGGTGGGTGATCATGATGTGGGAGTCACGTCGGTAGGCCTGGACCAGAGCGTCGGTCAGACGGTCGGTGTAGCGGAAATCGCGTTGGAGGTCGCGCTCGACCTTGCCGTCGCGATCGGTGACGTAGCGGCGACGGCGCTTGGCGGCCTCGGCCCGCTCCACGGGATCGCGGGGGATGGGGTTGCCCACCAGATCGAGGGGGGAACCGAAGCGGCACACGACCGGGGAGTCGAGGTCGAGCAGGCGCTTGAAGAAGGTCGCGACCACCCGCGGGCTGCTGAACTCATCGTCTTCGATGATGTATCGCTGACGCCCGACCTCGGCGAGGTGGTCGTCGATGAGGGTCGGGGCCTCGAGCACGAGCTCGTAGGACAGGGTGCAGGGGACGACGTAGATCTCGGGCTGCTCCACGCCTTGTTCCAGGTTCTCTTGCCAGGCCTCAAGTCCGGTGCCGAGCAAGCCCTTCTTGAGGTTGGACTCGATCTCACCCGAGCGGCAGCGAGTACCCCCAGGGAAGAAGAGCGAGTGCAAGCCGTTTCGCAGGCACAAGACGGAGTAGTCCTTGAGAGTGTCTTTGTAGAGCTCAGCGCGCTTCTTCCGGTCGACGGTATACGCGCCGAGTCGGCGGAGCCACCACCCGACTAAGGGATTCTCGAAGAGGTTGAGCCCTGCGCCGTAGACGAAGGGTGGCAGTCCTGCCTTGTAGAGGGCCAAGCCGAGCAGCGGGCTGTCGAGGTTCGAGACGTGGGTCGGGGCGAGGATGAGGGTGGCCTCGCGCGTGAGCTGCTGGAGAAAGGCGAGATCGCCGTCGACCCGGAGCCGTCTCTCGATGTTCAGGTCCCAGTGCCGCAGGCCGTAGAGGGAGCGGGGCCGCTCCGAGAGCATGCCTGTGATCGCCTTGGGGAGGAGTCGGGTCGCGATGCGATAGACCCTGGGCGAGAACCGGCCGTGGATCTCGTCGCCCCAGCGAGCCACAAGGGTGAGGGCCGCGTCGACCTGCTCTCGCTGCCCATCGCGGAGGAGGGCGTGGGCGAGCCGGTCGAGGGCTTCGATCTCTTCGGGGACGGGGTCCTCGCGCTTGAGACGCTGCCGCTCCTGGTAGAGGGCGTCCTCGAGGACGGCCACCCGCTCGGCCTCATCGAGGGCGTCGAGACGTCGCTGGGCGCGGCGGAGCAGATCGTGGATCCACCGCTCCGCGGGTTGAGGCTGAAAGAGGGGGGTGGAGCGCTCAGCCATGGGAAGCCCCCACGAGCGAGATCATCCCTTGTTCGGCGACGACACGATCCTCTGCCAGCAGCACGGCGCAGTGGTCGAGCAGGGTGTGTGGATCGATGCGAAAACGCTCCGCGAGGTCGTGGACGTCGATCGGTCCTTTGTCTTCGAGGTGCTCGAGGATCTGGAGGGCCTCGGAGCTGAGGTGCTCGGTGTCGCTGGGGTCGTAGTGAGGCAAGGCTCGCCGCAAGGCCCCCAGCACCGCTCCTGGGTGGCCGGCCCAGGTCAGCCAGGCCTGTTCGGCCAGCGCGGGATCGACCCGCATGTGACGCGCGAGGCGCGAGACGTCGACGGGCCCGAGGGGAGGGGGGCTGAGGTGGCCGGCCCGATCCCCTAGGCTGGGGATCGGACGCTCGCTGTGAAACAGCATCAAGGCGGCGGCCTTGGCCTTGAGAAGGGCGCGAGCGACCTCGACCGCGCGCCGCTGACGTCCACGAGCGACGATGAGCACCGGCTGAGCCCCGCTCAAGGCCTTCTTGAAGAAGGTATCGTCGAGGTCTTGGAGCTCGACGGCCGCCATGCCGAGCCGGCGCGCTGCTTGGGTCGCCTCGGTGATCAAGGTTCGACGACCGCTCCCCGGCGTTCCGTAGACGCAGACCACCTGGGTCTCGCCGTCGGCGGCACGGACGACCGCACGCGCGAGCTCGTCGCGCTGCTCTTCCATGCCGATCACCCAGTGAGCGGGCTCCTCGTCGATGACCTGAAGCTCAGTCTCGACCGCGCGCGCGTCGGGAGGTCGCTTGGCCGGGTCTCGGGAGAGCAGCTTGAGCACGGTCTCTTCGAGGTCGAAGGGGAGCCCTGGTCGCCAGGTGGAGGGCGGGAGAGGGAGCGTGACCATGGGCAGGTAGGCCAGGGCGGAGGGGTCGTTGCTCTCGAAGGGGTCGCGTTGCGCGAGGCAGCGATAGAGCAAAGCGCCGAGGCCGTAGAGGTCGGATCGCTCGGTCGCGGGCTCGCCTTGAAGGACCTCGGGCGCGGCGTAACCGAGGGTCCCGCGGAATCCTGACCGAGCCTCGTCGGTGAGGCTCGCGATGCCCAGATCCAGGAGATAGACCTTGCCTTGCGGTGTGACCAGCACGTTGTCGGGCTTGAGGTCGCCGTGGACCACGCCCTGGGCGTGCAGGCCCTGCAAGATCTCCACGAGGGAGCGTGCGATCTCGACGATGGCCTGATCGGACTGGCCGCTCGCCCACTGATCGATGGGGGAGCCGTCGATCCGCTCCATGGCCATCCAGCGCGCGTCAGGATCGTGGTCGACCAAGGGGACGAGCCCTGGGAGGTCGAGCTTCTCGAAGAGAGCGATCTCGCGCTTGAGGGCCTCGACCCCCTCCTCGGTGCGGGGGACCTTGACCGCGAGCTCCCCATGGGTGCTGTCGGCGAGCCAGACCGAAGACTGCGCCCCCGAGGCGAGCATGCGCACCGGCTGGTAGGGACCGAGATCTGCGGGTGGGGGTAGGGCCATGACGCCCAAGACGATAGCAGGAGTGGCGCGAGCGCGCCCGCCTCCCCAACCGACCGGAGCCCCCGTGAACGATCCGAGCTTGCACATCGCGTTGATGAACCCAGAAATCCCAGGCAACACGGGAAATATCGCGCGCCTTGCGGCCGGGGTGAGAGCGCGCCTTCACCTGGTCCACCCGCTGGGCTTCGACATCTCCGAGAAGGCGGTGCGGCGCGCGGGGCTCGACTACTGGTCTTCCGTGGACCTGCAGGAGCACTCCGACGCGGAGTCCTTCTGGCGATGGGCAGAGGGGCGGCCGGTCGTCGCCTTCTCGACCCGAGGAGCCAGCCTCTACACCCAAGTCGAGTATCCCCAGGGGGTGGTGCTGCTCTTTGGCCGCGAGACCCGTGGGCTTCCCGATGCGGTGATCGCGCGCGTCCCCTCGGTGCGGCTGCCGCTCCCTGGCGCGGTGCGCTCACTGAACCTGTCCAACGCGGTCGCCATCGGGGTTTATCACGCGCTGCGTTCGGTTCGGCCAGGGTGGCATGTCGACGACCCAGGCTGAGCGCGCGGCGCGACAAGGTGATGGCTTTGTCTTGCGACCGGCGCGGAACGCACTACAATGGCGGGGTGATCAACCTTCGAGGCCTCCCGCCCATGCGTCTGCGCTGCACCACCGCGATCTTGGCTCTCCTCCTCACCGGGGGGTGTGCTGGCAAGAACAAGAACTCGGGCGACGTCATGCGCTCGGCCAACCCCCACCGCGACGCCGTCCGCGAGCGTACCCTGCCCGACGGCCTCATCCTCGAGGAGATCGACCTCAATAACGACGGGCAAGCCGAGATCTTCAACTATTACCGCGTTCGCAGTGACGGCTCCAGGATCCTCGTCCGCAAGGACACCGATCTCAACCGCGACGGCTCCATCGACGCGCGCTCCTGGTTCGACGACTCGGGCATGCTCACCCTCGAAGAGTTCGACGGTGACTTCGACGGCAAGATCGACATCTGGGACCACTACCAAGACGTCAACGGAGACGGCAAGCCCGAGCGCGTGTTTACCGAGATCGACACCACCTACGACGGCCGTCCCAACATCTTCATCACCTACCGCGAAGGTCGCGTGGTCCGGAAGGAGCGCGACACGAACGGCGATGGCATCATCGACCACTGGGAAAAGTTCGACTCCGAAGGTCGGGTTGTGCGCTCCGGGCGTGACAGCAACTACGACGGCACCGTCGACCAACGCGACTGACCCGGAGCGTCCATGGCGACCCCTGACACGCAGGAGCGCTTGGTCATCGTCGAAGACGAGCCGGTCATCCTCCAACTCCTCACTTCGATCTTCGATGAAGACGCCTTCGATGTGATCGGTTGTCCGACCGGCGAGGCCGGACGGCAGGCCCTCGAGGCTGGGGCGGACGTCCTGCTCACCGACAAGAACCTTCCCGACATCGGTGGACTCGAGCTCATCCGTCTCGCCCGCGACCGTGATCCCGAGGTCGAGGCCATCGTCATCACGGGCTACGCCTCACTCGAGACCGCCCTCCAAGCCATGGAGCTGGGGGTCTTCGACTACCTCGTCAAGCCTCCCCGCGACATCTATGACGTCCGCCGCAAGGTTCTCCAGGCCTTTGAGCGTCGGCGCATGGTGCGCCAGAACCGCGAGCTTCTCCAGGCCCTCCAGACCAAGAACGAGGAACTCCAGTGCTCTCTGGACGAGCTCAAGAAGACCCAGCAAGAGCTCGTTCAGTCCGAGAAGCTGGCCGGCATCGGCACCTTGGCGGCGGGTGTGGCCCACGAGATCCGCTCCCCCTTGTTCGGGATCCTGGGTCTCGCCCAAGCCATGATCGACGAAGACGACCTCGGGATCGTGCGTGGCTACGCCGAAGAGATCGTGACGTACAGCCGCTCGATCCGCGACATCGTGACCGATCTGACCTCCTACGCGCGAACCAGCGATGACACGCACCTCGCCTCCATCGATCTGTCCGAGGTCTTGACCGATAGCGTTCGATTGGTCAAGCGATCGACCCAGGCGCGATCCGAGGTACAGGTCGAGCTGGGGGAAGGCCCGTTCGCGGTCCGGGCTCAAGCGAACGAGCTGCAACAGATCCTGGTCAACCTGATCAAGAACGCCCTCGACGCGTCCGAAGGGGCCGGAGGCGAGAAGGTCCGAGTCGCGCTCTCGCAGGCTACCTCGTTCGTGGTTCTCGAGGTGCGCGACGATGGCCCCGGCGTGCCCCTCGACAAGCGCTCGCGCATCTTCGATCCCTTCTACACGACCAAGGCGCCTGGCGAAGGCACCGGCCTGGGGCTGAACATCGTCTATCGCCTCGTCACCAAGTACCGGGGCACCATCTACGTCGACGAGGCGCCCGAGGGCGGCGCGTGCTTCACGGTCCGGCTGCCGGTCGCCTGAGCCCTACGCGCTGAAAGCAGCGGGTTACGTCCCTGTCATGCGTCTATGGCAAAAGCTCGCGCTGGCGATGATGTTGGTCGCGGTCGCGCCTCTGGCGGTGATCAGCCTCCAAGCTTGGGAGCTCACCGGGACACAGGTGGCGAACGCCAGAAAGGCAGCGTTAGAGCGTGAATGTGTCGCCCTCGCGGACGAGATTGGGCGCTGGGTGCAGCTCAAGGCGCAGGCCGTGTCGGGCTGGACCCGGCTCTATCCTGGACTGGCAGATCGACCCGATCCGGTGAAGATCGGGCTGATGCGCTCGGTCTATCGGGCCGTTCCTGGGGTCGTCACCGTGGCCCTCCTCGACGATAAAGGCCCCATCCTGGGACAGGACGGACCGCTGCCCCCGGTGTGGCTCGATGCGCCTCTGTCGGCCGATGCGCCACTGTCGAGTCGCTCGCTGGGTTCTTCCCGTCGGGCCGAGACGTTCCTGAAGCACCTCGCGCGCCCCGAGGCGCCGGGTGAGGTGCGGCTGGGTCTGCCCTACCGACCGCCCCCAGCCCGACCTGGAGCGCCCGATCCGGACCCGGCGGTGGTGCTCGCCGCGCGGAGCCCCTTCGACGATGCGCTCACCCTCGCGGTCGACCTGGCGCTCGACGACCTCGACATCCTGCTCGCCGAGCGGACCTTCGACGGGCGAGGCTGGGCCTTGTTCACCCGCCAGGGCGAGCAGGTGCTCAGCCATGGTCCTGCGGTCGACGGCCAGCTCCTCCGGCCCCTGCTCGAACAGCGTCAAGGGAGCCTCTCCCTCGAGGGCCAAGCTCGAAGGGGGGCGCTGGCGGCGGTGCCCGGCGTGCCCTGGACGGTCGTGTTGACCGAGCCGGACCTGCCCGATCCCGCCTGGGTCAGCCTGCGGCTGCGGCTGGCCCTGGCGCTGTTGGCTGCGATCCTGGTCGCGGTCATCGGGGGCTTTCTCGCATCGAGGACCCTCTCGCGCCCCATCGCCACCCTCCGCGACGCCACCCGGCAGCTCGCTGAGGGCGATCTGAGTCAGCGGGTCGACCTCGCACCCGGCGATGAGATCGGAGATCTAGGCCGCGCCTTCAACGAGATGGCCCAGCGCTTGAGCGAGACCCTCGAGGAGCTGCAGGCCCGACGCGAAGAGGTCGAGGCCACCAACCGGGCCCTCGAGATCCGGGTTGACGAGCGCACCCGAGACCTGCAAGCGGCTCAGGCCGAGCTGGTGCGTGCGGGACAGCTCGCCGCCATCGCCGAGGTCGGCGCAGGCCTGGCCCACGACCTGAACAATCCTCTCACCTCGGTGATCGGCAGCCTCCAGCTTCTCAGGCACCGGGTGCGCGAGCCGGCGATCGAGCCGCTGATCCGCCAAGCCGAGCGCGAGGCGCAGCGCTGCCGTGAGGTCGCCGGCGCGATGCTCCGTCTCTCTGAGCACCGCGAGGTCACCTCCGAGGCTGACACTCCCCTGGATCACGCCCTAGACGAAGTCATCGGACTGGTCCGACCGGCGCTCCGTCGTCGCGGGGTCGAGCTCGTCTGGTCTGGCGAGCCGACTCAGGTCCGGGTCGGCGTCTCGATCGAGGATCTACGGCACGCCTTGACCCAGATCCTCCAAGCGGTAGGAGCGGGGCTTCCGAGCGGATCTCGACTCTCGATGGAGGTCAGCGTCGACGAGGAGCGTGCCATGGTAGTCCTGGAACCTGGGCAGCCCGTCGGAGCGGGGCTCACCCGCGACGCCTTCCTCGCTGCTGGGCTAGGCTTATGGGGGGCACGTCGACTCCTGGCCGCGCGCGGCGGTCGGCTGGTGAGCCCCAACGCTCCCGAGGAGGCAGGCCTGTGGCGGGTCGAGCTACCAAGAGCCTGAGTGTAGGGTTGGCCGTCGCCGTGGGGCTCGTGCTCCTGGTGGGAGGGACCTTGACCCTCCTCTCGAACCTCGAGGTGGACGCCTGGGTGTCCGAGGGCTCCCCAGCGCCCGAGCTGAAGGTCACCTACACCCGCGGCCAGGTCGAGATCTCCGATGGCTCCGGCCGTCGACAGCCAGCTCGGCAGGGCGAGCGGGTCGCGCGGGAAGACCGCATCTCGACGGCGGCCGGTGCGGAAGCGATCCTGTCGGCTGGTGAAGACATCGAGCTTCGGCTCGATGGAGCGACGGGGATCACCGTGCGCGAGATCCACCGCGATGGCGTCGAGGTCGAGCTCGCCGACGGACAGGTCCGCGCCGAGGTCCGCGCCGGGGACCGCTCGCTCCGGGTGTCGAACGATGGCAGGGCGGTTCAGACCCGCGAGGGAGCCGTGCGGATCGCCATGCGGGACGGGCTCTTTGCGGCCGAGCTGGAGCGTGGCTCGGCCACGGCGGAGGGGCTGGGCGGGATCTCTGTGCTGAGCGCTGGGGAGCGAGCCCTGGCGTGGCCGGATGGGACGGCCACCCTGGGCCCCATTCCCGACGAGGTGGTGCTCGATGTCGCATGGCCCGAGGGCGGGCGCACGCGCGCTCCGTCCATCCTCGCCAAGGGCGTGACGGTTGCGGGCGCGACCGTCAGTCTGCAGCTTGGCGACAAGACCTTTCAAGTGCAGGCCGACCCCAGGGGTCGGTTCGAGATCGAGCTCCCGCTCACCGAGGGCCAGCAGGTCGTCGTGGTCGAGGCGGTCGATCCCTTCGGGGAGCTGGTCACCGACTCGGTCCGCCTGGAGCGCGACACCCGCCCGCCGCCCCTCCGCGGCGGGGTCGAGAGCACCCCATGATCCTCTGGCTCCTCGGGGTCGCGCTGGCACTCGACGTGACGGTCGTACCAGTGGAAGGTCCGCTACTCCAGGGGCGCCCGACCCTCGTCGAGGCCTTGGTCCTCGATGACTTTGGACAAGTCGTACCCATCGACGCGATCGAGCTCGACGAGACGGAGCTGGTCGCCGTGGCTCCCGACGAGACCCCCCCGCGCTACCTCCTGCTGCCTCCTCTCGAGGTCGAACAGGTCGAGCTCAGGGTTCGAGTTGGCGAGAACCGTCTTAATACCACGCTCCCCGTTCAGCCCCGCCCGTCCTCCGCCCTCCAGGTCCCGGAGCGTATCCTGGTCTTCGAGGGGGAGCCCTTGGTGGTTCCTCTCGATGGGGTCCCAGGCCTGCGGGCGGACGAGATCGAGGTCTACTCCAGCGAGCCGGTCGAGGTGTCCGTCGAGGGCGAGGAGACGCTTCAGGCTACGGTTCGCCTCTCGGGGCAGGGCGCGCGAGCTGTCCTCCTCGCCCTACGTCGTCGCGGGGATCCATCCTGGCCCGCGATGACCCGAGTTCTCGTCTCTCGCAGGGTACCGCTGGCCTTCGATCTGGAGCCGGGAGGCACCTTGAGCGCTCGAGTGGGGGAGCGCCACTACGGACCGGCGACGGTCGACCTCGATGGCCGCGCGCGGCTGAGCGTTGTCCAGCGTCCAGGCGAGACCAGCGCCTCGGTGACGGTGTCGGACGATCTAGGCAACGCGCTGACCTCCTCGCTCCTCCTCTCCTCCAAGCCCCTCGCACCCGCCCTCTTGCTCCCCGACCGGGTCCCGCGCCCGGGCGATCCTGCGCCGGTGGTCTTCGTCGCGTCGACCGACGAAGAGGGGCGCTGGTCGAGCCGCGCGTTGCCACCTTGCTCGGTGGGCGAACACCCCCTTCCGGTTCATGCCTACGACCAGGGAAGGTGGGTGGCTGCCCTCGGCGCCGACCCCTTCGAACAGCCCGCCGAGATCTCGTGCGTGCTCCCTGGTGGGACCTCAACGCGACTCCTCGTGCCCCCTCCGGGTCGTCCCGAGCGGCTCGAGCTGCGCGTAGAGCCCCCGACCCTTAGCGCAGACCGGCCCCGAGCGACGGTCGAGCTGACCCTTCGGGATGCCCTTGGGGATCGCCTGAGCGCAGATCATCTGGCGCTCTCTGCCGAACTGGGCACCATCGAGGACCCTCGCATCGAGGGGGCGACCCTGCGCGCGGAGTATCGCATCCCTTCGGAAGACCGCGACGTGGACGTCCTTCGTGCCTCGCTGCGCCCTCCTGCCTCGAAGGGACCGCCCGATGAGCTGCGGATTCTCCCCGTCTTGGGGCCCGACGGGCTGAGGGTCCACGCCATGGTGCTCGATGACGCGCGACGGCCGATCCTCGAAGCCCCCGTCTCGATCCGCTTGGGCAACGTTCACTACGAGCTCTCGACCGACGAGGCCGGACGGGCTTCCGCCTTGTTTCCAGCCCCTACGCGGACGGGGATCGCTCGCGCTCAGAGCGGATCCTTCGAAGCGCAGGCCGTGGTCTGGCCCTCGATGCAGCCAAGGGTGCCGCTGGAGGTGCTCGGCACTCAAACCGAGGTCTCCATCGGCAGCGGCGAGGTCGCCTCGATTCGGATCCTGCACGAAGAGCGGGTGGCCGAGGTCGGGCGAGCCGAGCCGTTGAGGTTCAGGCTGGAGCTCCTGGACCGGCGCGGGAGGCCCGTCGAGGAGGTCACGCCCAGGGTGTCGGTGAGCGAGGGGACCTTGGGGCCCTTGGAACGTCAACGAGATGGGCGACTGTTCGTACCGTGGCGGCCGCCGGTCGAAGGCAGGGCAAGGGTCGTGACTCTCCGGGTCGAGAGTCCGTCGGGGAAGGCAGGAGCGGTCACCGAGATCCGACTCCTGCCGCGGATGCCGCGCCTGCTCGTCGGGCTCTCGGCGGGGGCGAGCACCAACCTGAGCGCGCTCTCGAGTCCCGTGGTGGGTGCAGAGGTCGAGGTCGGGCTGGGGCGTCGCTTACACGGCGCTCTCTTTCGAGCCGGCTTGAGCTCCCTCGGCTATTCTCGCGACATCGAGACCTCGGTGGGGCAGGGGAGGACGCGGTTGGTCTTGTTCCCGGTCCACATCGCGGGTCTGGTTCGGCGGCCCGCCGGCCCTTTTCATCTTCACGCTGGTGGGGGCCTCGTGGTCGCACCGTTCCGCGCGGAGCAGCGCTTCGAGGATCAGCGGCTCGCGCCGAGAACGAGCCTCACGCCCCCGGGGCTGATCGGGATCGTTGGCATGACGCGGACTTTGGGTGACGTAGAGCTACTCTTTGAAGGTCGATATCAGTGGATACGCAGCCAGGGCACCGCGAGCAGCTTTAGGGGGCAGGTCGGCGGACTCGGCGCCAGCCTGGGTTTTCGACTCCGAATCGATTAGACTCTTGAGTAGAGGCCCCAGGAGTTCTCACGGTGACGATTCTGCGCCACGCCCTCGCGCTCCTCGTTGCGACTGCAGCGGGGGCGGGGTGCGTCGAGCGGGCGCCGGATCTCGAGCTACAGCATGTGGAGCCGGCGAGCGGGTGGACCGGGGAATCGATCGATGTGATCGTGCGTGGCGAAGGCTTCTTTCCTTCCATGACCGCCGACGCGGGTGGCAAGGGGGCGACGGTCGACGATCGGCACCGCCTCGCCCTGCTCGACGGGGATCAGGTGGTCGCCAACCTTGATCAGGTCTCCTTACTCAGTCCAACCCAGATCTCGGCGCGGGTGCCTTCCGGGGTGCTGCCAGGCCGCTATGATCTCTCCGTCCGCTCCCCCCGCGGGGCCGAAGTCGTGCTGCCGCGCGCGTTCACGGTCCGAGCCACGCCAGCGCAGCGCTTGGTCCTCGATCCCCAGGACGATGAGCGCTTCTGGCTGGTCGAGCAGACGGCGACTATCGACGCCTACGCGCTCGACGCCGATGGGGAGCAGATCGCGGAACCCCTAGAGGTACGGGTTCGTATCGATCCCCTCGATCCGGGAGCCGTTCTGGCCGGTTTTCCCGACGACGTCTTGATGGACCAGGTCTTCGAGCGCAGGCAGACGGGGGCCTCGATCCTTGGGAGGCTCCACGCGGACGGCATGGCTCGGATCCCGGTCACGGTCTCGTCTCCGGCGAGCGTGCTCGTGCGACTCGAGGCGCTCGAGCACGGGATCGAGAGCGCGAACCTCCGTCTCGATTGGTACGACCGCGCTGACTATCGGGTCTTGGTACACCTCGACTCCACCGACGACGAGCTGGTTGCCGGGCAGAGCTTTGTGGCGATGGTCACCGTCACCGACCCGCAGGGTGCGGTGGTCGAGAACCCCGTCTTTCCCATCGATGTCACCCTTCGCGACGCGTGCGATGAGCTCGAACTCTCGCTGCGCGACCTCCGCGGCACCACACAGGTCCCGCTCGTCCTGCGCCGCGCGACCGGCGACGGCGGCTGCGCACCGACCCAACAGCTCCAGGTCGAGCACCGCGGGGATCTGCAGAGTTCCAAGAGCTTTCAGATCGCGCCGGGTCCCGTCCAGCGCTTCTCGGTCGAGCTGCCGAGCCAGGAGTTCACCGCTGGGGCATCGCTCACGGTCCGGGCGCGCCCGGTCGACGTCTTCGGCAACGTCACCACCTGGTCGGGTCCGCCGACCCGGATCACGGTGCGCGACACGGTCGGCGATGTCTCGACCGATGGGTGTGTTCGGATCGGGCGGGAGCTTCATTGCAGCATCCTGCCGACCCTGGCGGAGCGGGGGGTCTTGCTCATCGTTCGCGACCCGGCTGATGGGCTGGCGGGGGCGAGCCTTCCTTACAACGTGCGGCCCGGCCCCATCGCAGGCATCGAGGTCGAGGCGGAGCCCGGAGATCACGTCCGTGCGGGCGCCGGTCTTCAAGTCCAACTTCGGCCGCACGATGCCTACTTCAACCTCATCGAACCAGGGGTGTTCTCCGCCTCCGACTTCGTGGTGAGCGATCTTGAGTTCGCCGAGGCGGAGTGCTCCCCGTTGAGCGCGGAACTACGGCAGGAGTGCCGCCTCTTTACGGCCACCGAAGCGGCGCGTCTCGTGGCGACCGGGCCCGCGAGCAGCCTGGGAACCTCCACCCCCATCCGCGTCACCAACGCCGAGCTCGCGGCCATCGAGGTTAACGCCCAACACAGCCCGGTGATCGCAGGCCAGCCCTTCGACCTGCAGCTCATCGGGCGCGACGCGTTCGGAAATCGATACACCGAACAGAGCGATCCCTCGGTGCACCTCCAAGATCACACCTCCACGCTCAGTCCGGGAGTGGCGCACCTGGGCGCGAGCGGCGAGGTCGTGGTCTCCGCCACCCTCACCCTGGCCCAGACCACCGTGGTCACGGCCTCGCAAGGCGGGCGCGTCTTGGGTACGAGCGGGCCCGTCGAGGTCCGAGCCGGTGAACTCTCGACCTTCGTTATGAGTTCACCGCCCTGGTGGTTCGAGCAGGAGTCGGTCGACCTCTACGTCGAAGCGCTCGACGCGCACGGCAACCGTGTACCGAGCTCGACGACGCTGGAGCTCACCTCGGCCACCGGGGCGGTCGAGCCCACCGTTGGCCTCCTCGACGGGGGGCGGGCCGTCTTTCGTCTCACGCCGATCGAGCCCGCGATCCCTGAGCGGCTGACCCTCCATGCCTCGGGCGTCAGCGTGGAGCACGAGGTCCTCATCGCTGCGCGCTGCGACGAAGCGGGCCCCGAGGCGCTCCTGACCCTCGAGGGGGACACGCAGGCGGTCGTCTGCCACGAAGCCGAGCCGAGCTCACTCGCCGTCGAGCTCTCGGCCACCCGAGGAACGCCAGAGCACGTGCGGATCGCCGTCAACGATCGCGCCTGGATCTCCACGGCCGAGGGCGTGCTGCACCTGGAACAGGTGGGGCAGTACCGGATCTCGGGTCTGGTAGTCGACGGGATCTGTGGTGCTGAAGCCTCGGCTACAGCGTGGGCTGCCCCCGACGATGGGGGGCCCGCCGGCCCGATCGCCTTCGAGCTGGCACCCGGTCCCAGGCATGTGGGTCAAGACGAAGAGCTCGTCCTGACGGGCGGTCCTGTGCTCGACTGTCGCGGCGAGCTGGCCACCCACGGCGAGGTCGAGCTTCGAGCCACCCGCGGAGATCTCAACGAGGTCATGTCTTCAGGCTCGGGCCTGTACGCCTTGGTCGAGCCCGACGCCAGCGTACGCGCCAACTTGGACCTCATCGAGGCCCACACCGGAGGGCTCGCCACCCTCTACGCTCGGGTCGACGGGGAGCGCGCAACAGGCGCGCTCTCTTTCGACCTCTTGGGCGACATCAGAGGCCCTTCGGTCGTCCGGCAGTCCCCCGAGGGCGCCTTCCACTCGCGTGTCGATCGCGTCGAGCTCCACTTCGATGAGCCTCTGGACCCTGCGTCGATCGAGCTGTCACACTTCGAGATCGAGGGCCCCACCCCGGTCACGATCCACAATGTTACGCTTGAGGCCCCCGATCGTGTCGTCGTGCACCTCAGCTCCTCCATCGACGCCTCGCTCGGGAGCTTTGCTCTGCGGGTCTTCGAGGGGGTCACGGATCTGGCGGGCAACGCGATCGAGCCACTCCGTACCGCGTCGGCTGCGCCTTATGAAGGGCGCTTCGGCAATGTCAGCGCGTCCGTCCCGGCCGATCTCTCCTGCGCTGCCGAGCCGACCACCTTTCGGCCCGATGGCGATGACGGGCTGGGCATCGACAGCGCCACCTCCGACTTTTCTTTCGACGCCTCGATCGACGAGGGCACGTGGCGGATCGCGGTTCGCGACCACGACGGCAAGCTCTGGCGGAGCGAGCGGCTCCTCGTCTCGCCGGCGGTCGGTGGATCGTGGCGATTCGATGGCCGGGATCAGACGGGCGAGATCTTGCGCGACGGCGTGTATGAGCTGTCGGTCACCCCGCACAACCCCTCAGGCACCTCCGGGCCGACCTGCTCGGTGTCGGTCGAGCTCGCGGTAGGATGGGGAGCCATCCCTTGAGCTCGGCGCCTCTCTCGACCCTGCCGCGACCCGTCCCGGAGCCCGAGGACTTGGAGCGCTTACGATCGCTGGCGGAGCTCGGATCGGTGAGCGCGTCGCTTCTGCATGAGCTTCGACAGCCGATCTTCGCGCTTCAGTCTTACCTCTATCTACTGGAGCGCAGCGGGGATCTTGGGGATGGGCTGGCCGAGCATGTGCGCTACCTCCAGTCCCTCGTCGAGTTCTACACCAGCTTCCTCGATGTGGCGCACCCAGTCCAGACGCTCGACCTGCGCACCGAGATCGGGGCGGTTCGTCCCGTCCTGGAGCGTCAGGCACGTCAGCAGAAGATACGGCTGTCCTTCCTCTTGCCCGAGGAGCCGGTGCAGATCAGGGCCCGACCTGCCGCCCCCCGTCAGGTCGTGGCCAACTTGGTCCGCAACGCCATCGAGGCCTCTTCGCAGGCGTCCGCGCCCATGGTCGAGATCGCGGTCGGGCGGAGAGCGTCCTGGGCGACGCTGGCTGTTCGCGATCGAGGCCCAGGGGTAGAGCCGGCGGATCGAAGTCGGATCTTCGAGCCCTGGTTCTCGACGAAGGGGGCAGAGGGAACAGGGCTCGGGCTTCACCTCTCGCGGCGGCTGGTCCAAGCCGAGGGCGGCGAGCTCCAGGTGACCGACAATCCTGGAGGGGGCGCCCTATTCGAGGTTCGTTGGCCCTTACTTCAGCTATCGCCCGCGGGCGAGCCCGAGCCAGCGCCCAAGTAGTTTGCGTAGTAGTTGCTCGTCTCGTCGGTTGGATCCAGGCGGTGTGCGGCAGCGAAGTGCTCTCGGGACTCGGTGAGCAGAGCCTTGAAGACGGCGGGCTCACCAAAGATGACGTCGTCGTCTTCGAGGCGTCGGCGGAGGATCTCGGCGAGGAGCGCGTGGGCGATCGACTCGACGACGCCATCGGGCAGCATGTCGGTCCAGCGCCCGCCGGCCTTAAGATGCTCCAAAGCTAGCCGAGCATGCCCCTCGGCGTCCTCGAGACGGTCGGTGTCGAGAAAGAGACGCGCCAGCTCCATCCGGGGCTCGGGCAATCTAGGCTCGGCCCTGAGGATCTCGAGAAAGAGCTCCTCGGCGCGGTCAATGTCCCCCCGATCCATGAGGGTGAGGGCGAGGGTGAAGCGCTCCCCGAGCGCCTCGAGCTTCGCGGCGTCGTCGAGAGAGGAAGTCAGCTCATCGGGCATGGAGACTCCTGATTTCAGGCGACAGGGTGATCGAAAGGGCCCGGCTTCGGCCCTGAGGGCGGGGGAGTCGGATCCTCTTCGTCGTCGTCGAACCGCAGCTCGACCTGGTCTGCCAGGGTGTCGTCGCCCGTGACCTGACGAAGGATGAAGCGGAGCAGAACCGGGGCCAACAGGCGCCGGGTGAAGGGAAGGATCATCGCGAAGCCGACGATGTCGGTCATGACGCCGGGGGTGACGAGCAAGAGGCCGCCGACCAGCACCATGACCCCCTCGGCGATCCGAGCGGCTGGAGGCAGCCCGCGCTTGAGGTCAGCGCGCAACTTGCGCAGCATCCCAGACCCTTCGCGCTTGGCCAACCACGCGCCTGTGAAGCCGGTCACGAGGACGATGGCCGTCGTCCAGAGCACCCCGATCTGCGTCCCGATAAAGATCAGTAGGATCAGCTCGACGGTAGGCACGACCGTAAAGAGGAGCGCGAGTTTCCAGATCATCGCTCCGCCTCCTTGGCTTCGTTCCACCACCGCTCGAGCTGCGCGAGATCTGCGTGCCCCCCGTGGTCCAGGAGTTGCTCTTCGACGTAGGAAAAACGCTGCGCGAACCGATCGTTGGCTCGGTCCATACAGGTCGCCACGTCGCCTGCTGGCAGGTGCCGCCCCAAGTTGACGACCGAGAAGAGGACGTCGCCGAGCTCATGGGCGATCGCGTCGCGGTCACCGCGGGCGATGGCTTGGTCCAGCTCTCTGAGCTCTTCTTCGATTTTCTGCCTCGGCCCGACGGCATCGGGCCAATCGAACCCACGCTCGGCCGCCACGCGGCCCAAGCGCTCCGCGCGCGCGAGCGGAGGTTCGAGATCCGCAGCCTCTCGAAGTCGAGGCCACCAGCTCCCCGCCCGTCGCGCGGACCACGGCGAGCGCCCCAAGAGGCGCTTAGCGACGGTCTTCATGGATCTTTTCGGGTTCACGACGTTCCGAGTTTCGGGTTGCTTCCACGTCTAACGCGCGCATGGCGGCGAGGGCACCTCCCCTGCGCTAGGGTCGAGATGCGAGGCATCCGACTCAGGGGGTCTCGAGGAGTTGTCGTGCCCGAAGACTCAGAGCAGGAGTTTGGCGGAAACTACCGCCTTCTCGATAAGATCGCTACGGGAGGCATGGCCGAGGTGTGGCGTGCTCGAGCTACCGGCATGGCGGGCTTCGAGAAGATCCTTGTCATCAAGAAAGTCCTTCCTCACCTTGCCCGCGACAGCGAGTTCGTGCGTCTCTTCATCGACGAAGCGCGTATCGCGGTTCAGTTGATGCACGTCAACATCGTCCAGGTCTTCGATCTAGGCGAGTACGAAGGCTCGTACTTCATGGCCATGGAGTATGTCAGCGGCATGGATCTCGCGCGGCTCATCGGGCGGAGCAAGGCCAACGGGCCCATGCCGATCGCGCTCGTCCTCTTCATCTGTGCTGAGGTGCTCAAGGCGCTCTCCTTCGCGCATGAGCGTACCGACGAGCGAGGGGTCCCCCTTCGCATCGTCCACTGCGACATCTCCCCTCAGAACATCCTCATCAGCTTTGCTGGAGAGGTGAAGATCACCGACTTTGGGATTAGTAAAGCGGCTTTCCAGTCGAGCGACAGCGACACGATCCGGGGCAAGTACGCGTATATGAGCCCCGAGCAGATCGAGGGCATGGCCCTCGATGGGCGCTCAGACCTCTTCAGCCTCGGGATCGTGCTTTACGAGCTGCTCACGAATCGGCGATTGTTCAAGGCGAAGAATCGCGACGAGACCCTCGCCCGAGTCAAGCGGGCCGAGGTCCCTTCGCCGCGGGGGATCCGACCTGAGATCTCGGAAGATCTCGAAGCCTTCATGCTTCGTGCGCTAGCCCGCCGGCGCGGCGATCGCTTCCCCAACGCGCAGACCATGCTCGACGATCTCGGCGCCCTGATGGTGCGCGAGGGGCACCGCGCGACGAATAACGACCTCTCCTCCTTCGTGACTCGGGTGATCGAGCGAGGGGATCGTCGCGCGGCGGGGCCCGCCAGCGCGCAGCCCATGCCCCGCTCGGTCGTCGTGTTGGCCGCCGAGGCCACACCCCCGCCCCGAAGTCTCGCGACACCGCGCACCACGCTCGCCACGCTGACGCAGGAGTGGAGCGGGCTGATCGCCGAGGCAGGGGGGGAGATCTGGGAGCGCGACGAGGGGGCGATGCTCGCGGTCTGGACCACGCCTGATGAGCTGAAGAGCGTGCTTCAGCGGGCGGTCCAGACCTCCGTGCGGCTCCGAAGATCAAGCCAGAAGGCTGGGTACCGCCTCTCCGCCGGGGTCGCGCCCGGCGTGGCGCGCATGCACCCCGACCGCAACCGCCCGCCCGAAGGCTGGGAGCTCGCCGGGCCGTTCTACTTGGCGCGCTGGATGATGAACCTCTCGGCCCATCGCGGCCGGGTGTTGCTCACCGAGGTCGGGGCCAAGCAGGTCGGGGATCAGAGCTGCACCCCGCTGGGACGGATCAGTATCCAAGGCAACCGCTACATCAACCTCTACGAAGTGTCCTGAGGAGGTGGCTGTGGCCGTGTGTCGGGTAGGGATCGGGCGGGTAGACATCAGTCCCGACCGCGCGGGCTGGCCCGCCGGCTACTCGGCCATCGGCCGCAGGGTCGGTCGGCTGCACCCCGATGAGCCCCGACTTACGGCGACCGCGGTCCTCCTGATCGACCGCGGGGATCGGCGAGCGCTCTTCGTCCATGCCGATCTTCACTGTGGCAGCCTTGCCTTGCGAAGGCATCTCTTGCGTCACCTGCCATGGCTCAAGCCCCACGAGCTCATCCTCAGCGGCACCCACACCCACCTCGGGCCAGGGCACTTCTACGGCAACCCGCTCTTCGACGCGATGACCACTCCCGCGCCATGGCCGCTGCCTTCACGGCTCGGGTGGCTGGGCGATCGCCTCCTCGCAGCGGTGGAGCGCGCCCGTGCCACCCTCGAGCCGGGCGGGATCGCGTGGCTCCGGCCCGTCGTGCAAGGATTTACCAGCAACCGCGCGCTGTCTGCCTTCGATCGCAACCCCTCAGCGCTGCGCGAGGCCTTCGCCCAGGGTCCTGCACTGCGGATCCAGGGCGCGTCGGACCGACCCGATCGCTGCGTCGATCCTCGCCTCACGCTCCTCGCGGTCGGATCGCCTGGACATCTACCCCGCGCGCTGCTCGGGTGGTTCGCGTGCCACGGCACCTCGCTCGGTCCAGGCTGGCCCCGATGGTCGGCGGAGTGGGCGGGGTACGCCCGTCAGGCCTTCGAGTCCAGCGGAGGGATTCTGCTCGGGCTCGCCGGCGGATCCACCGGCGATGTCTCCCCGATGCCCCTCGATCCCCAAGGCGACCCTCGAACCAAGGATCCCGCGCGCCCTGCCACCCCTGGCGAGGGGCTCGCGCAGGCCATCGGCGGTGCGGTCGCGGCAGTGGCACGGGGAGTCCTGGCCGACATCGACCTGCGGGCCTTCGATCTCGCGGGAGACTACATCGAGTGGCGGGTGTCGCAGGAGCTCGGCACGGCGCGCTACGGGCTAGCGACCCTCGGGGGTGCGGTCGATGGGCGGAACGATGGGGCGCGCAGCCCGTGGCGGCGCTTTCATCAGGGCGTCGATGCGCCGGGCTACAGCGCTGAGCTCGCCTATCCCAAGGCCCACCCCCAGCACCCCAAAGTCGACGCGAGTCGAGGGATCGGGCCTGGAATCGTGCCTCTAGGCGGGGTCATCGGGGCCCTTGCGCCCGATAACCTCCCCCTCAACGCGCTCCGGGTGGGCGATCACCTGGTGTTGACCGTTCCGGGCGAGCCAACCACTCTGGCAGGCTTCACCCTCGAGCGGGCCGCGTTAGAGCTTCAAGGCGTGAGCGGCTGCGTCATCGCAGGGTATTCTGGCACCTACGCCGGGTACTGGACAACCCCGCACGAGTATGGCGCGCAGCGCTACGAAGCGGCCTCGACCCTGTTCGGTCGGCGGGCGCTCCCGGCGCTCCAGGCCCAGCTCCTCGCGCTCGCCTCCAAGGTCACTGCGGACGATCAGAGCGTGGCATGAATCGATTCTCCGACATCGAGGTCTTGGTGCATGTGGTCGAGCACGGGAGCTATACGGCCGCCGCGCGCGAGCTTGGGATCTCGAAGTCCTATGCGAGCAAGCAGATCCGCGCCCTCGAGGAGCGCTTGGGGGTTCGGCTCCTCCACCGCACCACTCGCACGGTGAGCCCTACCGACGCAGGTCGCGTCTTCGTCCAGCGATGCGCCGCCGTGATCGAAGAGCTCGAAGAAGCGGAGCGGGCCGTCTCGGCGCTCCAGGACAGCCCGCGCGGTACGCTGCGACTCTCCGCACCCGTCTCATTCGGGACCCGGTACATCGCGCCGCTGCTCGCGGGCTTCATGAACGACTACCCCGATCTCCATGTCGTGCTGGATCTGAGCGATCGGACCGTAGACTTGATCGACGAGGGCTATGATCTCGCCCTGCGGATCGGACGCCTCGACGACTCAAGCCTTATCGCACGACGGCTGGCCCCTATCCGCGCCCATGTCGTGGCCAGCCCCGACTACTTGAGCGCTTCCTCGCAGATCCATCACCCCGATCACCTCCGAGATCACCCCTGCATGGTCTACAGCCTGCAACCGGCCCCGACTTGCTGGTCCTTCACCAAAACCGGCGCGCCCCCTCACGAAGAGCCGGTACGGGTCCGTGTGAATCCAAGGCTTACCAGCAATAACGGAGACGCCTTGCTCGACGCGGTGCTGGCGGGCAACGGAGTGGCGGCTTTGCCGGACTTCTTCGTCGGCCAGCTCCTCCGTGAGGGGCGCCTGGTCTCGGTCTTGAGCGACTGGGACACCATGCCGGGCGCGGGTCTCTGGGCCATCTACCCGCCCGGGCGCTTCCTCGCGGCGAAGGTGCGACTGCTCCTCGAGCATCTGGCGGATCGACTCGATCCTACGCCGTGGAGCGTCTGAGTCGGGCTACTTCTTGGACTTGGTCTTGCCAGCGTCCTTGGCGGTAGAGGCCTTCTTGTCGTCTGCCTTGGGCGCCTTGTCGTCGGTCTTGCCAGCGTCCTTGGCGGTAGAGGCCTTCTTGTCGTCTGCCTTGGGCGCCTTGTCGTCGGTCTTGCCAGCGTCCTTGGCGGTAGAGGCCTTCTTGTCGTCTGCCTTGGGCGCCTTGTCGTCGGTCTTGCCAGCGTCCTTGGCGGTAGAGGCCTTCTTGTCGTCTGCCTTGGGCGCCTCGTCGTCGGTCTTGCCAGCGTCTTTGGAGGTAGAGGCCTTCTTGTCCTTGCCCGATGGGGCGGCAGGCTCGCCCGGAGACTGCAGGGAGGTCGTGTGCGCAAACCACCACTCCGTGCGAGAGCCTTCCTTAAACTTCACGTCCCAACGGACGATCACCGCGACCCCGGGCCCGATCTCGCCGGCCTCCACCGCCGCTTGGACGGCCTCTTCGGCTGAGGAGGCGTCGATCCTCGTTCCTAGTTGGGCCGGGTCAGCGCTGACGAACCAATGCATGAAATCTCCTGGGGCTCTGATTAGCGCGCATCATACCTAAGGTTGGCGCAAGATTGCTAGGTAGGCCGGCCATAGGGTTGGTTTCAGGGGTGGATCTCAAGAGAGTGCTCGGGCTGGCGATCCCTCGGGCCTCGTCCCACCCAGGCTCAGACCCGAAGTGCGCCTGTGTTCAACGGGCGAGCTGGTGCTCTACGGCTGGCGCGACCTTGGTCATGAAGGCCTCCATGTTTCGGATCACCCGCGCGCTGTCGTGGTTGAAGAAGTCGAACCATAGCATCAGTCGATCCTCGGGATGGAACCGCCGCACGATCTCGGCGCTCAGATCATCGGCGTTCCCGATCAGGGCGTTGTCGGCAGCCTTCTCGACCTTCGACGGGTCCAACGTGCCCTCGAGCGCGGTCCAGTACGCGCCCAGGGCGCGGCGGGCTTCGGCCTGCGCTGCCTCCCGTTGCTCCACCGGGCCCAGCCCGGGCTCATCGTTGAGGAAGACGAAGACGGTCCGGGGCATGAAGCTGCGCTTCCAGGGACCACCACTCGGATGATAAGCTTGGCCCATGCGGCGATGAGTCTGTTCGATGATCTCGGGCCGGGTGATGGACAGGTTGAAGACTTGCACCGGCGCGAAGCGGTTGACGTGCTCCTGCAGCGCGGGGTCGTGGGAGCCGATGATGAGCTGCAGCAGCTCCCTTCGCCAGTCCTGGGGAATGATTTTGAGAGGCTCGAACGTCCAGAACGGGTCAAGCACGATCTCATCGTTTCGGGTCCCCGCGAGCGCTTGGAGCTCCGCCCATTGGGTGTCGGTGCGGAAGCCCTCGCGACGTAGGCGCGGAGGAGGGAGGTCGTCGCTCGAGAGGGTCTCGCCTTGGAGGAGGCGCACGAAGATCTCGGCTGCTTCACCGAAGATCGCGTTCTTCCAGGCCCGCCCCGCGGCCCGCTCGACCTCGTTGCGAGGTCGGACCCCCGAGGCGGCGTTCATGAAATCGAAGCGCCCCCCCGCGAAGCCGACGTGGATCTTTCGATGTTCTTCGGGATCCAGACCGTGCAGTGCACCGAACGCGCTCACCCGCTCTGCGGCGGCGATGGGGCCTCCCATACACAGGATATTGAGGATGGCAGAGCCGGTGTGGATGCGCTGGGTCTTGGCGAAGATCTTGTGGGATAGCTGAAGGAAGTCGACGTTCAGGCCGACCTCGCCCTGCCAGTGGGGGATGACGGGCTCCCGATGGCGCTTCTGCACCTCGGAAGAGAGGTGCGACTCAGCGATCCAAGCGGTCTGAAAGCCGAGCTCGTCGGCCGCTTGGACCTGCTCGAAGAAGTTCGAGAACATCTGACGTTCGGATGGAAGGTTGCCGTCGACCGGCGTCTGAGAGATCGAGAAGAAGACGTCGTACTGCACAGGGACCTCGGAGCGCGGGGGGAGGGGAGTCCGACAGGCTAACCCCCTTCGCGGGGGTCGCAGGTCGAGTGCACAACCACGTTCGACCCGGACAGCTGCGCCGCTTACAGGCTCCCGCGCGCCACGGCGCTCGCGCTACCCCGGGAGGAACGATGCTCGGACTGGATCAGATTGCACACGCGCAGGTCGAGCGCGGGCGCCAGGTCCGCGGACGAACCACCACCGAGCTCCAGCTCTTGCTGCATCGCGCGCTGGCTCCCGACGATGTGCGCAAGGCCCTCCTCAAGGAGTCCCCCGTGCTCAGCGGGCTCCGCCGGCTGGAGCTCGAAGGTCTGGACCCCCACGATCTACGCAGCGAGGCCGCCGCGGTAGGCCTGATCCACGCCTCGACCGAGGACCTGGACTACCGGCGCCTCTTTCCCGGACTGGACCTCGGCATCTATCTCGCAAATCACGCGGTGGGAAAGCCGAGCGTCGCGGCTGGGGCTGCCCTCGACCAGTTCTTTGCCCAGCACACAGTCTTTGGGGTCGATGCCTTCGCCGATGCGGGCTGGATGGATCTGATCGATGATCTTCGGTACCTCGTCGCCGAGATGTGCGGGGACCCTGGCCTGCGTCTAGGCGACATCGCGTGGTTCTCGAACCTCTCCGATGGCTTGTCGGCCGTCCTCAACAGCCTCAGCGGTCGATTGCTTACGACGCAGGCCCACTTCACGACCGGCCACTATATCCATGAGCGGTGGGCGGAGCGGACCGGCTCCGAAGTGGTGATCGTCCCTCAAGATGCGCAAGAGTGCGTGCCAACGGAGTGGGTGGTCGATGCCCTGACTCCCGGCACGACCGTCGTCAGCCTCTCGCAGGTGCACTGGCGATCTGGCTACGTGCACGACCTGGCGGCGATCAGCCGCGCCATGTCCGAGCGCTGCCCCGAGGCGGTCCTGCTCCTCGACGCCTACCAGGGTCATGGCACGGTGCCGGTCGACATCGCGGAGCTCCCCGCTCGAGTCGCGGTCCTCGGTGGCGGCCTCAAGCAGCTTCATGCGGGCACGGGGGCGGGCTATGGATGGTTTTCACACGAGCTGCTTCGGCTGCTCGAGCGCGACCGGACCGGCTGGTGGGCTCACGCCGAGCCGCTGGCCTTCGAGCCTCCGCCCCTTCGACTGGGCGAAGGCGCGGCACGTCTTCGGACGGGTACGCCGTCCATCCTGCCGCTGGTGTTGCTGGCCACCGAGCTCAAGGTTCTGGGTGCTAGTGAAGACGGTACGGTCAAGGCCGGGGTCGAGCGAGCGCGCAGAATCACACGGGAGCTGGCCGCGTTCGCTGCGCAGGCCAGCGAGGACCTGGGTCTAAAGGTCCGAGGGCCCTCCGATCCCGATCGGCGCGGCGCCTTCATCGCCATCGAGGTCGCCGACGGTCCGGCCTTGCTCGCGGATCTCTCGGGGCTAGGGATCACCGTGGACTTCCGAGCCGACGAGCCCGGCGGCCGGGGGGGACTGATCCGGCTCTCGGGAAGCGGGGCACACTTTGCCTACGAGATCGACTATGCGCTTCGAGCGCTCGCCGAGCTGATCCAGGACTGATGCACCTGCACGCCGCCGCGCGGGTCTTGCGGGGCCTCATCCCCGAGCCCTTTGTGCTGGCTCTGCTGCTCACGGTCATGGCCTTTCTCGGCGCAGCGGGGATGAGGCTCGCCGAGGGGCAGCTCGATCTGCTCGCGCTGGCCGAGGCCTGGGTCCAAGGCAGTCCACTCGGCGAGGATCCGGCGCGTGTTGGGGGGCTGTGGTCCCTCCTCGGCTTCTCGATGCAGATGTGCCTGATCTTGGTCACGGGCTATGCGGTTGCGGGCACACCAATGGTTCAAGCTGCGCTTCGATGGGTCGCAGCCTGGGCGCGGGGGCCTCGCGTCGCGGTGGTCTTGGTGGCGGCGGTGTCGATGGGGCTCGGGCTGATCCACTGGGGACTCGGGCTGATCAGCGGCGCGCTCCTCGCCCGCGAGATCGGTCACCGGCTGAGCGCACAGGGCACGGCGGTCCACTATCCCGCGCTGGCGGCGGCGGGGTACACGGGGCTTGCGGTCTGGCATGGAGGGCTCTCGGGCACTGCGCCGCTCAAGGTGACCAACCTCCCGGATCTCATCGAGGTGGTGGGAGCGGACCTTGCCGCCAGGACCGCTGAGATCCCGCTCACCGCCACCGTGTTGTCGCCACGGAACCTCCTGGTCAGCGCCATGCTCTTCCTGGTGATCCCAGCGGTCCTCCTCGCGCTCGTTCCGCGGGATCCAGAACGCTTCACGCCGCCGCCGCCCATGGAGCCCACGTCGCGACCCGAGCCGGCTGAGGAGGGGCCCGCTGGGTGGTTGGACCACAGCCCATGGCTTGGCGGGGTTGTCGCCCTCGTCGTTCTTCTCTGGTTTTTCCCTTGGTTCTTAGAGGGTGGGGCGGCTTCCTTGAGCCCCGACCACCTCAACTTGTTCTTCTTCTCAGCAGGCCTACTGCTCGCGGGCAGTCCAGCTCGCTATATGCACCTCGCGGCCGAGGGGGCGCGAGCCTGTGCGGGAATCATCGTTCAGTTTCCCCTCTACGGCGGGATCTTGGGGCTCTTGATCGCAGGTGGCCTCCTCGAGCGCTTCGCTGCGGCCCTGCCTGGGGATCCGCTGGGGCTCTCGCTCGCGACCTTTCTTGGTGCAGGGATCATCAACCTCTTCGTGCCTTCCGGTGGAGGACAGTGGGCGGTGCAGGGGCCGGTCTTGTTGCAGGCCGCTGCCGATGCGGGCCTCGATCCCGGCCGCATCGTGCTCGCGATGGCCTATGGGGATCAGTGGACCAACCTCTTCCAGCCCTTCTGGGCGCTGCCACTGCTGGGGATCACGGGGGCCAAGGCTGGGGACTTACTAGGAAACACCGTCGTGGTGGGCGTCGTAGTTGGGCTCGTGCTCGCCGTGGCCGTGGCCCTGCCGAGCGAGCTGTTCTGGGTTTGGTGAGGGAGCTTGGGTCGCGGCGACCGAACCCGCGAGATAATGCCCCCCCCTTGCGAGGAGCCCGAAGATGTATCCCCTGACCGATGACCAAAGCGCCCTGGCGGAGGCCGTAGCCACCTTCTGCCGCGATCTCCTCTCCGAGACCCTCGAGCACGACGACGACGAAGAGACCTTTCGCAAAGAGTTCATCGTCGCGATGGGTGAGCAGGGCTTCTGTGGGATCGCGACGCCCGAAGCACACGGAGGTCTTGGACTCGGCTACCTCGACTACGCCATCGTGCTCGAAGAGATCGCGGCGGTCAGCGCCAGCTACGCGGTCAGCGTCGCCGTGACCGGCCTGCCGCAGATGATCCTCACCCGCTTCGGCACGCCCTCCCAGCAGGAGCGCTGGCTCCCTGGACTCGCCTCAGGGCAGCTACTCGGGGCCTTCGCGCTCTCGGAGCCCGAGAGTGGCTCGGATGCTGCCTCGCTCAAGACCACGGCGACCCGCGATGGCAGCGACTACGTGCTCCAGGGCACCAAGTTTTGGATCACGCACGGAGGCTACGCCGATGTCTACGTCCTCATGGCTCGTACCGGAGGTCCCGGAGCCCGTGGGGTGAGCGCGTTTCTGGTCCCGGGGGATGCCCCCGGCTTGAGCTTCGGCAAGAAGGAACGAAAGATGGGTCTTCGCGCCTCTCCTACGGTCGAGCTCATCCTCGACGGCGTGCGCGTCCCAGCGAGCGCTCGGATCGGCGAGGAGGGGCTGGGTTTTCGGTGCGCGATGGCCGCGCTCGACTCGGGGCGCATCACGATAGGGGCGACGGCGGTCGGACTCTCCCGCGCTGCGACACGCTACGCGGCGGCCTATGCGTGCGAGCGCAGGCAGTTCAAGCAACCCATCATCGACTTCCAGGGCGTCGGCTTCATGATCGCCGATATGGCGACCCAGACTGATGCCGCGCGCCTCATGGTGCATCGAGCGGCCTCCCTGCGCGACGCGGGTCTCGATCACAGTCTGGCGGCAGCCATGGCCAAGCTGCACGCGACCGATACCTGCATGAAGGTGACGACCGATGCCGTCCAGGTCTTGGGCGGATACGGATATGTCAGGGAACACCCTGTAGAGCGATACATGCGCGACGCGAAGGTCATGCAGATCGTCGAAGGCACCAACCAGGTTCAGCGCCTCGTCATCGCCCGCCACCTGGCCCGTCAGCAACGAGCGTAGGGGTCCCGTGCCCCTTTGTGCGGCCGACTCGGCTATACTCTGGTCTACCCAATCATTGAGCATTCGCACCCCGTGAACCACCGATGAAGGTCTGTCCGCTCTGCCAATCCGAGTATTCGGACCGTGTCGACTTCTGCTTCCACGATGGAGCGGTGCTCGATGAGGGGTCAGTGTCCTCGATGGCCGACGACGCTCTGCTGTCCGCGCCGGAACCGGGCCTCCTCGATGTGCCCGAGCCTGCGGGAGCGGGCCAAGCGGCCTCTGCATCACCTCCCGGAGCGTCTGTTGCCGCGGCCGGATCCCTCCGTGCCCTCGAGGTCATCGAACTACCCAAGCGGCGTCGTCGGCGCTCCGCCCAGCCTCCCGAAGACACCGACGCACCCAGCCCTCTCGTGGCGCCGCCGCCCCCTGCCCGCGAGCCTGCGACATCCGATCCTACCCCTGGGGCGCCAGAGCTGGGCCGGCACGCCGAGGAGCCCATTGAGGACTACGAAGGAGAGTATGTCGCCAACGCTCCTCCTCAGACAGCTCCTCGAGAGCGCAAGCAGGGTGGGGTTCCGCTCTGGATGATCGGGGTAGCAGCCGCGCTATTGCTGCTGGTGCTCGGAGGCCTGGCCATCGCGGTCGGGGGCGCGAGCATGATGGCAGCGCTGACCTCCTCGACGGATCCCATCTCCGTCTCGGTCGACGCGGCACCCGCACCCAAGAAGATCGAGCCCTTAGAGTTTCCCGAAGATCCCACGCCTCCACTGCAGCTCGGACTGCAGCCCCGCGAAGGCGAGGCCCAAGAGCCTCCCGACCGCGATGAGCCAGAAGACACGGTCGACGTACTTCAAGACGAAGCGCTCGAAGACGAAGCGCTCGAAGACGAAGCTCACGCCGTCGAGACATCTGCCGAAGGGCGCAACGAGCCAGCTACGAGCGAGCCGGGTGATGCCGAGCCGGAACCGCGCCCCGAGGCTCCGGCGCCCCCCGTCCAGACGGCCTCGAGCACGACCCAGGCCACCGTGCCTTCAGCCCCAGCCACCAAGGCGACTCCCGCCGCGCCCAAGACCAAAGTCACCAAGGCACCCGAACCCGTGTCGCGGGTCGAGGTCACCGTCCAGATGGCGGGTGGCGGTGAGGGCGCAGGGCTCATCATCGATGGGGCGCGTCAGCTAGGGGAGTTCCCGTTCACGGTCTATCTCGAGCCGGGCCGCCACGTCTTCAAGGCCGTCTATCCCTCTGGAAACACTCTCGTGCTCAACAAGACCCTCCGCGATGGCGCGGACTCGGTGAAGCTGAACTTCCCGGAGCAACCGTAGGGCCAGATCCTACTTGAGCGGCATCGAGAAGCCGACCTGTGCACCTTGTCCCGAGGGCGTGGTCGAGAGCCCGACCGTGGGTCCAGAGCTCGAGACTCCGAAGATCTGGTTGACGACCACGGTGGTCAGGTAAAAGCCCCCAGCAGACATGGCGATGTGCTCGGGAGCGCTCTGGCTCTGGCCGCCGGTGACGCCCACCCAGGCAGCGGTCACGGGCAGGGTGACGGCCATGGCCATTCCGAACCCCTTCATGTCACCATCTTTGAGGGCAGTATAGCCGGGGACGGGCACAAAGGCCGCCAGGGCACCGCTCGATGCTCCAGCGCCACTGGTGGAGCGCCGCGGTTTACGCTCCTTGGGAGCCGTCGCCGGGGCGTGGGGAGCGATGGTCGAGATGGCTTTGTTCCGATCGGGGACCGCGCGGAGGTTCAGCAGCCGATCGAGGCCACTGAGCAGGACGGTCGGGTCCGAGATGTCGTCGACCTTGAGCACCCCGCCGCCGCCGTCGGTGGTGGCGCGAGCGCGGAGGGTGGCGGTGCCGCCCTGGCCTGGCTCGACGGTGACGATCCACTGCCAGGAGTCGTCGCGCCGCACCGCTTCCATGGCGCACTGGAGGTCGCTGGGAGCGCAGGACTGTGCCGTCTTGCGGAGCGAGGTGGAGAGCGCGCTGGGCTTGCCCTGATCTCCCGAGACGAAGGTCTGAGGGATGGTGCGGAGGGCGCGTTCGACCCACTCGCGCTCGGTCTCGGGCCCGACGACGACGAACTCCCAGGGACGCTGGGAGTCGTAGCGCTCGGGCATGGCGCTCTGCATATTCTGGAGCTGGTGGAAAGGGACGATGATGTCGCCCTGGGGCACCCGGAGGCGAACTCCGCTGGGCTCGGTGGTGACGACTTCGCCGTAGAGCACTCGGCCATCGTTGAGGGTGACTTCGCGCACGTTCTCGGGGGCGGCCAGGGCGGCGACCGGGAGGAGGGGGGCGCAGAGGAGGGCCGACAGCAGCAGGGAGGAGCGTGTCACGAGTCATCCTCGTCGTCGGTGGGGAGGAGAGGGCAGAGCTCACCGCCACCCATGTCTGGGACGAGCGACAAGCCGAGGTGGTAGGGGTATCTGTCGTCTTGATCGGGGCCGACGTAGCCCGCGATGACGATCGCGTAGTGGCCTGGAGTGATCCCGTGGGCCCACTCGGAGTACGGAGACGCGAGGGATGAACCCAGCACGCCGCCTTCGACCCGCTCGACCGGCGGGCCGGGCAGGTCGCAGTCGTCGAGCTCGTAGAGCAAGAGGTCCCAGCCGATCCGGTCATCTCCGGCGCCCTCGGGGCCCATCGCCTGAGCGCAGAGCTTGAAGGTGTCGGCTTCGTCGCCCAGGACCGTGAAGCGATAGTAGTCCACGTCCTTGACCCAGTCGCCTAGGTACTCTTCGGAACCCTCGGAGCCCTCGGAGTCCGAGTTCGTCAAGGGCTCGCCGTCTTCGTCGTAGACGATCTGGCCAGGGTCGCGCAGAACAGAGTTGTTCTCTGGGTCGTCGGTGCAACTGCCGGTCACGCGCATCCGTGGGGAAAAGTCGTTCCAGCCGACGCCATCGAGCTCGCCCTCGATCAGCACTCCCTGCATGAGGCCCAGATCGACGTTCTGACTGTCGACAGGGGAGGGGGAGGGGCCGTCGGGTCCGCCGATCTCGGCTTCGGTCGTTCGTTCCCAGTCGACGAGGACGAACTCGCGAGGATCCTGGTCGGGGTCGATCAGGTTGGAGTCTTCAGGGAGGTTGCCGTAGCGAGGCCAGGCGTCGCAGGCGACAACGAGGAGGGGGAGGAGGATGTAGGGGATGTTGCGAGTCACGATTGCTCCGCGGTGGTCTCTTCATACACCAAGTGTAGCCAAAGGCCAAGAGGGTCACCTCGCAAGCATGCCCCAGTCAGGTTATCGGCCGCCACCAAACCGGAGGAGCCGTGGCGGAACTGCCTGACGATGATCTGACGTTGCCCAAGACCGATGCAGGGCTCCTGTTTCGGCTCGAGATGTGGGCGACGAACGTGCTCTTGGGCTACTGGTGGGTCGGGGTTGCCGCCGTGGTGATCATCCTGGCCGCGGTCGGGATCTACGGAATCTACGACAACCAAACCACCCAGACCCAGCGCGAGCTGGCCACTCGAACCGAATCGGCCATCCGTAAGATAGACCGAGCGCTCATCGATCGGCGTGCGGTGCGCGAGTACTATGAGCAGACCGGAACCCGCCTGCTCTGGGCGCCTGGGTACGACGACATGGAGATCCGCTATCCGATCACCATGCAGGTCCCCTTAGAGATCATGATGATCGAGTTCGGCCTCGAAGACGTCGACCCCGAGCCCATCCTGATCGAAGTGGCCGATGAGCTCATGGTCATCGCGCGCGACGGGGGGGCGAGCGCGGGCGGGGCGCAAGCTGCGCTGCACGCGGCCGAGCTCTATCGTCTCGCGGAGCAGCACGAGCCGCGCCGCGCCGCCCTCGACAAGGCACGCCAAGCGCGGCAGTCGGTGCATCGCTTCTCGGCCGAGCTCGCCCTGGCTCAGCTGGAGTTGAGCGCGGGCAACCTCGACGCCGCCGAGGCCATCCTTCGCCCTTGGATCAAGCCGCAGCATGGCTTCTTCGGCCAGCACGCGGCACTCCAGCTCGCTCGTGCCTATCGCCGCGCCGATCGCAAGGGCGACGCCATCGCGACCCTGCAAGAGCTGCAGCAGATCTGGCCCGCGAGCGTCTTCGCCGACGACATCGACGACGAGTATCAGGCGATGGGCGAGGTGAACGCCGCCGCGGCCGTCGACGGTGACGAGGAGCCAGCCCTCGAGCTCGAGCTCGCGCCCGACGATACCTCCCCGGCGCCGAATGAACTCGACGAGCCCGAAGAGTGATTGTCTTTCTCTCCCTGATCGCCTGGGCTCAGCCCGAGCCGCGCACGGTACGCACGATCGACGGGCCCTCTGAGCAGGTTCCCCCCGCCCTGTACCCAGGCGCCTTCCGGGCGCCTCCCGTCATGCAGTGGGGGCGACCCCTTCCGGGCCCGAAGGTCAACGCGGCGAGCCATGCGGAGCGTTCACGTCCCGTGATCGTGGGTGAGCATGCCTACCTCGGTACTGCGGGGAGCCGTGAGCTCTTCGTCATCAGCCGTCGCGACGGCAGTGTCGTGCAGACGTTTCCAGCCGAAGGGGCCGTCGAGGCCGAGCCGGTGCTCGATGCCACGCGCGTCTGGTTCACGGACACGACCGGCGCGACGTGGTGCTACACCCTGGAAGGAGAGCTCGTCTGGAAGCACCAGGGTGCAGCCCCCCTGCCGACGCGCCCCACCGAGGTCGGCGACCTGCTCGTGCTGCGGGACGTCGACGACCTAGTCTATGCCCTCGACAGGAACTCCGGGGAGCAGGCCTGGCAGTATCGACGAAAGAAGGATCTTGAGCGAAAGTCCGAGCTCACCCTCTACGCCGCCCCCGCTCCGGTCTCGGCGGGCTCGGTGCTCCTGCTCGGCTTCTCGGATGGCGTGGTGGTCGCGCTCGACAAAGACGGCGGCGATCGACTCTGGGAGGCCACGGTCGGTGAAGGTCAGTACCCGGACATCGTGGGTCCCGTCGCGGCGCGCGGAGGACTGGTCTATGCCTCGGGCTACACCGGGCCGCTCGTCGCCCTCGAGGCTGAGGACGCCACCGTTCGTTGGCGGTTCGACGCCGGCTCGGCCAGCGCCCCGATCTTTCACGAGCTCCCCGACGAGACGCTCGCCCTGCTCCATCCGGGCACCGATGGGGTCCTTCGAGCCTTCGATGCCCAAGATGGGAACCTGCTCTGGTCGTGGAACAGCGGCCGGGGAGGGGCTCTGACGAGTCCCGTGTCGACCGAGGCCGGCTTGATCCTCGGTTCAGGCTTGGGGGTGCTCGCCTTGGTCGATCCAGACGTAGGCGAGACCCTCTGGACCTGGCGCGAAGACTTCAAGCTCCAGGGCGTCGCCGCGCCTCCGGTCGTCGAGGGTCGTCAGATGCTGGTGGTGAGCAACTCGGGGCGCATCTACGCCATGCTCTCCCCGCAAGAATCGACGGTGGCGCCCCACAAGCAGAGGCCTACCTCGCGTTTCCGTCTGGCGAACCCTTCATCGAAGAGCTGGGGTCGGGACCGCTGAGCTCGATCTCCAGGTTCGCGCCCGCTTGCGCCAAGATCCGCTCGACCTCCTCGACATCGGCCGCCGTCAGGTCATGCAGCCAGAGGCCGTCGGGCTCACGAAGCAAGAGGAAGGCGGCGCCCGGGCTCGTCAATCGCCACATCTGGGCCCCGAGGGGATCGGGATCGAGGGCTTGCAGGGCGAGATCGATCTGCTCGTCTGGGCCGCTCAGGTGTAGCGTGAGCGCCCCCTCGGCCACCGGAGCCGCGACCTGGCTGGGGGGAGGGGCGTCGTCCGACTCGGTCTGGGATCGCATCAGGGCCGACACGACCATCAGGGCGACCAGCGACAAGCCCACCCCGGCGAGCAGCCCTGTGCCGGGGATCCGGGGGATCAGGAACACGGGTTGCTCGTCGTTCCAGTCCCGCTTGGGGCTCAAGGCTCACCCTCGCAGTGACCCTCCAGGGTCCAGGGGGTGCCGAAGGAGGAGTCGGCCAGGGGTCGCGTCGAGGGGCACCAGTCCGCGGGATCGCCGCTCCGACCGTCGGCCGCGGCCTCGGGCGCCAGCTCCGCCGAGCGGCCGACATCGAGCGCTAGTGGGGCGAGATCCAAGGCCTCGAAGGTGCTCAAGGCTGTCATGGAGATCTGAAGGTCGGGCCCGAGGGGGCCCGGGAGGGGGCCGTCGCACGGGAGCCCCTCGATCTCTGCGACATCCTCGACGCCACACAGCACCCGGATTTGCCCACGATCCAGGGTGATCGGAGGCAAAGAGAGCACCTGATCGTCGTGAGCCAGCGCGACGTGCTCCAGGTAGAGCCTCGAGGGAGATCGCCCTCGGATCTCGAGGTAGCCGGGCACGTCGCCATCTCCCAGGTGGACTTCGGTGATGGCGAGGGCGCGAGGAACCAGGAGGTGCTCATCGATGAGGCCGTTGCAGTTCTGATCCAGGCCGTCGGTGATCTCGACCATGGAGGGGTTGATGTCGGCGCGGGAGTCATCGCAGTCGTCACTGTTGAGGACGTAGCCGATGGGCTGAAGGCAGGAGCGCTCAGAGATGGAGGGGTCGCCGTAGCTGTCACCGTCGGCGTCGCGGAAGGAGGTGGTGGCGTCGATCGCGTCGAGGTCGATCTCGCCATCACAGTTGTTGTCGACCCCGTCGCAGACCTCGGGGGCGCCCGGATAGACGTCGGCCCGGAAGTCGTCGCAGTCGTCGCCGCCGGCGCCTAGGGCATCGAAGCCGTCGCCATCGAAGTCGGTGGCGACGGTGCCGCTGACCTGGATGGTGCGCACGACGCCGCCGGCGCGCACTCGCACGGTGCCCTCGAAGGGCTCGAAGCTCTCAGGACGGACGAGGAGGTTGATGTTCGAGCGCCCATCGGCGGCCAAGGTGAAGGCGTCGACCGCGACCCGCAGGGGGGCCTCGAGCTCGACCCGGACCCGCACCGAGGCGGTTCCCGTGTTGTGGATGCCGATGGGCGTTCGGGTCTGTAGCCCGACGGGGAGCTCCGTCAGATCGAGGCGCTCGGTCTCGAGCACGACGTGAGGCACGCCCACGGCGAAGCCGGAGCTGCACGAAACACAGCACGCGGTGAGTAGGCTGATCCGTCCGAGGCGCGAGAGGCTCATGGGGCCGAGGGTAGCAGAGCGGGAGGCCGCACGCCGGTGGATTCGGTGCGGATCGGGAATGTCTGATAAGGTATATTATGTCAAGTAAAGGATTACGGTCGGTCTCAGGGATGAGCCATCCCGGAGTCCGGCGTCTCCCCTGGCGGCACGGGCGCCCGGATGGGTTTCGTCGGACCCGAACGCGGGGTCCTCGCGAACGTGAAGAGGACCGCGAACCGGCGGGCCTCATCGTGGGCGTGGCCGACCCGATCTCTGCCGTGCGGGCGGAACCGAGGCGTCTCGATCCGGTCGGGGGCTGTGAACGGCAGCCCGGAGTGGATCGTGGGCGGCGTACGAGCCCGCGCTCTTAAAGCGAGCGCAGCTCGGAGAGGCTCAACGGTCGATAGCCCGGGATGTCTTCGTGCTCGGGGGTCGTCTCTTCGTAGATGGTGCCCGAGAGCGGGTTGCTGAGCTCCTCGGCCGAGGGGCGGAGCGCCTGGGGCACGAGCTCCGCGAAGGACTTGTAGCCGATAGCCCGGTAGGCGTAGACGGTGAGCGCCACCGTGGCGATGAGGCGCAACAGATCGTCGACGTAGCCCAAGACGGGGATCAGATCGGGGATCGGGTCGATCGGGGATACGAGGAGCACGAACTGGGCGACCCACATGAAGGCCACGACGCCGAGGAGCCCCTTGTGCTCGCCTTCTAGTCTGTCCCAAAACCGCTTCATCGCCTCGCTCCGTGCCCAGGGGGACCACGCCGTGTCGGTCCCAAGGTAGCTGACCCAGCGGGAGCCTGCCACGAGTCCTTACAAGCTTAGACGGGCCTGCGGGCTTGCAGGGCGCGCCGGATTCGGTGAGGAATGCGGGGGCTGCGAACGGCCGGCCTGCAGGAGGATCTCATGACCGCACTCGACGAGCTGAACGCCGACTTTCAAAGCGGTTTGCCCGGAGCTTGGGCCACCCTCTCGGACCTCGGGAGGCGCGCGATCTTTCCGCGGGGGATCCCCTTTCAGTCCGCTCAGGCCAAGGGAACACGGTACAATGGCACGATCGGGCAGGTGACCGACGGCGCGGGGGCGCCGGTCCCGCTCCCCTCGATCGAGGCGGCGCTAGGGGGGCTCGACCCCCGCATGAGTCACCTTTACAGCCCGCCTTCAGGGCATCTTTCGCTTCGGCAGGCCTGGGCTCACCGGCAGCGCTCGCTCTCGGGGGGCTGCGAAGCGCTCACGACCACCCCTTTCTTTCTGATGGGGCTGAGCCAGGGCCTCTCTTTCCTGGCGGATCTCTTCGTGGAGCCGGGGCGTCCGGTGGTCGTGCCCCGACCTCGCTGGGGCAACTACGACCAGATCTTCTCCTTTCGTCGGGGTGGTCGGCTGGTTTCCTACGATGTCTTCGTGGAGCAGCGCTGGTCTATCGATCCGCTCGATCGGGCGCTCTCCTCCCTCGAGGAGCCGTCCGTTGTGCTCTTAAACTACCCGCACAACCCCACGGGCTACACGCCCGATCCGGCGCAAGCCCGGCAGATCGTCGAGCGACTCTCGGCGCACCCGCACCCGCTCGTGATCATCGTGGACGATGCCTATGCGGGCATGATCTACGAGCCCTCCGCCCTTCAACGCTCCTTGTTTTGGGAGCTCGCGCCGGCGATCGAGCCCTCGCGCCACGCCCTCTTCAAGCTCGACGGGGCCACCAAGGAGCTGCTCTTCTTTCCGGGCCGGGTTGGCTTTCTCACCGCTGCGCTCGATCCTGAGCACCCCGCCGCGGCCGCCCTCGAGAGCAAGCTCGCGGGGCTCGCGCGGAGCAGCGTGGGCTCCCCAACCGGACCCGGTCAGGCGGCGGTGCTCCATGCCTTGCAACAACCTACGCTCGAAGACGAGGTCGCGGCGGCTCACGCCATGCTCTCCGAGCGGTATCAGGTGCTTCGGCAGGCCCTCGAGGCCCTGGACAATCCGGCGCTCCATCCCTACCCCTTCAACGGGGGCGTCTTCGCTCTAATCGGGGTGGACGGGGTGGAGGACCTCGACGCCTTGCGTCAGTACCTCATCGCCGATCACGACCTCGGCTTGGTCGCGAGCGCGAGCCCCCCTGCCCTTCGCATCGCCTTCTGCTCGGTGAGCGTCGAGGATATTCCCGAGCTGGTACGGCGCCTGGATCGAGGCGTCGCCGCTTGGCTCGGTCGCTGAGGCAGGCTGCGTTCAGCCCAGGTCCATCATGCGCTCGAGGGGCTGGAGCGCGGCGAGTCGCACCGGCTCGGCCATCTCGATGCGAGGCTCGAGATCGCGAAGACAGAGGTAGAGCTTCTCGAGGGTGTTCATGCGCATGAAAGGGCACTCGTTACAGCTGCACGACTCGTCTTGGCCCGGCAGCGGGATGTAGGTCGCGCTCGGGTTGTGTCGCTGCATCTGGTGGAGGATGCCCGCCTCGGTGGCGACGATGAACTTGGTGAAGCCGGACTCCTGGGTGAAGCGCAGCAGGCTCGAGGTGCTGCCGATGTGGTCGGCGTAAGCAAGGATCGGAGGCTCACACTCGGGGTGTGCGATGACCTTGGCGTCGGGGTGCTCGGCCTTGAGCTCGAGGAGGCGCTTCTCGCTGAAGGTCTCGTGCACGATGCAGGTGCCTTGCCACAGATCCATCTCTCGGCCGGTCTGGCGCTGGAGGTACGCGCCCAGGTTGCGGTCCGGCGCGAAGAGGATGGGTCGATCTTCGGGCAGGCTGTCGATCACTCGGACCGCGTTGGAGCTGGTGCAGATGATGTCGGACTGGGCCTTGGTCGCGGCCGTGCAGTTGATGTAGCTCACGACCAGGTGGTCGGGGTGTGCCTCGCGATAGGCCGCGAGCTCTTCGGCGGGGCAGGCGTCGGCCAGCGAACATCCCGCTCGGAGATCGGGGAGGACGACGACGCGTTCAGGGTTGAGGATCTTGGCCGTCTCGGCCATGAAGTGCACGCCGCAGAAGACGATCACCTCGGCGTCGGTGTCGCGAGCGGCCTTGGCGAGCTGAAGGGAGTCCCCAATAAAGTCCGCGATGTCCTGGATGTCGGACTCTTGGTAGTAATGAGCCAGAATGACCGCCTTGCGTTCGCGGCGGAGCGCGTCGATCGCCTGGATGAGCTCTTCGCCCTTGGGGATGGAGGGCGTGGCGGTCTTGCGGAACATGGGCGCCTCGGGAAGCGGGAGTCGATGATCTACAACCCAGAGCCCGTCGCGGCAACGCCTCCGTCGCGCGCTCACGCCCTTCTGCAACATCTGGCCCTCAGCTCTGTGACGATCCCGTAACGACCTTCGAGGCTTCCCAACGATCGCGCGACGTCCGCCGTGCCCTCGGTTTCTGTCCGGGGCGGTCAGGCTAAAACACCTGCGTCGTCCTCACAGGGACTCGGAGTCTCTCCCCCATGGGTCTATTCGAGCTGGCAATGATGGTGATCGGGTTCTCCATCGCCTCCTACGCCATCGTCGGCAACGACGCCATTCAGACCCTCGGAACCTTTCTCGCCTCCAACGAGAAGCGTCCGTGGTGGGTCCTGTGGCTGTTCTCGTCGGCCATCATGGCGGTGGTGCTCACGTGGGGCTGGTGGGCCAACGGCGGGGACCCCGCCTTCGGACGGCTCGAGACCTACCCGTTCCCCCAGCCCTTCTCGTGGCTCTACCTGCTCCCTCCCCTGCTTCTGCTGGTGCTGACCCGCTTCGGCATCCCGGTGAGCACCACGTTTTTGATCCTCACGGCCTTCCAAGTGAGCAACCTGGGGGGCATGCTCACCAAGTCGCTGCTGGGCTACGCGGTCGCGTTCGTCGCGGCTGTCGTGCTCTACTTGGTCATCGCCAAGGTGGTCGAGAAGCGCTTCATCGACACGAGCGATCAGCAACCCACCAAGCTCTGGGTCGTCCTTCAATGGGCGAGCACGGCCTATCTCTGGGCGATGTGGTTGATTCAAGACCTGGCGAACATCTTCGTCTACTTGCCGCGCAAGCTCGAGTTCCACCATCTCGTGCTGGCCATGCTCGTCATGATCGCTATTCAGGCATACATCTTCTACAATCGGGGCGGCGCGGTCCAGAAGATCGTCAACAGCAAGACCAACACCCAAGACATTCGCTCCGCGGCGATCATCAACTTCATGTTTGGCTCTATCCTCCTTCTCTTCAAGGATGGCTGGGTCACGTGGCTCGTCTTCGGCGAGGCGAACAAGCTCCCCATGAGCACTACCTGGGTCTTCCTCGGCCTCCTCGCCGGGCGCGAGCTCGCGATGAACATCCACTTCAACCTTCGGTCTTGGCGAGACTTGGGCGGCGCGGTCGGCTCGGACGCCTTGAAGGCGGGGGTAGGCATGGCCGCCAGCGTGCTGATCGCGATCGCCCTGCCCTACCTGGCTGCCTTCTTGCCCGAGGTCGATCACCCCGCCGCCACCCCAGCTTCGGCCGCGCCCGAGGCCTCGGACCTACCCGAAGAGCACTCCTCCGCCATCGACCCACGCGCTCTCTCTAGAGCGGAGCGGCGCTAACCCTGCACATCCCCTCCCCCGCGGGGGTGAGCGGCCTGATGGATCGCCTGGAGGCGGGCGCGCGCGACGTGGGTGTAGATCTCGGTGGTCGAGATGTCTGCGTGACCGAGCATGGCTTGAACCGCGCGAAGATCCGCCCCGTGCTCGAGCAGGTGTGTGGCGAAGCTGTGGCGCAGGACGTGAGGGCTCACCTTGCCGCGGATCCCGGCGGCGCGGGCGTGTCGTCGGAGGCGATCCCAGAAGTTCTGGCGGGTCATGCCCTGGCCGCGCTTGCTGACGAAGAGCACTCCGCACCGCATGTCGGGGTCGTGCTTGGGCCGAACGTGTCGAACGTAGCGGACGATCTCGGACACCGCGCGGTCCCCTAGCGGCACGAGGCGGTCCTTGCTGCCCTTGCCACGGACTTGGATCAGGCCCTCGATGAGGTCCACGCTCCTGCGCGACAGGCTGATCAGCTCGCTCACCCGCAGGCCCGCACTGTAGATGACCTGGATCATGGCGCGATCGCGCTGGCCGAGGGGGCCGGGATCCGCAGGGGCCTTCAGGAGTGCCTCGATCTGCTCGGTGGTCAACACGGTGGGCAGCGGCTTGACGGTCCGCGCGGCCGTGGTGAGCTGGGTGGGATCTTCGGCCTGACGCAAGCCGTGATCCTGAGCGTAGCGAAACCACTGGCGCAAGGTTGTACGGGCGCGGTTGCGGCTCCTGGGGCCGAGGCCTTCGTCGGTGAGGTCGACGAGGTAGGCGACGATGTCGGGGTGGTCGACCTCGAGGAGGTCACGGTGCCCTCGGGCGGTGAGCCAGGCGGCGAAGCGGCGCGCGTCGGCGAGATAGGCCGCGACCGTGTGGGCCGACAAGCCCCGGTCGATCCGAAGCCAGCCTCGGAAGCCCTCGAGCGCGAGCTCCAGATCCGGGGCGATCTCGCTCATGGGCTGCCCTGAGCCAGGGTTCGGAGCTGATAGAGCAGATCGAGGGCTGCGCGGGGCGTGAGGGTGTCGGGATCGAGGCCTTGGAGCAGCTCCCGCACGGGATCAGCCGACTGGGGTGCGGGCTCGCTTCGGACCGGACTCGGCTCGGGCCGGTGGCTGCCGAAGAGCGAGAGCTGCTGCCGGTCGTTGCGCAGGGCGTTCCGCTCGAAGCGGGTCAGGAGCGCACGCGCGCGCTCGATGGTGGGGTCGGGCAGGCCCGCGAGCCTCGCGCACTGGATCCCGTAGCTCCGGCTCGCGCCCCCCTCGCGCAAGGTGCGCAGAAAAACGATCTCGTCGCCCCACTCGCTCACCGCGACCGACTGGTTCACCACGCCCGGTAGGATCTGCGCGAGCTCGCACAGCTCGTGGTAATGGGTGGCGAAGAGGGCTCGGCATCCGATCCGGCTGGCGAGGTCCTCGGCCACGGCCCACGCGATGGCCAGCCCGTCGTAGGTCGACGTGCCCCGACCGATCTCGTCGAGAATGACCAGGCTTCGAGGGGTGGCGCCGTGCAGGATCGCGGCGGTCTCGCTCATCTCGACCATGAAGGTCGACTGGCCCCGGGCCAGGTCGTCGGCGGCTCCCACGCGGGTGAAGACGCGGTCGCACAGCCCGATGGTCGCCGCTTCGGCAGGGACAAAACTTCCGATCTGCGCCAGCAGCGTGCAGATCGCGACTTGGCGCATGATGGTGGACTTGCCCGACATGTTGGGGCCGGTGAGCACGATGAGGCGTCGATCTTCGGTGTCGAGATCGCAGTCGTTGGGAACGAAGGGATCCTGGGTGAGGTTCGCCTCGACGACCGGGTGACGTGCGGCGCGCAGTCGAAGGACCGGGTCGTCGACCACCGTCGGGGCACACCAGCCCCAGCGATCGGCGACCTCGGCGAGGGCCGCGACGACGTCGAGCTCGGCGAGCACCCGAGAGAGGGCGAGGAGCCGGGGCATGTGGTCGGCCACCTGGGCGCGGAGGTCTTGAAAGAGACCGTATTCTAGCTGCTTGCGCCGCTCATCGGCCCCAAGGACCTTCTCTTCGAGCTCTTTGAGCTCGTAGGTGATGTAGCGCTCGCCGTTCGAGAGGGTCTGCTTGCGCTTGTAGCGGTCTTCGGGCACGCGGTGAAGATTGGCTCGGGTCACCTCGATGTAGTAGCCGAAGACCTTATTGCTTCGGATCTTGAGGGAGCTGATCCCGGTCAGCTCCCGCTCTCGCTCTTCCAGGGCGTCGATCGCACCGAGTCCATGCTGCGAGAGCTCGGTCACTTCGTCGAGCTCGGGGTGGACCCCACGTCGGATCAGGCCCCCCTCGGTGAGGGAGATCGGGGGATCGTCGACCAGCTGTCGATCCAACTCGCGCCCGAGATCTTGGCAGGGATCGCGCGGGAGTCGGTCCTGCAGATCGATCAGGGAGGACAAGGCGGCGCACAGATCGGGCACCGCGAGCAGCGAGCGGCGCAACGCGGACAGGTCCCGTGCGTGTGCCGTACCTTGGGCAACTCGGGCGAGGATGCGCTCGATGTCCGCGACCTGACGCAGCGAGGTGCGCAGGGACTCCCTCTCGAGCCCAGCGCTCAGAAGCGCTCCGATGCCCCGCTGACGAGCGGCGATCGCTCCGCGATCGAGCAGCGGAAAGGCAAGCCAGTTCTTCAGGGCGCGCGACCCCATGCCCGTCGCGCACCGATCGAGCAGCCCCAGCAGGCTCCCCTTCCGGCGTCCCCCGATCAAGGTCCTCGTGATCTCGAGGTTTCGGCGGGTGGTGTCGTCGAGCACCATGAAGCCTGCGGTCGTGTAGCGATGCAGGGCGTGAAGATTGTCGAGGCGGCCGCCCGAGACCTGACGGGCATAGGCGACCAGGGCTCCGGCGGCGGTCAGGGCCGGGTCGGATGTCGCGGAGTCCGGTACGAGCGATCCGAGGGCCTCCAGGGCCGCCCTTGGGGCCCATTGGGCGTCGTCGAGGCGGCTGTGGAGGGCGCGGTGTCGGGCGAGGGCCCCGAGCAGCTCGGGATCGTCCACCAGGCTCGGGTGCAGCAGGGCCTCGCGGGGCTCGAAGCGATGCAGCTCGGCGATGGCCTGGGCCAGAGTCTCGACCTGCGTACAGCGAAGATCCCCGGTGCTCGGGTCGAGGACCGCGACTCCGAGGCCCTGCTCGTCCCAGCTCACCGCGGCCATGTGGTTGGGCTCCCGCGACTCGAGAGCGCCGGGATCGAGCACCACTCCAGGGGTCGCGACGCGCACCACCTCGCGGCGAACGAGGCCCTTGGAGGTCGCGGGGTCTTCGACTTGCTCGGCGATCGCGACTCGGTAGCCCTCGTCGACGAGCCGCTGCACGTAGGCGGTGGCGGCGTGGTGGGGCACTCCCGCCATAGGGATGGGATCGTCGTCGCTCTTGCTCCGCGAGGTCAGGGTGATGTCGAGCACTCGGGCGCAGAGCTTCGCATCGTCGAAGAAGACCTCGTAGAAGTCCCCCATGCGAAAGAAGAGGATCGCGTCGGGATGGGCCTTCTTTAGGCCGTGGTATTGCTCGAACATGGGAGTCATGCGCGGGCCTTGAGCTCGACGGAGGCGGCGCGGCGGAGTCGTACCCCGACATGGGCGTCTTCTTCGTGGGAGGGCGGGTCCGTGTTGAGGGTGGCCTCGACCTCGAAGTCTGGATGATCCCTGAGAAAGGCGCGTACGACCTCGTCGCCCTCCTCGGGCTCGGCGCTGCACACCGCGTAGACCAGGACCCCGCCTGGCCGGACGTGGTGTGCGGCAGCGCGGAGGATCTCGCGTTGCTCTTGGGCGGCGTGGATGAGGTCCAAGGGCTGACGTCGCCAGCGGATCTCGGGATGTCGTCGAACCGTACCGAGGCCGGTGCACGGAGCATCGACGAGGACCGCGTCGAAGTCGCGAGGCAGCGAGGCGGGACCCTTCGACCAGTCGTGGGCGACGACCTCGGCGTGGCTTTTCGTGCGCTCCAGGCTCTCGCGCAGGCGACCGAGGCGAGCGGGGCGGTCGACCGCCGTGACGTGCGCGCCGGCCTCGATCAGCCGGAGGGTCTTGCCCCCCGGCGAGGCGCAGGCGTCGAGGACACGCTGACCTGGCGCGGCGCCGACCAAGTCCGCCACCGCGACCGCTGCGGGATCCTGAACCCAGAAAGCCCCCTCATCGAACCCGGGGAGCTCGGTGATGGAGCCTTGGTGCCCAAAGAGAAGCGCTGCGCCCGGTACGGGCTCTCCCGCGGCCAGGGCGTGCTCCACCTTGAGCCCTTCGGCCACCCAGCGCTCCACCAGCGGTCCCTGGGGGCCGCGGAACACCACGGCCAGAGGAGCCGGTCGCCCGTTCTGCTCGCACCACGCCCGTGCGGCGGACTCGCCGTAGCGCTCGACCCAGCGAGCCCAGAGCCAGGCCGGGTGATCGGCGCCCTCGTGGGGGGCGAGATCTTGGGCGGGTCGCACCTTACGCAAGACGGCGTTGACCATGCCCGAGGCGCGGCCCAGCCCCAGCGCACGCACGACTTCGACGGCCTGATGGACGACCGCGTGGGGCGCTGCACGGCCGAAGAGCTTCTCGAAGGTCCCCAGGCGTAGGCTGACCCGAAGCTCAGGATCCAGCCCCCCGAGGGGCTGACGCAAGAAGGGGCGGAGGGCAGCGTCGACCTGCCCTCGACGCTGGAGGACGCCCAAGGCGAGGAACCACGCGAGCCCTCGATCTCGGGGTGTTCGAGGCGCCAGTCGGGCCAGCGCGTCGTCGAGGTGGTCGCCCTCCTCGACCTCGAGCAAGGCTCGAGCGGCCGCGAGCCGAGCGGGGCTGGCATCGGTGGAGGGCGCGGAGCGTGGGGGGGGACGGTCCGGTCCAGATTCGCGGCTGGGGTTGGGCGCTCGGGTCGAGGGCAGCTTTCGCGCCCTGGAACGTCGCGGAACGACCGGCGGCGCCGGGGTCTTTTTGGGGCTCATCGAAGCTCCGGGAGGGCGAGCGCTCAGTAGCCCTTGTCATAGTCGGTGCCGAGGGCCGCGCTGCGCTCTGCGCGACGCGCCTTGGCGGAGGCGCGGGCCATGAGCGGGAGCACCAGGCCGACCCCGAGGACGAGGCCCACCCCCAAGCAGATCGCCATGAGGACCGGCACGGGCAGGGGCTCGACGAGCTGGAACTGCGTAAAGCCGAGGTTGAGCGAGAGCATGACCTGACGGGCGCTGTTTTGCACCCAGAAGAGCGCCGCCGAAGTACCAAGGGCCGCGACCACGACGAGCGCGGTGATGATCAGGACCGTGCGGGTGTTCATGGGTGAGGATCTCCGGGGCGGGTTCAGCGTTGGGCGGCCACTGGGGCGAGACCTAACCCGCCTCAGTCAACGCGCCCGCCCGCGACTCTACCCCCGACTCGCCCAGAGCACAATCCGCAGGGGCGATCCCACAACGTAGCGCGCCGCGCGAGGCCCAAGAGACCATCGCACGGCGCGGGTTCCACAGCGAAGAGAGACTCAGACGGTGTCGTCGGCTTCCTTCTCGGCCAGCTTGCGGCCAAGATCGCCCATGACGTCGCCTAAGCGGGCGCTGCTGCTGCTCTGCGCTTCCATGAAGTCGCCGGGCTTGCCCTCGACCGCTTCGTCGGCGCCACGCTCCGACAGGCTGATCTTGCGATCGTGGTTGTCGATGTGGATGACCTGCGCCTTGAGGACCTTGCCGATCGGGTACTGGTCCTGCCAGTCCTCGCCTTCGATATTGAGCTCCGAGACGTGGACCAACCCTTCGATGCCGTCTTCGACCTCGACGAAGACACCGAAGTCCGCACAGTGAACCACCGGGCCCTCGACCACGTGGCCGAGGAAGTAGCGGCTGTGGATCGTGTACCAGGGGTCGTCGGTGAGCTGCTTGATGCCCAGGCTGAAGCGCTCGTTCTCTTTGTCGATGGCGAGTACGCGGGCCTCGACCATATCCCCCTTCTTGTAGACCTCGGAGGGGTGACGCACGCGCTGGCTCCAAGAGAGGTCTGAGATGTGGACCAAGCCGTCGATGCCCTCGTCGACCGCGACGAAGACGCCGAAGTCGGTGATGTTGCGGACCTCGCCCTTGATGAGCGAGCCGACCGGGTACTGTTGCTCGACGAGATCCCAGGGGTTCTCTTCGAGCTGCTTCATGCCCAGGCTGATCCGCTTGTTCTCGACGTCGATCCCCAAGACCTTGGCCTCGATGGTGTCGCCGACGTCGACGAGCTTGGAGGGGTGCTTGATGCGCTTGTTCCAGGTCATCTCAGAGATATGGACCAGGCCCTCGATGCCGTCTTCGAGCTCGATGAAGGCGCCGTAGTCGGGGATCGAAACCACCGTGCCGCGGACGATGGCGCCGACGGGGTACTTGAAGTCGGCGTCGGACCAGGGGTCGGGGCGGATCTGCTTGTAGCCAAGGCTGACGCGCTGGCTGTCGCGATCGAACTTGAGCACCTTGATCTCGACGGACTGGCCGACCTCGAACATCTCGCTGGGATGGTTGATGCGGCCCCAGCTCATGTCGGTGATGTGCAGCAGGCCGTCGATGCCGCCGAGATCGATGAAGGCACCGTAGTCGGTGATGTTCTTGACGACGCCGGTGAGGATCGAGCCCTCGTGCAGGCGCTCGACGGTCTCGGCGCGCTTCTCTTCGCGCTCCTGCTCGAGCAGGACGCGGCGCGAGAGCACGATGTTGCCGCGCTTCTTGTTGAACTTGATGATCTTGAAGTCGTAGGACTGACCGATCAGCTTGTCGAGGTTCTTGACGGGACGAAGATCGACCTGCGAGCCGGGGAGGAAGGCCTTGACGCCGATGTTGACCGAGAGCCCGCCCTTGACGCGGGCGACGATGGAGCCGGTGACGACCTCGTCGCGCTCGACGGCCTTCGAGATCTCTTCCCAGGCCTTCATGAGGTCGGCCTTCTCCTTGGACAGGCTCAGCACGCCTTCGTCGGAGTCGGTGTTGCCGAGGTAGACGTCGACCGTGTCGCCGACCGAGATGGTGAGCTCACCCTCTTCGTTCTTGAACTCGTGGGTCGAGACGATGCCTTCGGCCTTGTAGTTGATGTCGACGGTGACGTAGTCGGGCCCGATGGAGAGCACCTTACCCTGCACGACGGACTGCTCACGCACGCCCTTGCCGCTCATGTAGTCGTCGAACGCGGCCTTGAACTGGTCATCGTCGAGCTGGGTGAGAGGCAGGTCCTTGATTTCTTCGATTCCGGTCATTCATCCTTCTAGAGGGAGCTCAAAAGCTCCCGCGCACCGCTGGTCTCTGCGGCTATGGTGTGGACGCCCCGGTGCCCACCATGGGACCAGGACGACGCGCTCGCAGCCAGGACGTCGACACCAGCGGTGCTCGGAACCCTGGAGGTTCCAGGTGGTAGGGACGCCTGCGCACACGATGGCGCGTGGCGCGCGTCTATTGCGGGTCGGCCCCGGTGTCAACGACCCGACGTCGTTCCTGAGCGAGGCTGAGGACCCGATCGACGGCCTGGCGAATGGTCATCTCGGTGGAGTCTACGATCACAGCGTCTTGTGCGGGGCGAAGCGGGGCGACGGTCCGACCTCGGTCCCGCTCATCTCGGGTGTGCAGCTCCGACCGAACCACCTCGAAGGGGGTGGTCTCACCTCGGCGCAGGATCTCTTCGTGCCGCCGACGGGCGCGCTCGTCGAGATCGGCGTCGAGGAAGACTTTGAGCTGGGCGTCGGGTAGGACGACGGTCCCGATGTCGCGGCCATCCATCACGACCCCCCCGGCGGCGGCGAGCTCGCGCTGCCGATCGAGGAGGGCCTGTCGCACGGCGGGCAAGGCGCTGACCTGGCTGGCCCCCTGCCCCACCGCCTCAGCGCGGATCGCGCGGGTGACGTCTTGATCGGCCAGGGCGACCCGCAGCACGTCGCCGTCCCAGGTGAAGCGGATGTCGAGCGAGCGAGCGAGCGAGGCCATCTGGTCCTCGTCTTCGATGTTCAGCCCGCGCTCCAGCCCCAGCAGCGCGACCGAGCGGTACATGGCGCCCGTGTCGACGTAGGCGTAGCCGAGGGCGCGGGCCACGGCCCGAGCCACCGTTCCCTTGCCTGAGGAACCGGGGCCGTCGATGGCGATGGTGATCTCGTGACCCACAAACACTCCTGAGTCAGGCGGACGCTTGGATCTGGGTGAAGGCCCCGAGCTTGCGGAAGCGGTCGTAGCGGTCGGCGCGGATCTCTTCGGGCTCGAGCTCACGGAGCTGTTCGAGGTGACGCGCCAGGCACTCGCCCAGGGTGCGGATCGCCTGCTCGGGGTGCCGGTGGGCCCCCCCGGCGGGCTCCGGGACCACTTCGTCGATCACGCCGAGCGAGAGGCAGTCTTTGGCGGTGATTTTGAGGGCTTCGGCCGCTCGGGGGCCCTCGGCGCGGTCGCGCCAGAGGATCGCGGCGCAGCCCTCGGGGCTGATCACGCTGTAGACGCTGTTCTCCATCATGACGACGCGGTTGGCCACCCCGATCGCGAGGGCGCCCCCCGAGCCGCCTTCGCCGATCACCACCGCGAAGATCGGCACGGTGAGCCGGCTCATCTCGAGGATGTTGCGGGCGATCGCCTCGGCCTGACCGCGCTCTTCGGCGTCGATCCCGGGGAAGGCCCCCGGAGTGTCGATGAAGCAGAGGATGGGCATGGAGAAGCGCTCGGCGAGGTGCATGATCCGCAGCGCCTTGCGGTAGCCCTCGGGCCGAGCCATGCCGAAGTTTCGGTCGAGGTTCTCTTTGGTGTTGCGGCCCTTCTGATGGCCCAGGATCGCTACGGGTCGCCCTTGGAAGCGCGCGGTGCCGGTGATCAGGGCGTGGTCGTCGTGGCCGGCGCGGTCGCCGTGCAGCTCGAGCCACTCCGTGCAGAGGTCCTTGACATAGTCGAGGGTGTAGGGGCGCTTGGGGTGACGGGAGAGCTGGGTGCGCTGCCAGGGCGAGAGCCGAGTGAAGATGCGCTCTTGCAGCTTGAGGGCCTGGGCCTCGAGCTGCTCGATGCTCGCGCTGAGGTTGACGCCATCCTCGCCTTCGAGGGCGCGGAGCTGGGCGATGCGCTTGTGTAGTTCGAGCAAGGGTCGCTCGAAGTCGAGCACGATGTCCAAGGCTGCCTCCGTGGAGCGCCCAGCACGTATCCGGTCGAGCGGCGACGCGCCCCCGCGGGACGAACACCTGGGCTCGCGATAGGTCCATGGCTCAGGAGAACGGTTCATGCGCACCTCGCTGTTTCGCCACCACTTCGACGAGTCCCACCGCGCGCTGCGCGAAGAGGCCCGGCGCTTCGCCCGCGAAGAGATCGCCCCCCACGCGACCGCGTGGGAGGAGGCTGGCGAGTTTCCACGTTCGCTCCACCTCAAGGCCGCGCAGGCGGGGCTGCTCGCGCCATCCTTTCCCGAGGCCCTGGGCGGAGGCGGCGGCGACGTCCTGCATGATGTGGTCGTGGCCGAAGAGCTCCTGCGGGCGGGCAGCACGGGCGCCGCGGTGGGCCTAGGCAGCCTCTCCATCGCGCTCCCGCCGATCCTGTCCCTGGGAACCGAAGATCAGAAGGAGCGTTTCGTAGCGCCGGTCCTCCGCGGCGAGAAGATCGCCGCCCTCGCGGTGACCGAGCCCGGCACAGGGAGCGACGTCGCGGGGATCCGCCTCAAGGCGCGCCGTGACGGAGACCACTACGTCCTCGATGGCGCCAAGACCTTCATCACCTCGGGAGTTCGTGGCGATCTGATCACTGTGCTGGCGCGCACGGGCGACGATCCCCACGCGGGGCTGACCTTCTTCGTCGTGCAGCGCGGCACCCCCGGCTTTGAGGTCTCGCGAGCCCTACGAAAGACGGGCTGGTGGGCCAGCGACACCGCCGAGCTGAGCTTCTCCGGTTGCCGGGTGCCCCTCGACCATCGCATCGGGCCCGAGGGGAGCGGCTTCGTCGCCCTCATGCAGAACTTTGAGCGAGAGCGGCTGATGCTCGCGGTCAACGGGCACGCCCTGGCCGAGGCCGCTCTCGATGAGTCGATGGCCTACGCCAAGCAACGAGAGGCCTTCGGTCGCCCCATCGGTAGGTTTCAGGTGATTCGGCACAAGATCGCCGAGATGGCCACCGCGGTCACCTCGGCCAAGGCCCTCACCTACGCCTGCGCTGCCCGGATGGCCGCCGGCAAGGGCGCCTCACCCGAGGTCTTCATGGCGAAGAACCACGCCGCCATGGTCGCGCGAGAGGTCTGCTGGCAGGCGGTACAGATCCACGGCGGTATGGGCTATATGCGTGAAACGAAGGTCGAGCGTTGGGCCCGCGACGCGCGCCTGCTCCCTATCGGAGGGGGTACCCAAGAGATCATGAACGAGCTCATCGCGCGGGGCCTGGGCGCGTAGCGGCGCTCACCACGGGCCGACCCCGACCTCTGGGGGGATACGCTATGCTGGATCTCTCGCCCACGAGGAGCGCTCCATGTCCGCTGCCCCCGATCTACTGGTTCGCGATGGCTCGATCTTCGATGGCCTGGGCAACCCCCCGGTCAAGGGAACCCTGGTGGTCAAGGATGGCCAAGTGGTCGCGATCCGTCAGGATCGCATCCAGGCCGGGCCTGAGACCGAGGTTGTCGAGGCGGAGGGATGCTGGGTCACGCCGGGTTTCGTCGACATGCACACCCACTATGACGCCGAGATCGAGGTGGCCCCTGCCCTCTCGGAGTCCCTTCGCCACGGGATCACCACGGTGGTCGTCGGGAGCTGCTCCCTCTCGCTCGCGGTAGGAAAGAACGAGGACCTCGCCGACATGTTCTGCCGCGTCGAGGCCGTTCCGCGCGACATCGTCCTCCCTATCCTGCAGAGGCACCGGGACTGGGAGGACCAGGTGGAGTACCTCGAGCACCTCGATCGCCTGCCGCTGGGGCCCAACGTGGCGAGCTACTGTGGGCACTCCACCATCCGGGCGCACGCCATGGGCTTGGAGCGCAGCTTGACCAAGGGCGTGCGCCCGACCGTCGACGAGCTCGCGACCATGCAGGGTCTCGTCGAGCAGGCCCTCGATACCGGCTACCTGGGTCTGTCGATCATGACCCTGCGCTGGGACAAGATGGACGGCGATCGCTTCCGCAGTCGCCCCCTCCCCTCGACGTACGCTGGCTGGCGCGAGTACAACACCCTGCTACGCGAGGTCCGACGCCGCGAAAAGGTCTTTCAGGCGGTGCCCGACGTCACGACCAAGGCCGACGCGGTCATGTTCTACCTGGCGAGCATGGGGATCGTGCGCAAGCCCCTCAAGACCACCATCATCAGCCTCATGGACACCCGCGCCGATCGCTGGATCGCCCGCATCGTGGGATCGGCAGCCACCTTCGTCAACGCGCTCGGGGCGAACTTTCGCATGCAGGCGCTCCCCGAGGTCTTCGACCTGTGGGCCGACGGGATGGACGTCGTCGTCTTCGAGGAGTTCGGAGCCGGCACCGCCGCGCTCCATCTTCAAGACCAAGACGAACGAAGCAAGCTCATCCAAGATCCAGCCTACCGGGAGCGCTTCCGAAAAGAATGGACGAACAAGCTCCTCCCTCGGGTGTTCCACCGCGACTTCAACGCCTCTGAGATCGTGGAGTGTCCCGACGCCTCCCTGATCGGCAAGAGCTTCGCTCAGATCGCCCAGGAGCGGGGCCAAGATGTCGTCGAAGTCTTCCTGGACCTGGTCGCTCGCTACGGAAACGACGTGCGCTGGTACACCGTCGTCGCCAACGATCGACCCGAGGTGCTGCGCTGGATCGTCTCGCACCCCGCCGCTCAGATCGGCTTCTCGGATGCGGGGGCTCACCTGCGAAACATGGCGCACTACAACTTCCCGCTCCGCTTGCTGCGCATGGTGGTGGAGGCCGAGGAGCAAGGTCGGCCGATCATGTCGATCGAGCGCGCCATCGAGCGGTGTACGGGCGAGCTCGGCCAGTGGTACGGCCTCGACGCGGGTGTGTTGGCACCAGGCCGGCGGGCCGATCTTGTGGTGCTCGACCCGGCCCACCTCGATGAGCGGGTCCATGCGTCTCACGAAGCCCCCATCCCCGAGTTTCAAGGGCTGGTTCGCCTGGTCCGTCGCAACCCCGAGCTCGTCCGGGCGGTGGCGGTGAACGGGCGGGTCGCGGTGCGGGACGGCGAGGTGCTCCCCTCCGTCGGCACCGAGCGGGGCTTCGGACAGGTGCTCCGCTCGGGTCGGCGCACCCGCCCGACCCTGCGCGTGGAGCGGCTGGCGGGCTGAGGCGCCTCAGCCCTTGAGCGCGGCGTGGGCCGCCGCGAGGCGCGCAACGGGCACACGGAAGGGCGAGCACGAGACGTAGTCCAGCTCCTGCTCGTGAAACCAAGCGATCGCGTCGGTCTCGCCGGCGTGCTCCCCACACACGCCCAGCTTGAGCTCCGGCCGCGTGCGGCGCCCCCGATCGCAGGCCATGCGCACGAGCTGCCCCACCCCCTCGGCGTCGAAGTGGGACAGCGGGTCGTCGCGCAGCACCCCCTCACGTCGGTAGGTAGGAAGGAACTTGTTCATGTCGTCGCGGCTGAAGCCGTAGACGAGCTGGGTGAGGTCGTTGGTGCCCAGACTGAAGAAGGCGGAGTTCTCGGCCAACTCATCGGCGAGTATACAGGCGCGCGGCACCTCGATCATGGTCCCGATCTCGTAGACGATGCGGATGCCGTGCTCGCTGAGGACTTCCTCGGCGATCTCGCCAATCAAATCTCGGATGCGGCGCAGTTCCTCGGGCAGGGCCACGAGGGGGACCAGGATCTCGGGGTGCACCTGAACGCCTTCGCGAGTGACCTCGCAGGCGGCCTCAAACAGGGCTCGAACCTGAGTCTTGTAGACGGAAGGGGTGCTGATCCCCAGTCGGACGCCGCGGTGGCCGAGCATCGGGTTGGCCTCGTAGAGCTGAGCGAGCCGAGCGTTGAGGGCCTCGACGCGGACCCCGAGCTCCTCAGCGACCTCGCTGATGTCCTCGTCGCGCTTCGGCAGGAACTCGTGGAGAGGGGGGTCGAGCAGGCGCACCGTGACGGGCAAGCCGTCCATCTCGCGGAAGATGTCGGCGAACATCGCGCGCTGCATGGGGAGGATGTCGTTGAGCGCGCGCTGCCGGGCCCAGGGGTCATCCGCGAGGATCATCTTGCGAATGGCACGGAGCGCCTCGGGCATGAAGAACATGTGCTCGGTGCGGCACAGGCCGATCCCGACGGCACCGAGCGCGCGCGCCCGCTTGGCGTCGGGAGCACTGTCGGCGTTGGCTCGAACGCGCAGGCGGGCCTCCTGGTCGGCCCAGTCGAGCAGCTCGGCCATGGCACCGCTGTCGGCCTCGGGGGCGAGCATGGGGACCTGCCCGGCCAAGACCTGCCCGGTGGAGCCATCGACGGTGATCCAGTCGCCCCGCCGGATGACGGTGTCGCCGGCGTAGAAGACCTCGCGGCTATAGTCGACCTGGATCTCGGTGCAGCCGACCACAGCGGGCTTGCCCATCCCGCGGGCGACCACCGCAGCGTGGGAGGTCTGGCCCCCCCGCGCGGTGAGCACCCCTTGGGCCACGGTCATGCCTTGGATGTCTTCGGGCGAGGTGTCGACACGAACCAAGATGGACGGCTCCCCCTTCTCGAGGAGCTCCTGGCAGTCGGCGGCATGGAAGACGACCCGACCGCAGGCGGCGCCGGGCGAGGCGTCGAGGCCAGTGGCGAGCACCCGCCGGCGGGCATCGGGTGCGACGATCGGGCGGAGCATGCGCTCGAGCTGGGCGGGGTCGACCCGCAAGAGGGCCTCTTGGCGGCTGAGCACGCCTTCGTGGGCCAGGTCCACCACCACCCGGACCGCAGCTTGGGCGGACCGAGGCGCGGGTCCGGTCTGCAAGGCCCAGAGGGTGCCGTTCTCGAGGGTGAACTCGAGCTCTTGTAGATCACGGAAATGGGCCTCGAGCCGCTCCCCGAGTTGGATCAGCTCGTCGTAGACCGCGGGGAAGCGCTCCTGAAGGCTCGCGTGATCGGTGGTCGAGTCGCCTGCGAGGGGAGCCGGCGTGATCCCGCCCCGGCTGACGTCGGAGCCTTGCGCGCCGGGTATCCACTCCCCGAAGGCGCCGGGCTCGCCGGTCTTGGGGTTGCGAGTGGACAAGACGCCGGTGCCGGAGCTCTCGGCGCGGTTGCCAAAGACCATGCGCTGGACGGTGACGGCGACTCCTAGATCATCGCCGATCTGGTGCGTCTTTCGATAGTAGCGTGCCCGGTGGCTGTTGTAGGACCGATAGACCGCTTCAATGGCAGATCGGAGCTGCTCGCGGGGGCCCTGGGGAAAGGTCCGCCCGGCGGTCGCGATGACCTGCCGGTAGCGCTCCGAGAGTTTGGCCAGCTCCTCGGCGCTCAGCTCTTCGAGGGGCTTTCCTCCGTAGAGATCCTCGCGCGCCTTCACGAAGCGGGTGTGGTGGACCCCGAGCACGATGTCGCCATACATCTGGATGAAGCGGCGGTAGCTGTCCCAGGCGAAGCGCGGGTCGCCGGTACGCTCGGCGAGGCCCCGCACCGTCTTGTCGTTCAAGCCCAGATCGAGCACGGTGTCCATCATGCCCGGCATTGGAACCGAGGCTCCTGAGCGGATGGCGAGCAGCAGCGGGTTGGAGGGATCGCCCAGGGTGCGCCCCGTGCGTTCTTCGAGCTCGGTCACCGCCTGATCGAGCTCCTGGGTCAAGGCGCGGGGCCAGCCGTCGGCCGACTGGAAGGCCTCGCACGCTGAGGTGAGGATGGTGAAGCCCTCGGGCACGGGCACTCCGAGCTGTGCGAGCTCGACCAGCCCCGCCGCCTTGAGGCCGAGCTTCTCGACGCTGGGCTGTGTCCCCCGGACCTCGCCGCCTGCGAACGATACGATCCACCCTTGCGCTTCCATGCTGCCTCCGCGTTCGGGGGGGGTCTATCAAGGCAGCCCCGACGCGGCAGGGGCCGTGACCCCGCAAAGCGATCAGAAGAGGCTCTGCATGGACAGCCCGACCGAGATCTCATCGCCTGTGCCGGGATCGAAGCGGAAGCGTACATCGAGAAAGACGGGGTCGAACCCCACGGAAATACGCTGATTCAGCAGGCCGAGTGGAAAGTCCGGGCGCTCGCTCCAGCCGAGGAGGTAGAGCGAGAAGTGGCTGTCGGAGACGATGGTGAGCTTGCCGAACGGGGCGGACCGGGTGTAGCCGAGCACCAGGCCACCGGCGCTTCCCGTCCCAGCCCACTCCCGCCCGCTCCCTCGGAAGTAGTCGTGGACCCAGCGCACGCCGACGTAGGTGATCGCGGTGCCCGCGATCGCGCCGAAGGCCCCTCGCCGCTCGGGCTCGCCAAAGAAGTTGTCCCACCACCCGAAGCGGGCCTCGGCAACAAAGGGAAAGCTACCTTGCCCATAGTTTACCGGCATCTCGTAGGAGACCGCCGCGTAGAGTTTGCGGTCCATCATGCCGCCAACGAGGCCGTGCATCATATGCGGCCGATCACCCAAGGCTCCCGCCCGCTGCCGGATCGGCATCAGGCTATTCCTGGACCAGATGAGACGGTAGCCGACGTCGGTGTGGAGGAAGCTATTGGACTCGCTCCGACCCGCTCGGGGTTCCTTGACCTTGGGCGCGTTGGGTGAAGGCCGGTAAGAGTAGTCTTGGTCACGGGAGTCATCGGGCTTGGGGGCCCGAGGCTCGGGGGTCGACGTGTCGGAGGGGATCGCCAGGGGACGGTCGTCTTCGGCGGGCGACTGCGCGGCGGCCGGCGCGAGCGAGAGCGGGCCGGCCACGAGGGCGCAGATCAGCATCGGGGAGCGAGTCATGGCCGCAAGGTAGGCGCGACGGGCTCCGTTCGTCAACTTGGAGCTTGTCATGCTTCGTCCGCGTTTCGGGCGTAGATCTGCGCGAGACCGCGCAGGGTGAGCCACCCGTCTACGTGCCCGATGGCTGGGACCTCAGGGGCGATGAGGTTCGACAGCCCTCCTGTCGCCACCACTTCTGCGCCTCCGAGGGTGTCTTGACAGCGGCGCACGAGGTTGTCCACGAGCCCGACATAGCCCCAGAACAGTCCCGACTGAATCGCGGCGACGGTGTTGGTGCCGATGGGGGTCTTGGGGCGGGCGACCTCGACCCGAGGGAGCTTGGCCGTGCGGGAGAAGAGCGCCTCTTCGGCGATCTGGAGTCCGGGGGCGATGGCGCCCCCCACATACTCGCACTTGTCGTTGACGCAGTCGACGGTGGTCGCTGTGCCGAAGTCGACGATAATCACGGGACCTCCATACCTGTGCCACGCCGCGACCGCGTTGACGATCCGGTCGGCGCCGACCTCGCGCGGGTTGTCGGTGCGGATCTTCATGCCGGTCTTGACGCCCCGCCCGACGACGAGCGGCTCGAGGTCCAGATAGCGTCGAAGCGCCTTCTCGAGGCTGTATTGGACAGAGGGAACGACCGAGGCGATGATCGCGCCATGCAGGCTGCCGGGTCGGAAGCCGACGTGCCCTAACAGGGTCAGGAGCAGGACCCCCGTCTCGTCGGTCGTGCGCTCGGTGGTGCTCACTCGGAAGGTTCGAGCCACCTCTTCGCCGTCCATGATCCCGAGGACGATGTTGGTATTTCCGACGTCGATGACGAGAATCATGGCGAGACCGCGCCTCCGTAGATGGGGACCCAGTAGGCCCCGCCCTCGACTGCGAGGGGTTCCTTGATCAGGTCAACGCGCGAGCCTGTCGGCAAGACACAGCGTACCGCAGCGCGCGCGCTCCAGCTGTTCTCGGGGCGGGGATAGTCGCTGCGCACGTTGACGCTCTGGCGTACAAGCCAGATGTCGCCCCGCCCTCCAGGCTTCTTGGAGCCGGCGTAGGCGTAGCCCAAGAGAACCCCCCGCTCCGCGTGGCAGGGCCCGCGACCCGAGGGGAGCGAGACGGGCTCGGATGAGGTGAGCGGGGGATCGATGTCGATCTCGGATTCGGCGGGTTCGGGCACTTCCTGGGTCGCTTCTGGGTCTGTCTCCTGAGGATCAGCGGGAGGCGCGAGCGCGACCTCGGGAGGGGCGTCGAGGGGAGCGCTCGCCTCGGGCTCGTTCCCCGGCGCGGAGCTGGAGTCCCCAGCCTGAGGTTCGGGCTCGAGGTGCCGTTCGGACGCGGCGCGATCCGCGGTGGGGGAAGGGATCGGGCCCGAGGTGGACTCCGAGGACCCAGCCATGGCCGGCTCGGGGGCGTCGCGGCCCGCTCGTACCGAATCGGCGAACACAGCGATCACCCCGAGCAGCACCACGATCCCGCCCGCCAAGACCGCCCACTTGAGCCAGTCAGAGGCCCGCTCCACCGGGGGGATCCGGAGCTGCCCCGCCGCGGCTGCCTCGGCGATGCGCCGGAGGGTGTCGTCGCCTGGCGAAGCCTCCGCCGCTGCTCGCAGGAGCGGGATCAGACGCTCCCGTCGAAGGGCCTCCGAGAGAAGGTCCGTCCAGACCGCCTCGGCGGGACCCGTGAGCTGCACGTCGCCCAGACCCACCTGTCGCGCCAGGGAGCTACGCGTTGTGTAGTCCGAGAACCGCACCGTCAGGTGGCTTATGAGCGATGAGCGATCTTCGGGCGAGAGCTCCATGGTCAGAGTGTATCGCGTCGGGCCTGTCCGGGAAGGCACGACTCTTCGGGATGGGCGGAGGTTGGCTACCGGCCCCGGAGGGGCTACCTTCAGGAGGGTAGCTGAGAGGAGCATGTCGGTGCGCGCACTTTTCGGGCTAGCGATCCTCGGGATGCTCGCAGGCTGTGCGCGCCCCCGCCTCCCTCAGCTCTCGGACGAGGGGTGCTCTCTGTGCTGGGAGGGGCCTCGCCGCGTGAAGCTCGATCTCTTGCGCCCAGCCGCCGGAGCGAACCGGATCTACGTCCAGGCCACGATCGGTGACTCCCCTCACTTGCTCTTCCTGGTCGACACCGGAGCGGACGTCAACGTCCTGCACCGGGAGGTCGCGCAGGAGCTTGGGCTCGAGATCGAAGAGAAGCGCTACTCCCTGGCGGGGTTGAGCGGGCGCACCACCGCCGGTCGCGCGGTCGCGCCGGAGCTGGTGCTCGGGGACGCGACCCTCCGAGAGGTTCCCTTCGCCGTCGGCGTTCGCGGGGTGAGCAGCACCGCGGGCTTCATGCCTGTCGCGGGTATCCTGGGCATGGAAACCTGGAAGCGCTTCACCTTGCGCATCGACTATCCCAAGGACCGCATGCTGCTCCTGCGCCCAGGGGACGGGCCCCCGCTCAAGCGAGGCGGCGAGCTCCGCCAGGTGGGCAACGCCATCGAGACCCGCATCACGGTCACGACCGACTCCGACCCTGTCGTAACCGAGACCGTCACGGTCCAGCTCGACACTGGAGCGAGCGCCCTGCTCTTCGCTGGCGCGACCGGGCGCCCCTTCGCGGGTGTCGCCTCCGAGGGGCTGGAGCCGGTCTACGGCGTCGGGGCCAGCGAGTTCCTCCCGCCGAGCCAGTTCCTCAAGCAGACCCGACGGATCCCCGTTCAGCGGGTCGAGCTCGGAGGCCGAACCTTCGACGTAGACCTTCAGGCGCAGTGGCTCGGGTACGACACCCACAGGGGTGCGCCCAGCCTCGCGACGCGGGGGCTCATCGGGCATCAGCTCCTCGCGGATCATCGAGTCTGGCTCGATCCCGTCGATGGAAGGTTGGCCCTCAAGCGCTCCTGGGGCCCCAAGCGCTTGCGCGACGGCCACAAGATCCTCCTCGCCCAAGATCTCAAGGCCTTCGGCCCCCGCGCTCCGGAGCGCGATCTGCAGCGAGCGCGCTACCTGATCGCCCTCGATCGAACCGACCGTGCGATCGAGCATCTCCGCCGCTGGATCGACAACTACCCTGACGACGCCGAGGGTCGGGTGCTCCTGGCCCGCGCCTTGCGCTACCGGGCAGACCTCCCCGCAGCGTGGGAGGCCCTGGGCGATCTCGGGCCCGAGGGCTTGGTCGACGAAGACGAGATCATCTCGGGTGTCAACGGCCTGATCTTGGATGGCGAGGTTGAAAAAGCGCTGCGCTTGGCGAGCGAGGCCGCGCTGGTGCGCCCCGAGGCGGCGCAGGCCCACCTGGCGCTCTCCGACGCCCTGGCCGCCACCGATCGGCTCGATGAGGCGAACGATGCCCTGATCCAGGCGGCCAGACTCCGCCAGAACCCCTCGGGCTTCTTGCTTCGCCGATCCCGGCTCGCGCTGAGGATGGGCGATCACCATGGTGCGATGGCGCGGGTTCGCCAGCTCGTGCGGGAATACCCGACCGACGGCAAGGCGCAGTGGTTCTACGCCTCGCTCCTGCGCGACGAGGCCGACATCGCGACGTTTCGGTCCGATCTGCTCGAAGCGACGGAGCGGCTGCACCCCCAGCTTCGGCCGTTGGACTTCTTGGTGGCTTCGTATCGGGTCATCGGTGATGAAGAGCGCGTCCAGACCTACCTGAGCGAGGGGCTGGAGCGGGACTGCGAGGCCTTTTCGAGCCGGAGCGGCCGGCACAACTGCACGGCCTGGTACCTCGCCCTGGCGCAGCAGGATCTCGACCGAGCGCTCCGGCTGGTCGACCGCGCGCTTCGGATCGAGGGACCGCGCTCAGACTACCTCGACACCAAGGCCGTCGTGCACGTCGCCCGCGGAGAGATCGACCAAGCCTTGCACGCCTCCACCGAGGCCGCGCGGCTGCTGCCCGACGATGTCTACATGCAGTGGCAGGTCGAGCGGATCCAGAGCCTGAGGCAGCCGCGGTGACGATGTGCCGAGCGGGTGCTATGTTGGCGGCATGTTCTGGTTCCTCTTCGCACTGCTCAGCCTCGCCGATGTCCCGACCACCGCCCAGGTGGTGCACGTCTACGACGGCGATACCGTCACTCTCGACAACGGCGACAAAGTGCGCGTCAAGTGGGTGAACGCCCCCGAGAAGCGCCCCCCCGAGCCCTTCGCCGCCGAGGCCACGCGCCTCGCCGAGAAGCTCGTCTTGGGCCGCAAGGTGACCCTCGTCGTCGATCCCGACAACCCGCGCGATGGCTACGGTCGCCTGATCGCCGGGGTCCGGGTCGGAAAGAACGACCTCTCGCTGCGCCTGATCGAAGAGGGCTTCGGTCACGTCTTTCTGATCCCTCCCGAGCCCGAAGACCCCACCCCCCTGCTTAAGGCCCAAGAGAAGGCCAGAAAGGCTAAGAAGGGGATCTGGTCCACCGATCGGTATCAAGGCGAGCTCCACATCAGCTCCTTTCATGCCCGCGCTCGTGGCAACGAAGAGTACAACCTCAACGGGGAGTACCTGCGGGTGTGCAACATTACGGCAGAGCCCCTCGATGTCGAAGGGTTCTACCTTACAAACTTTGACGGGCAGCGCTTCGACTTCCCGAGCCTCGTGATCCCGGCGGGTCACACCGTGCTCGTCCACACCGGGCGCGGGGAGCATCAGCGCGACCCTGAGCTTCAGCTACAGATCTTCCTCGGCCAACCCAAGCCGATCTGGCACAACGGCTACGATCGCGCCCGCCTTTATAATCCCGGCGGCGATCTCATCGACGAAGTCGAGCACGGCAAGCCAGAGCGGCGCGAGCAGGCCGAATAGGTACCCTTCACCGCCCCCCCTCGGGTGGGTCGGACGCCCTAGAGCGGAGCCCATGGATCGTGTTCGCCTCTCTAAGACCCTCGCCTTCCTGCTTCGGCATCGCCCCGAGGTAGGCGGGCTGAAGCCCGACGAGCAGGGGTGGGTCCCGCTCGAGGAGGCTTGCCGAGCGGCGTCTAAGCTTATGCGGACCGAGGTCACCACCACCGTGGTTCGTGACCTGGTCACCGGAGCCCAAACGACGCGCTTCGAGGTCCGCGAGCTTCGGATCCGCGCGCTCTCCCGAAGTCGCGCCAAGGAGAAGTGGCGAGCGCCCCGTCGCCACCCTCGCTGCACCCCACCCGACATCCTCTACCACGCGACCACGGCAGAGAGGGCCGCTGAGGTCCGGGATCAAGACCTCCTCACCGCGGGACCCGAGCGGCACGTCTATCTCTCGGGCGACGAGGCTCACGCCTGGCGGGTGGCGCATCGGCTCCGGGGCGCCCTCCCTGAGGTGCTCGTGATCGACGCCAGCCGCGCGCGACGCAAAGGCGTCTCGTTCTTTCGAAACCGAAAGACGGGCCTGTATCTCTCTTCCCCGATCCCCACCTCCGCCATCCTCAACCTACAGGAGGGCTACGCCGAGCAGCACTCCGCCGGGGGATTCCCGGTCCGACGGGCCTCCGATGGCGGGTTTGAGCTCGCCTTGGTCAAGGTGACCCGCCGGTCCGGCGCGACCTGGGAGGTCGCCAAGGGCAAGCTGGAGCCGGGCGAGACGCCCGAAGCGACGGCGATCCGCGAGGTGCAAGAGGAGCTCGGGATCTCGGCGGCCCTCAAGGTCATGAAGTTCATCGACACGGCGCGCTACGGCTTTCTCATCCCAGGGGGACATCCTCGACTGAAGAGCGTCTACCTCTACCTGCTCGAGCCGCTGGAGCCCATCGAGGGCTTCACGCCTCGTGCTTCGGAAGGGATCTCGGATGTGGCCTGGTTCCCCGTCGACGAAGCGGTGCGTGCCGTGACCCACAGCAGCCTGCAGCCCGTCATGAAGCGAGTCGCCGAACTCCTGCGCGATCCCAGCCATCGCTGAGCCCTCTCCGTAGGCCTCTCGTCATCTGCTACCCTCCACGCTCCCCTGTGACCCCGAGGATCTTCATGGACGTCGCCCTTCGTGGCAGCAGCCCCGGCGCGACCACCGCCGCCATCTTGCTCATGACCCGCGCCCGACAGCTCGGACTACGCCTTCGCGTCGACATCGTCGGAGACCCCGACGACATCACCCCCGTCCCAGGTCCCGCCGTGGTCCACGCTCCGGTGCTCGCGTCGTGCGGGGTCGGCCGCAAAGACGGCATGGGCGCGACCGTCGTCGTGTCCGGTCCGCCGACTGAGCCGCTCCTGCTCTCGGTCCAGAACGACGGGACCGATGGATGGTTTGAGGTCGATCGCGGCCAAGAAGGCGTCCACCCTGCCACCCAGGCCTACGTTCGACTCACCCGCGACGCTCGGGTCGACGCGCGGCACCTCGCCAAAGATCTGCGCAGGGCCTTGACCGGCGCCGGGATGTCTGTCGAGACCCTCATCCTCGACATCCTCTTCGGGGCGCCGATCCCTCCGCTGAGCCGAGTCGCCTTCGCCCTGCGAGCGGGGCGCGCCATCTCGGGGCAGCGCGGACTGCCGATCACCCGCGTGCTCGCCTCTCACGACTTCGACCGCGATCCGCTCGGTCCCGACTTCCAGGAAGATCAGGTGCGCGCCTGGCTCGCCGACGGCTCGCTGCAGTGGATCACCGACCGGCTCTCGCTCACCGTGCGCGATCGCGTCGAGGACTGGGTCGAGACAGCCGCGCGGGTCACAGCCGAAGACGGCGGCCGGGATCTGGTGCTGGTCCACGCGCTCGCCGAGCTCGCGAGCCACCTCGTGCAGCTCCCCTCACAGTCCATCCTCCCCCCCCTCGACGCTGCCCTCGACGGGGTGGCCCTCTGTGCGGGCCGAGCGCTCACCGCCACCGGCGACGGCAACGCCAGCTTTCAGCTCGGTCAGGTCTTCCGCTTCCTCGGCGGCCAGTACGTCTCCGACGCGCCCCACGTCTACGATGTCGACGTGCACCCCCCCCCGGACGACCGGGTCGAGCGATGGCGCTGGTTCTGTAAGGCCGCGGTGATCGGTCAGCGACGCGCTGAAGAGGTCTGGCCGCTGATCTGGGATGCACCGAGCTAGGAGCGCCCCACCCAAGAGCGCTCCGCTAGAGCGCTCGGACCCCGACGATGATCGGCTCGCCGTCCACGTTGACCTCGAAGCGGGGCACGCCTTCGGGGGCGTCGGCGCCGAGGTGGGGCTCGCCCCGGACCAAGCACTCTCGGGCGAGGTAGGAAAAGAAGCTCGGGTTGACGAAGAGCAGACGGTTGGGATCGCCGCTCAGCCAGAGCTCGATGCGCTGGGTGAAGCCCAGATCGAGCTGCTTGCGGACCCCTTGGACTCGACTGGTGAGCTCGCGCACGAAGCCTTCGGCCCGGAGGTCTTGGTCGATCTCGGTGTGCAGCGCGACCACGGCCTCGGGGGAGCTGGCGGCCTCGAAGGTGCCTTGCGCTTCGACCTGTACGATGACCTCTTCGGGGGTCAGCTCGAGGTGGCGACCGTCGCCGAGTTCGAGACCGAGGCTGCCCTGATCGAGAGACGTCTTGGCTTGCGTGGGATCGAGTTGGGCCAACGCGGCGGCGCAGGCCTTCATGTCTTTGCCCAGTCGGCGACCGAGCTTCTTGTAGTCGGGCTTGAGCTTGAGGTTTACGAACGTGCTCGCGTCGGTGGCGAAGCGGATCTCGCGCACGTTGAGCTCATCGCTGAGGAGCTCGGAGAGGGCCTCGACCGCGGGCTGCCGGGAGGGATCGGCGAGCACCACGCTGATGGCCTGGAGGGGCTGACGGACCTTGACCTTGGAGGCGGTGCGCGCGGCGAGCCCGAGGCTGGCGAGCTGACGTACCAGGGCCATGTCGGCGTGCAGGGCCGGGTCGAGGTGGAGCGGCTGGGGCTCCGGCCAGTCCGCCAGGTGCACGCTCGGAGGCAGATCGGTTCGCCCAGCTCCCACGACGAGCTCGCGCCACAGGGCCTCTGCGGTGAACGGCACGAAGGGGGCGAGCAGGCGCGCGGTGTGAACCAGCACCTCGTAGAGTGTCCACAAGGCGTCGGCCAGCTCGTCGCCCTCGCTCCAGAAGCGGGCGCGGCTGCGGCGCACGTACCAGTTCGAGAGATCGTCGACGAAGCGGAGCAGGGCTCGGGCGGCGCCGTAGATCCCGTAGCCGTCGAGCTGCTCGGTCATCTCGGCGGTCGTGCGAGCGAGCTGGTCGAGGATCCAGCGGTCGAGGGCGGGTCGGGCGCTCGGCGGGCGCGGCGGGGTGCTACGCGGATCGAAGCTGCCCTTATCGTAGGCGATATCTGCGTAGATCGAGAAGAACTGGTAGACGTTGCGCAGCCGGATCAGGAACTCGCGCTGCCCTTCGCGGATGTTGCGCATAGACAGGCGGGTTTTGGACCACGGAGGATTGCTGGCGCAAAAGAGCCAGCGGAAGGCGTCGGCGCCGGGGGCTTCGCCGGGGAGGGTGAACCAGACCGTGCCGTCGAGCTCCAGGGTCGCGATGTCGTCGGGGTGAAGGTGACAGCTATCCTTTGGCCCGACTTCAGTGGAGACGACCTTGGCCGTCAGGCTCCGGCCCTCGCCCGCCTCGGCCGAGGAGAGGGTGACCCGCTCCTTGGCGCCGAGCTCGAGGCTGCGCACCTGATCGGGTTTGAGCCCCACCGTCCCCGGCTTCAGCTCGGGATCGGGCAGGACGAAGAGCTTGGCCGTGCCGCGCAGCACGAGGTTCGGCGAGGTGTAGTTGCCCTTGGACTTGGACTCTTTACGCCCCTCCACATCGCTGACGTGGCCGAGGACCACGCAGCTCTTGTAGGGCACGGGGGCCTCGCCCACCGCCAGATCGTACTCCTGCACGGTCTCTTCGTCGAAGAGCAGGGTCCCGATCATCAACAGGGAGTAGAACCAGCCGCGCGTCTGATCGATGGCCTCGGAGATGAAGTCTGCCGGGAACTGCTCGCGGAAGGCCTCGAGCCCTTTGTGGGGAAAGCCCCACTGGGCGAAGGGCATACAGCCCGAGTCGAACCAGCAGTCGATGACCTCGGGCACCCGGCGCTGGGTGCCCGCGCAGGCGGTACACGGCAGGGTGACCTGGTCGATCCAAGGGCGGTGGATCCGCAGGTGCTCGTCGACGCTGTGATCGATGCCCTGGGCGCCCCAGTCCTCGAGATCGGTCAGCGAGGCGGGGGCTCGCATCTGGCCGCAGTCCTCGCAGATCCAGAGGTTGAGCGGCGTTCCCCAGAAGCGCTCCCGAGACAGGGCCCAGTCGACGTTGTTGCGAAGGAAGTCGCCGAAGCGTCCATCGCGGATGTGCTCGGGCAGCCAGGCGATCTTCCGGTTGTTCTCGATCACCGCGTCGATGACGGCGGTGGTTCGGATGAACCAGGTTGGGCGGGCGTACTGGATGAGTGGCTCATCGTCAGCGCGGTAGCTGAAGGGGTAGTCGTGGCGGTAGGCGTCGCGCTTGAAGAGCAGCCCCCGCTCGCGCAGCTCCGCGATGATCGCGCGGTCTGCGTCTTTGCAGAACACTCCGTCCCACGGGGTGTTCGGCCCGAAGGTGCCATCGGGCCGGATGTGCTGGAGAAGACCGAGCCCCTGGCGCTCGGCGACCTTCATGTCGTCTTCGCCGAAGGCCGGGGCGGTGTGCACGATGCCGGTGCCAGCGTCGGTCGTGACGTGCTCGCCCGAGACGATCACGAAGGCCTCCCCCTCGGTGGGAGGACCGAAGTCGTACAGTGGGGTGTAGCGTCGGCCGAGAAGCGCCGAGGCGGGCAGACGATCGAGGATCTCGAGATCGTAGGACTCGGCCAGGTCGGCGGCGAGGATCACGGTGCCCCCATCGGGATCGGCACAGCGCGCGTAGGAGATGCTCTCGCCTACCGCCAGCGCGACGTTCGAGGGGAGGGTCCAGGGGGTCGTGGTCCAGGCCAGGTAGGATGTGCTCGGGTCATCAACATCGCGAAAGCGGACGGTTATCGCGGGATCGTCGACCTCCCGATAGCCGAGGCCGACCTCGGCGGCCGAGAGGGTGGTGCCCCCCTGTGGCCACCACCAGACGACCTTGTGGCCTTGATAGAGCAGGCCCTTGTCGAGCAGGCGCGAGAGCGCCCACCACACCGACTCGACGTACTCGCGGTGAAAGGTCACGTAAGGGTCGTCGAGATCCACCCAGAAGCCGATCTGACGGGTCAGCGTGTCCCACTCCTCGACGTAGCGGAAGACCGAGTCGCGGCACGCGCGGTTGAAGTTCGCCATTCCGTGGTCGAGGATCCCTTGGCGACCCTTGAGCCCCATGGCCTTCTGCACCTCGATCTCGACCGGCAGGCCGTGGGTGTCCCAGCCGGCCTTGCGCCGCACCAGGTGGCCCCGCATGGTCTTGTAGCGAGGGATCACGTCTTTGATGACGCGGGTCAGGACGTGCCCATTGTGGGGCAGCCCGTTGGCGGTCGGTGGGCCTTCGAAGAAGACGAAGGGCTCTCTTCCCTGGGCACGCTCAAGCGAGCGTTCGAAAATACGCTCGCGATCCCACAGGTCGAGGATCTGATCTTCGAGCTTTGCGGGAGACGGCAGACGGTCGAACATGCGGTGCACTCCAAGATGGCACCCGTCCCTAATGGGATCGGCTCGTGTCGGCAGGTCAGGGACGCTGCTTCGTCGGAGAGGGACGCAGGTTTTCTCGCTCGGAAGGAGCGCTATATCGCGTGATCCGTCGAGCGGTCAGCCTGGAGGGCACCAGGAGTCGAGCTTCGATGAACGCGAGCCCCGCGAGCGGTCTAGCCGCCCATCGCGGGCTTCTTGGGCTGCCTGCCCTTCCCATAGCGACGCGGATGCATTAGACTGGCTGGCCGCAACCCCTGCTCCCCTACTTCTGGAGGCCCTCATGCCCGCCGCCTCGACCAACTTCCCTCCCGATGAGTACCTGTCCGAGTCGGAGCTGGCTGAGCTCCACGAGATGCTGCAAAAACAACTCCACGATCTGCTCGACAGCGGTCGCCAGGCCGTCCACGACGCCTCCCAGGTTCGCGAGGTCGAAGCCGATGAGCTCGACATCGCCATCACGGAGTCCAACCGGGACTTCGCCCTGCGCATGGCCGATCGCGAACGCCGGCTGCTCAAAAAGATCCGCCACGCCCTCGAGACGATCAATCAAGGCGAGTACGGCACCTGCGAGTCCTGCGGAGCGCCGATCACCTTCAAGCGTCTCATGGCTCGCCCCGTCGCCCGCATGTGCATCGACTGCAAGACCGAGGCGGAGCAGCTCGAAGGTCGCGGCCGCTTCTTCTGAGTCGCGATGCGCGCGCCGGCGCTCAGAGCCCACCTTGGCAAGGTGTCCAGGGGTGTATCGGGCCGCTTGAACCCCGCGACGAAGCCACGTCTTTCACGGAGCCATCAAGCCTCGCGACAGCGGTCGTGGTGGGGTGTTTTCACGCCCCTGTAAGAAATGACATCTCCGAGACGTTTACAGACGCTCCGTCAGGAACACTGACAGGACGGTTGAGGTCTCCATGAGTGTTCAGTCCATCCTTGAGCGCGTGCTCCAAGCCGTCGATCAAGAAGCCTACCTGACCCCGGTAGAGCAGGTCGATGGTCGTTTCCACGAGGCCCTCTCCACGGTCGCCGCCGCCCTGGCCGATCCGAGTAAGCACCCTGACGAGTGCCGTGGGCTGGCCCGCGCGCTCCATCGCGAGGGCCGGCTCGATGCGGTGCATCTCTACTCCGCCTTGCACGTCATCGCCGCGAGCCCAAAGGTGAAGAACTACGCCGAGGCCGCGAGGTGGGCGGCCGAGCAAGAGAGCGCCGCCCTGTCTGCGGGGGGCGCGAGCCTCGAGGCCAACCTCGCTAGCGTCGATCGACATCGAGGCGTGCTCGCCTTCTTACAGGGGCACTACGAGGTCGCCCTCGATTACTTCGCCCGCGCTCTGGAGCGTCAACGCACCCCGGAGAACGTCGGCAACCTGCTCTGCGCCTTGGTGCGGCTGGGCGAGATCGACGAGGCGGTCGATCTGCTCTCCCATCTCCGCCGAGTGCTGCCGGCGTCCTTCGTTCGCGCCCTCGATGAGCGCCTCCACGATGATCCCGACCTTCGCCCCCTCACCAACCTGGAGCGTGATCCATGACCCTCTTCGCCCCCATCTTCGCTTGGTGGCTAGCGCTCTTCGGAGTCTCAGCTCCCGATCCGTGTCCGCACCCCGTCTTCCTCGACGCGACCTGCGAGCAGGCCCCCCCACCTCCGAACCAAGGCGCCGAGCGCAGCAAGGGGACTCCTCACACCTTCAAGACCCGCGGCCGCCCCACGACCCAGATCAGCAACGGCTTCTAAGATGAGCGACCTGCAAGACGACATCCAGAGGCTCGTCGCGGACCGCCACAGCCCTGAAGCCCGGGCGCTGTACGGGACGCTGGCGGGCTACATCGAACGGCGGATCAACGGGGTCGCGCGTCAAGCGGCCCCCGACCTTCTCTCGGCCTGCGAGTGCGAAGAGGTCGTCGCCGACGTGCTCTACCAGCTCATCGCCACCTCCCTAGCACAGTTCCGAGGGGAGACCCTCGGGGAGCTGATCGCCTTCGTCCGAACGATCTCGGACCGCACGCTCTGGCGCAAGATCAAGCGCAAGGCGCGCGAGAAGAAGGCGCTTCGCGACGATCGCCCCGAGATCGAGCGATGGAATAGCCACGCTCCACGACCAGACGATCTGGTGCACCTCGTGCCTGACCTCCCCCTGCCCGAAGCCGACGAGGCGTACCTCCGAGCCTTGATCGAGGCGGGCAGCAAGGCGGAGCTCGCCCGGCAGCGCGGACTCTCGCGCGCCTCGGTCACCCAGCGAGTTCAGCGCATTCGCCGGCGGATCGATCAACTCGAGCCTCAGCAGCAGCTCGCGGTCGATGCGTGGCTCGAGCAGGTCGCGCGGGAGGCCCTAGGGGTCTGAGCCGAGGAGCCGACCCTGGGGGCTTACTCCTCGATGGCGAAGAGATCGTCGGGCAGCGGGGCTTGGGCCTCGTAGCGCACGGCGAGGACCTCGACGTTGCGGGAGCCACCCGGTGCTCGAAAGCTGACCTCATCGCCTTCCTCGTGCCCCATGAGGGCTCGGGCGATGGGGCTCTTGTACGAGAGCACGCCCTGGCTGACGTCGACCTCGTCCTCACCGAAGATGCGGTAGGTGCGCTCTCGGTCCTCTTCGTCAACCAGGTCGACGGTCGCGCCGAAGAGGATGCGTCCGTTGGCGACCGCTGCCTGGCTCGCAGGATCTACCGGGATCACGTTGTCGAGTCGGCCGGTCAGGAAGCGCAGGCGTCGGTCGATCTCGCGGAGTCGCTTCTTCCCGTAGATGTATTCTGCGTTCTCGGACCGATCCCCGAGGGAGGCAGCCCAGGCAACCTCGGCGGTGATGCGGGGGCGCTCGACCCGTTGAAGCCAGCGCATCTCGCGGGTGATGCGCTCCAGACCTCGGGCGGTGATGTAGTTGGGCGAGCTCAAGAGGGCCTCAGGCAAGCGACGTAGCGCGGTCTGCGCTACGGTTGAGTGTACCGCAGAGGGCGAGGAGGTCGGTGTGTTGTGGTGGCTGTTCCTGCTAACCGCGTGGGCGGTGCCTGCCCCACCGGGGAGCGATGTGCCGTGGCTTCCGCTCGAGCACGAGCTGGTCTCTGTGCGCCTCACAGCAGGGGCGGATCCGAGCCAGCCAGGGGTCGCCGAACACCTGGAGCGGGGCTGGCAGGTGGGGGCCAGCAGTCGACCGTGGATCAGCAACGTCCTGCGTGATCACCCAGACCTCCGCGACCCAAGCAGGGTGTGGAGGGTCCCCTCGACCAGCCTCTCCGCCCTCCGCGGCGCGGGCGTGGTCGAAGCGGCGTGGGGGCACCCCGAGCCTGTACCTCCTCCGTCGGACACGCCCAACTTCGACTCCGATCAGGCCTTACTCGACCCTCCGCCCGAGGGCGTCGGAGTCGCCTGGCTGAGAGGCTGGCCAGGGGCCGCAGGCGATGGGGTGCGGGTCAGCGTGATCGAGTATGCCTTCGATCCGGACCACGAGGCCTTCCAGAGCAACCCCCCCGAGGTCGGGCCCGGTCAGTCCGTCCGGCAGTTCGAGTACCACGGCAACGCGGTGTTTGGACTGATCGGCTCCGGGGACGACGGCTTCGGGGTCACAGGGATCGCGCCCCAGGTCCAGCTTCGGATCGTCTACCCCTTCACCCCTTCCTACGATGTCGCAGAAGCGCTGCTCCTGGCGGCCCAGGAGCTCGCGCCGGGAGATGTGCTGCTCATCGAACAACAGATGGCGCTCACGCCAGGCTTGGGTCCGGTCAGCGCGGATCCTGCCACCTTCGACGCCATCGCGCTGGCGACAGCGGCAGGGATCACGGTTGTCGAGCCTACAGGCAACGGGGGTGTCGATCTCGACGCTCCCTTCTTCGAAGGGTGGTTCGATCCCTCGAACGATCATGGGGGCATCATGATCGGGGCCTCAAACGCTGCGCATGGGCGACCCGCGAACTACTCGGGTCACGGCGCGCGCGTCGATCTACACACCCGCTCGGGCCACCTCCATGCCCCTTATGGACGCGACGGCGAGCCGGACCTCTACTTCCCCGAGGGCGACTGGACGAGAGCCTACACCGCGCGGTTTGGCGGCACCTCGGGGGCAGCGGCCGTCGTGGCGGGGGCCTGCGTGGCCCTGCAAGGGGTGGCCATCGAGCTGCGAGGGGCGCCTCTCCCGCCCGATACGCTGCGGGATGGCCTCAAGATCTCGGGTCGTCCGCTCTCGACCGCCCCAGGTTCCCTCCCTCGGATCGGGGTGCCCCTCGACAGCCGACGCGCTGCACAGGTCCTGCTGAGCCCTTAGCGCACCGACCGCTCTCGACGAGGCGTGAAACCGTCGACAAAGAGCGTATGTGCCAAGGTTTCAGAGGCCCGGGAAGGTTCCGGCGTCCAGGCCCCAGACGATGCCCGCTCCCTCGATCTCGAAGATCCGCCGGCGCCGCATCGACCCATCCCCCCAGTCGTAGCGGTGGAGAACACGGGGCTTTCCTGGGGCCTCACTCATCACGTAGAGCTCGGAGCGCCCATCCTGATCCAGATCGGCGATGAGCGCGGCCTGCTCGAAACCTCCGGAGCCGCTATCGATCTGTCTTGGAATGAAGGTGTCTCCTCGCCGATCGATGCGCCAAACCCCCGTCTTCATGCCCGTCGCCACCAGAGAGGGCGTTCCGCTGCCCTCGAGATCGCCTGCCACGAGAAAGCGAGACTGACGCTCTCCGTACAAGGTCGCGACGGGGTGCTCCGTCCAGCCCTTCTCGTCGAGGTCGAGTCGAACGACCTGAACCGGGACGCTCAGCCCTCCCCCCGCGTCGCTCACCCCCTCCTTGACCGCGAAGAGCCAGGGGCCGTCGCCTAGATCGGCGATGAGGATCTCTTTGGCGTGGGTCTGGGTCCAAGAGACGAGCGGCTCGCGGACGAAGACCTGCTCGCGGAAGAGCCATCGCTCGACGCCGCCGGGCTGCGCCTCGCCCGTGCTCCGGTTCGGTTCGGAGGGGGTAGCGTAGATCTCGAGCACGCCGTCTCCGTCGAGGTCGCCCAGCTCGATCTCGTGCACGAAGGTCCGGGGTCTACGCCCCAACTCGGTCCAGCTCCAGCCGGCCTCGGACTCTTGTCCGACGCCGATGATCCCTTGATCGTGGGTCGCGATCACGATCTCCTCAAGGCCATCTCCTGTGACGTCGCCTAGCTCGAGGTCGCGGATCCGATCGTGCTCCCCGCCGAAGCGAGCCTCGAAGAGCACGTGGGGTTCCATCGCTCCGTCCGCGGATGACCAGTGCACCACGCGCGCCCCGTCGCCGCCGATGGTCAACACCCCGCCACGCCAGAAGATGGCCTTGTGAAAAACGGTGGAGTGTTGGTCGCGAAAAGATGTGCTCTGAAGACGATCTTCGTGAAATCGAAGCAGCTCGGTTCGGGCGGGCTGCAGGACGGGAGAGCCCGCCTCATCGGTCTTGAAGTCCGACATGGCCAGGAGGAGGGCTGGGAGCTCCTCTTCTGGAAACGGAGGGCCACTTCCCGACTCTCTTGGGCTGGCAGGCCAGCACGAGGCGAGGACGAGCGGGAGGAACGTGAGCCGCACGAGTGCTCCGGTGGTGACATGAGTTCAAGCAGAGGCTTCCGTGTTCCGCTAAGCTGTGTTGGAGGAGGTGGCTTGTGCGTGCCGCGGTCTTCGCCGTGTTGATCTTGGGTGTGGTCACGCCCTCGGCCTATGGGGACGACGTCGTCTCTACGGTCGCTGGCCAGCTCTCGGTCTATCCTCCCGGCGAGGTCCCGGCTGACGAGGCCACCCTCGAGGGGATCGCGCTGCTGGGTCGGGTCGGGGGGCCCGAAGAGCTGCCCTTGCTCCGAGAGCTCGTGCGTGTCGAGGGAGCGCTGGTGCGCGAGCGGGCCTCGCTCGCCATCCGAGCGATTCGCCACCGACGCGCCGCGACGAGCCGAGCGAGCTTCCTCACCGATCTGCCCACCGAGGAGTACCTCGTCCAGCCAACCAAGATCTGGCGCCGCCGGGGGCTCGATCCCGCTCAGGCTCGGTGCGCAGCCTACGCAGACGCCATCCTCGGAGCCCAGCCCAAGGAGCGCACGCCGCGCGTCATCAGCGATGTGGAGCTCGAGCGCGCCGCAGCGCTGTTGGAGCAGCGGGGTGAGATCGGGCTGGCGATCCGCCTACACGCCGAGCGCGCCGCCATGGGGCACGAGCCCGCCTTTACCACGCTCGAGGGCTTCGGGGTCGACCCGGAGCGTCTCCTGCTAGGTCTAATCGCCACCCGCCGAGCCCCCGAACTCGAGACCCTCGCAGTGCTCGCTCGCCGTGGGGAGCGCCTCACGGTCGAGGTCCTCGCGGAGCGCATCCTCCGGGGCGAGGTCTCCGACCAGATCAACGCCGCCGACGCCCTCGGACGCATGCTCCTCGTCCGGCACCGGCTACGCCCCCTCTCCACCGACGAGGTCCTCGCGGCCCGCAAGGTCTTGCTTCAGGCCGCCACTGGCTCTCCCTCTCACGTTCAGCCGATCGCGCGTCAAGCCCTCGCCCACGCGGAGCCCTGAGCGGCCGGCCTGTGCCATCTCGGCCGCCTCCCCTTCGCGGCGTGACGGGCCGGGCTGACCCGGTCGGGCTATCGGTCCCAGGATGGAGTTCGCCCCCTACCAGAAGGTGCGGAAGTTCATGCCATGGGTCCAGGGCTTAACCCTGGTGGTCCTCGCCGTCGTGGGCATCGCACAGTTCGTCTCGCTCCGCGATCAGCTCTACCAGGGCGTTCGAAGGCAGGCCGAGGATCGCCTCGAGGAGCGAGTCAGAAACTGGGAAGAGCAGCTCCTCGATCGCCTCCGGGCGGCCTTGAACTCCGCCGCCGAGCAGGTTGAACACCCCGAGGCGGCCCTCGAGAACATTCAAGACCAGCTCTTCTACGTCGAGTCGATGGTCCTGTGGGAGCCCGCTCGCGCGGGTCCACGGGCCGACGCCTCGCGCTCCCGGTCCCAGATCCTCTATCCCCGCGCCAAGCAGCGTTCCGACCGCCTCTTCGCTCGAGAGCACCCCTGCATCGCGAAGGCTCAACAGCTCCAGTTTCTCGCGGGAGCAGGCCCGGCAGCGGTGGCCGAGGCCTACCTGACCGAGTGCGCCGAGGCCTCGCTGAGCGTCCGGATCGAGGCTTCGATCGAGGCCGCCCGAGTGCTTGAGCGCGCGGGTCAGTCCGCCGAGGCGCGGCGCGCGCTCGAATCGACCCCTCTGCCTCCCGACATGACGCTCAGGCAAGGCCTCGAGCTCGGGCTCCTCGCCGATCGCATGATCGTGCACCGCACGCGACGCGCTGAGCTCTTGATGATCGAAGGACAAGAAGAGGCTTCGATCGACCTCTACTACAGCACCGGCCGGGAGCTCGCCGACCTCGAGGCTCCCGATGCCATCGGGCTTGATACCTGGCGCTGGGCGCTCCTCGATGAGCTGCGAACCCACGGCCGGCTGGCCAAGGAACAGCGCCTCACCATGGCCTTCGAGGGGCTCGATCGACGGATCCGTGCCTATAACGAGGTGAGGCTCCAGCTCGCCCCCGAGCCTGTCGCCCTCACCTCCCGAGAGCCACGGCTCATTCGTGACCAGTACGTCGATCGCTCCTACCTCATCTATTACGGTATCGTCGAGACCGCGGGCGGCACCCATGTAGGGGTGGCGCTCCAGCTCGACGCGCAGGCGGTGCTCTCGAACTTCCTCGCGACGAGCCTACGCGATCGGGATCACATGGTCATCCTCAACGCCTCTGGACAGTGGGAGATGGGGAAGCGCTTTCCAGAGAGCGAGGTCGTCGTACAAGTTCCTTTCTCGCGCACCCTCACCCACCTGCGCGTCGGTCTCTACGACAACGCGCTGCAAGCGCGGATCGCGAGCTTGCAGACGCAGTGGCTCGTCCCCCTCACCTTCACCGCCGTGGTGCTGCTCGTCGGGATCGCAGCGCTCTCGATCCAGATCACCTACGCCCGCAGTCGCGAAGAGCTCCTCAAGCGTCAGCGCGAGCTCACCACCCGCGTCACGCACGAGCTCAAGACGCCGCTCGCAGGGATCAAGGTCATGGCCGAGAACCTCGAGCTAGGGGCCTTCCAGGGAGATCGCGGCCGCCGAGACATGGCCCAGCGGATCGTCGAAGAGACCGATCGTCTCACCCAGCGGATCGACGAGCTCCTCAACTTCAGCAAGAAGCGTACCCTCCCGGCTCCAGAGCTCTTCGACGTCGAGGAGCTGGTGTTCGAGCTGGTCGACATCTGGGGTCCGCGCATGGAGCAGCATGGGGTGCAGCTCGAGGCCGATGTCGACGAGGCGCCCCAGGTCAACGGAGACCCTCGCGCCGTCCGTGACGCGATCGGAAGCCTGCTCGACAACGCGCTGAAGTATCGAGACCCTTCCAAGCCCACCTGTCGGGTGAGCCTGGAACTCACCCAGGATGGTCGCGACGCGGTGATCCGAGTCACCGACAACGGGCTCGGGGTCCCGCCCGCCATGCGCAAGAAGGTCTTCGAGCGCTTCGTGCGGATCGAAGGACCCAACCGAGGGACGTCCGGGGGGCACGGTCTGGGGCTCTCTCAAGTGGCTGCCACCGCCGCCCGTCACCGAGGCACCGTGAGCTGCACGGATGGCACGGACGGTGGAAGTACCTTCACCCTGCGTCTTCGGGGCGAGCCGGCCAGTTGATGCCCGCATGGGCTTGCGCTGGCCCTTCGGCTCTGCGAGCATGCACCATCTGAACATTGGAGGAAGGATGTCGAGGTTCCTTGCGCTCACCGCTCTGCTCGTGGCTTGTAACTTCGGAGGCTCCACGCTCACCGTCGAGAAGCTTGAGAGCGCCAAAGAGAGCACGCCCGCGATGCAACCCAAGGAGAGGGCTCAAGAGAACCTCACCAAAGCCCTGGGCGAGCCAGCCTCCTCCGATGACGACCACATGACCTGGTACGCGCCCGACGGGGATAAGTGTCGAATGCTCAAGGTCAACTTCATGGGAACGGTGGTGGGTCAGGTGGAGCTCAAACGGGTGAGCTGCCCCGAGTAGTATCTCCCGAGTCGATCGCCCTTGCCGGTGGTGGCTCTCGTACCTAAGTCACCGACCTGTTCTCACCCTGCGGAGGTCTGCGTGGATCCTCAAGCCTCGATCCTGATCATCGAAGATGACCCCACCATCGCCGAGGGCCTCGTGGCCGCCCTAAAGCACGAGCGCTTCGAGGTAAGGCACTTCGACACCGCCGAAGCCGGGCTCCTTGCGCTGCGGGAGTCTCCTGCGGATCTCATCGTGAGCGACATCATGCTGCCCGGCATGGATGGTCTCGCCTTCTTGCGCCAGGTCAAACAGGAGTTCAGCGGCCTACCGATCATCATGCTCACGGCCAAGACCGAAGAGATAGACCGCGTGATGGGTCTTGAGATGGGTGCAGATGACTACGTCACCAAGCCCTTCTCGAGCCGAGAGCTCATCGCGCGCATCAAGGCCCGGCTTCGCGATCGCCCCGAAGACACCCGCACGCCCGACTCCTTTAAGTTCGGCAATGTTCAGGTCGACCTTCGACGTCGTCGCCTCTACAAAGACGGCGAGGAGCTCAGCTTGACCACCCACGAGGCCGGCACCCTGGGCTACCTCATCGCCCACCGGGGACGCGACGTGAGTCGCGATGAGCTGCTCGAGAACGTCTGGGGTTACAAGTCTGCGATCACCACCCGCACGGTCGACAACCAGATCCTCAAGCTCCGCAAAAAGATCGAGCCGGTCCCCTCCGAGCCCAGGCACATCCTCACGGTGCACGGCACCGGCTATCGCTTCGAGGTCTGAGGCGTGCGCGCCCTGCGCCGCGGAAGACCCGATCGGACCTCCACGAGCCCGACCCCCCTTCTGCCTGTCCTCCGGCGAGGAGACTGGGCTATGGCTCAGCGGTGCGCGCACAGGAGCGTCCTGTGGCCCAGAGTGAGCGCCCAGGTCCCGCTCGCCGCCGTCGCCCGAGGCTCACCGAAAGGCCTTGACTTTCTACGCTGGGATGCGCTCGACGAGCTCGGCATGGACTGGTCCGAGGTCCTAACCTTCGCGGTTCATGAGCTCGCCGGCGTGCCCGCGAGCTGGGAGGTCGTCCATCGGCATGAGCACACCGAGCGCCCGCTCTTGCTCAGCTTTCAGGCCGGAGGGATATACACGGCCAGTCGCCTGCTCGATCCCGACTTCCTACGCGCTGCCGCCGCCCTGCTGGACGTGCCCGTCGTGCTGACCTCGGTGCCCTCGCTACGGCAGATCTACGTCACCGACGGCTCCCCCAACGTGAGCGCCAAGCTCACCCACGCCTTCGATCTCTGGACTCGCAAGCAATACACCGCCGCCGCTGGCGTCGACGCGCTCAGCTATCGTTGTTTCTACGCCCGCGAGGGGCGCCTGGTGGGTCTCTACGAGTCCATCGGCCAGGAGTAAGCCCGCCGACCCTCGCGGCTTCGCGACAGGCTCGGCTCACGGGCAGCGGTTACGCACCCCCCATGTTCGTCCCGATGACCGCGACCGCACTGGATCTCGATGGACAGGTGATCGTGCGCACGCCCGTCGGCCGCACCTTCCCTGCGCTTCGGAGCCAACTGCAGGACGGGGCATCAGGGCTCGTCCTGCTCGGCGCCTTCGGCTCGGGCAAGAGCACCCTGTGTGAGCGGCTCGCCGCGGACCCCAGCGTTCCACCTTGTACGGTGGTGCCGCTTCGGGTGGCCTGTCGCGCGACGACGGTCGAGGAGGGTCTGGTGCGCGCCATCGGACGAGCGCGCTTGGCTGAGGTCCGTGCGGGGGAGCGCATCCTGCTTCTCGACGGGCTCGACGAGGTCCAGCCCGCCGCCTGTGGCCAATCCAGCTCTCAGGATCTCTTCGAGGCCCTGACCTCACTCGTGGGCCCCCGCTGGGTGCTCACCTGTCGGCCTGGCTGGTTCCGAACAGAGTTCGAGCACGATCCAGAGCAGGTCGACTCCCTGGGGCGGCCCGGGGTGCAGACCTGGCTGCTCGATCCGCTGGACCCCACCGTCGTTCGCGAGAGCTTGGCGGGTCTTCCCGGTGCGGCGGCCCTGCTCCAGAGCGTTGAGGGCATGCTCGAGCTTGCGACCTCGCCCGTCTTGTTTCGGGCGCTCCACGCCGCGCTGCCCTACATCGAGCCGGGGCGCCCCATCCAGCCATGGGGAGTCTTCGACGCCTGGATCCGGCATGCTCTGTCGACTGGGCCGGGTCACTCGGCTGCGGTCGCAGCCCTCGAAGAGCTCGCCTGGGAGGCCTTCGTCCAGAATCACTATGGCCTCGAGCCTCCGCTCATCTCGCCGGAGCGCCTGGGTCGCGCAGGCCTACCCGAGGGACTGCGACGCGCGCTCTTTGTCAACGAGCTCTCAGGCGGGCTCCGCTTCGGGCACCGGAGCGTCTTCGAGTTTCTGCTCAGCAGTCGGATCGCGCCGGCGCTTCGCCAGAACCAAGGCCGCGGACCGGACTCGCTGTCAGGGCGCCGCATCACGGAGGCGATGCGGGTGTTCTTGGTTGGCCGAACCGGCCCGATGGGGGTGCGCTTCTCTGAGGGGGCGCGCCGCGTCTGGATCCCACGGGGGAACTTCGTGGCAGGGGGAGACCTCTCGGCGGACGAGCGGCCGCTCCGCATCGCTCACCTCCCCGAACCCTTCTGGATCGACCGACATCCCGTCACAAATCAGGGTTGGGCTGCCTTTCTCAAGGAGCATCCCGACGATCGGATCGACGCGAACTACCTCCCCCACTGGGGACCCGCGCGCCGGATGCCCCGCGCCGATCTCCACGTCCCGGTCTACGGGATCTGGCCCGAGGACGCCGATCGGTACGCCCGGTGGTGCGGCGCGAGGTTGCCGACGGCCGACGAGTGGGAGAAGGCCGTGCGCTGTATCGACGGTCGACGGTGGCCCTGGGGCGATCACTTTCGACCTGCCGCGGTGGTGGCGGAGCTCGGCGTCCGAAAGCCCCTGCCTACCCGCGCCCTGGGAGCCAGCGGCGAGAGCTCGCTCTATGGTGCCGCGGGCGGTGTGTTCGAATACACCTCCAGCGCCTATCGTGGGCGAGAGGATCGAGGGCGCGTCGTGATGGGCGGCTGCTTTACGCATCCTGCCGCCGTGAGCCGAGCGAGCCTCAGGTTGTCCCATCGGCTCTCGGGCAACCTCAAGGCGGGTCTTCGCTTGGCTTGGGACGACGCCGAATGACTCGGGCACCACCTCGTGAGCGAAGGGTTCAGACCGACCCCCGAGGACTGCGGCTCTGCGTACGGGAGCACGGCATCGCTTCGGGCGTGCCTCTCCTGATCCTCCACGGCTATCTGGAGCAGAGCGCGGCCTGGGACCCCATCGCGATCGGCCTCGCTCCCCGATGGGTCGTCGCCCCGGATCATCGCGGTCATGGGCTCTCGGACCACGCGGGCGTTGGGGGCAGCTACCCCTTTTGGGACTATGTGGCCGACGTCGCGGCCTTGGTCGAGGACCTCGGGGGGCAGGTGGATCTGGTCGGGCACTCTATGGGTGGCACCATCGCCGCGCTCTACGCGGCGTGTCGTCCCGCTCAGGTCCGCAAGCTGGTCCTCATCGAAGGTCTGGGTCCACCCGACGGGGAGCCTAGGGCGGTGCAACAGGCGCGCCAGGCCCTCCGCCAGCGCCTCGATCCCCCCGCTCACCGGCCCCTGGCGGATCTCGAAGAGGCCGTGGTGCGCATGCGCCGCGCCAATCCGACCCTCTCGGAGCCCACCGCCCGTGCCCTGGCCGCCCGCACCACAGCGCCGGTCCCTGGGGGTGGGCTGATCTGGACCTTCGATCCCCTCCACAGGGCCCGTTCCCACCAAGCCTTCTCGGCACACCGCTTCATGGCCTTCCTGCGCGCGATCGAGGCGCCGACCCTCCTCGTCGAGGGTGGGGCCTCGCCGATGCAGGGCGTCCCCGATCTCGCGGAGCGCCGCGCCAACCTCTTGCACGCCGATCGGATCGTGCTCGAGGGCGTCGGCCACCACCCTCACCACGAATGCCCGCAGGCGCTCATCGCCTTGCTCAAGGAACACCTGAATGCTTGACGCCGAGATCCTCTCTGAGCTCCTCGACGCGGTTGCTGACGCGGACCTCGCCAGGAAGCGCGCCCGCGAGGTCCGCACCCTCCGCGGGCTTCGCGGCGTGCCCGATGGCGAGATCGCCCGAGTCGCCGCGGCGGCGTGGAGCGAGACCCCCCCGAGCCTGGCAGATGAGGCCGAGCTCTCGACGCTCTTCGGCACCGCCTTCGAAGACGGCCTCATCGCCGTCGGGCTGCTCGCCGCACTGCTACCCGACGCCCCGCACGAGGTCTTCGACATCGCCCAGGACTGGCTCCACCGTCTCGACGATGTCCTCACCGCCGACGCCTTCGGGTGGCTCGTGCTCGGTCCCTCGCACCTCGCCACCGGAACGCCCTTGGTGCCTGCCCCGCACGACGCGCACGTCGCGGTTCGGCGAGCCACCGTCATGGCGGCGATGGCCTTTCTCCCGCACGAGATCGAGGGACCCGCCGCAGCCCCCCTCCGCGCTCGACTCCGCTCGACGGCGGTCCGATTCGTCGATGAGCCTCAGCGCGAGGCCCTCCGCGGCTTTCTTGAGGTGGCGATCCACGATCCAGACCCCTCGGTGCGCAAGGGGCTCCGACGGATCCTGGTCGCCTGGGCGCTGTGCGACCCCGACGCCGCCGAGCCCTGGATCCACCAGGTCCGCGGTGGGGCCCCCAAGATGCTCCGCGAGGCGGTGGTCAAGTCCGCCAGAAAGGGTAGGCGTCTGGCGAGTTTGCAGGACTGAGCCGCGCTCTCGACCGAAACTTCCGGTTGCCCTAGGCGGGCTTCTGAGATACTCCCTGAGCGCACACTGAGAGCTGGAGACTCATAATGAAGCACCTTCCTGCGATATTTCTTGGTCTGGCCCTGGTGGGCTGCAACGGCGACGACACCACGCTGCCCTCTGGAACGGACTCCTCGAGCTCGGCGTCCCACGAGGGCTACAGCTCCCTGAGCGGCTCCATCAGCTTTGAATCGGTCATCGGGGGCATAGATTCCTGCGACTACGATCTCAGCTTTACGGGCACCCCTGAAGACCTGTCCTACCCGGAGTACGATCTCTGGCAGTTCGCGCTCGACACCAACGTCACCACGGATCGCAGCGGAGCCCAGTGCGCCGATGACGTCTATGCCCAAGTCTTCGGCCTCCGCACCGGAGACATGGTGCCCTCGCTGTCGCTGGCCTACGAGGTCTACTCTGATGACGCTGGGTCCCAGCAGAGCGCGCTGTGGCTCTACTCGACCTCCATCGAGATCCCATGGGTCGCGACCGAGCTCGGTCACAACCTCAGCGTCGATGGGGACACCTTTACCTTCTCCGCCATGGACGAGTTCGAGGACGTCACGGACGAGGTCGACAACAGCGATCGGTTCATCAATGAATGCCAGAACCCGGCGATCCGCGACTTTGATGGTGACCCCATCTCGCCCGACATCGAGGCTGTGACCCTCGGGGGGACCTTCGACTGCGATCTCTACGCGGTCGAGATCTTCGAGATCGACGTCCCCGAGTCGGGCGAAGTCACCCTCACGGTCGATGCTCCGAACGCAGCCCTGTCCTTCGATCCGGTGGTGGCCCTCAAGCAGCCCGATGGGGACGAGTGCACCCTGGCCTTCTCCGACGACAACTTCGACTGTACCGGCGATGAGCAGCCCTTCTGCGCGGGGGTAGGGCCGATCGAGCTCGACGCGGGCACCTACGAGCTTCACGTCATGATCTTCACCGAGCAGACCACCGCCGCCTGCGCGGACGACACGGTGGAGTACGAGATCGGCGGGGTCGGCCCAGCCGGGCTCACGATCACCGCCGCCGACGAGCGCTACCAGTCCAGGGAGCTGACCTTGGAGATGATCGAGCTCGACATCAGCGGCTCGCTCACGCTCGCTCAAGACTGAGGAGCGGGTGGAGGTGGGGCAGCGAGACCTCGCTGCCCCACCTCCCCTCCGCGCCGGGGCAGCGCACCCTGGGCAGGTAGGATTCGAACCTACAACCCCCGGTACCAAAAACCGGTGTTCTGCCATTGAACTACTGCCCAAGGTGCGCAGCGGCGTCGGAGGTCTAACGGACCCCAGCGAGGCTGGCCAGAGCGGAATCGAACGCAGCGCAGATGGTCGGGCTCAGGGCCTCACGAAGTCGGGCTGTCGCACGCCACCACAGGCCATGCCGTTCCCATCGCGACATGCTTGGCGGAAGAGCCGACGAGCCTTGCCGCGCCGCGTCGGCCCACCGCGTCCGTACCAGTAGAGGCGTGCGAGTTGGCGGGTGCTCTCGCTGTCGCCGAGATCCATCCCCATCTGAAAGGCCTCTCGGGCGCGGGCTGGGTCGTCGGGTTCGGTGGGTCGATCCAAGAGGAAGGTTCCATACCGGCGGCACCCGAGGGCGTCGTTGGCTTCGGTACAGAGTTGCTGGTACCGTCGCCGCGCCTCGGCGTGGTCGCGCACCGAAGAGGGGCCGCTGGCGTAGAGCTGGGCTGCAGGCATGCAGGCCTGCTCGATCCCCGAGTCGCAGGCCTTGACAAAGCCATCGAGTGCCCAGGCCAGCAGGGTCTCAGACTGAGAGGCCCGCTGGAGGCCCATGACGGACTCGCCGAGGCGGAAGCAGGACTGCATATGGTCGGCGCGGCAGGCGTGTCGGTAGAAGCCGGCTGCGATGGCGCGATCTCGATCGACGCCAAAGCCGTCTTCGTAGATGCGGCCCAAGGCGCTACACGCGTCGGGACTGCGCTCCCCCTCTTCGGGGCAGCCCGCGCGGAGGTCGCGTCGGGCGCGCACGGGATCCGGTTCGACGAGCTGACCTTCGAGGCGCATCAGGCCCACCTTCACGCAGGCGGCAGACATGCCGGCAGCGCAGCCTCGATCGAGGGGCTCCAGCGCGTCGGTGGCCCGCTCCTTGCCGACGAGGAGCAAGCCGAGCCGACCGCAGGAGTCTCCGTCACCCAGGGCGCAGCCCATGCGATGAACGGCGATCGCCTGCGCCGGCGACTGATCTTCGACCGCCTCGCCTGCGATGCGGCAGCCTCGCGCGTCTTGGAGCAGGCAGGCGCGCCGCCAAGCGTTGAGCGACTGGGCGTCGCCCGCATCGTCTTCGCGGTAGGAGCGAGCGACCCAGACACAGGACTCCCGGTGACCGCGATCGCAGAGATCGTCGAAGCGATGGCGGTTGTCTTCGAGGCTACGCTGGTTGGCCAGAAGCAGGCTCAGGTTGTAGCAACCATCGACGTAGCCCGCATCGCAGGCGTTGCTGTAGAGCATCCCGGCAGAGCCCTTGTCGTCCATGAGCTCGGGGCTCTGGGGTTGAAGCTGACCCAGCGCGACGCAGGAGGGCTGAAAGCCCTTCTTGCAGCCGGCGATGTCGTAGACGGTTCGGGCCCCCCGCTCCCGCCGCTCGAGCAACTTGGGATCCCCCACCCCGAGCTGAAACCGCTCCATGCTGTAGCGAGCGAGCTCGTGGCATGCTCCGGGGAAGCCGGAGTCGCAGCCGGTGACGTAGTGAGGATAGGCGCGCCCCAGCCTCGCGTCGGTCGCCTTGACCCGGTCGGGTCCCGAGAGGTTCTCCGGGATGGGCTCCGCCTCGACCGACCAGCCCTTGACGATGCACGCCACCGGATCGTTGCGCGAGCAGCGCCCCTGAAAGGCCTGCCCTGCATCGGCGATCGAGGGGAGCCCGTCGGTGTTTCTCCAGGAGGACCAGCGGCACGCGAGCTCGTATCCCGCGTCGCAGGCTTCTTGGTACCGACCGGCGATCTCGTCGGGAGAGCCCACGATCCCGTCCTTGCCAAAGTCGAGTCGTAGGGCCTCGAGGGCGGAACTCAGCGCCTGCTTGCTTGGGGCAGCATGGGCGGGCGCTGCGGCAGCTAAGCCTGCGACCATCAGGGCTCCAGCGAAGGAGCAGAGAAGGGTTTTCGTAGGTTTCATGGTGCTTTCCATCGGTATAGGACGGGTCCGGCCACCCAGCAGCCCACCCCGACGACTCTGATCCTGCCTGATCCTATCGGGGGGCGCAAGTGCTCACGGCCGGTGTGGGGTCCATCTTCAGCGCCAAGGGCGTCCTCTGGAAGGGTCAGCCGAGGGGTCTGGCAGGATCGAGGAGCCGGCATCGCTCGGCCCCGACCAGGCCAGGCGGGAGGTCGGAGAGGCTGTATCGTACTCTGCCCGTGGACTCGACCGAGACGCGGTCTCGAGCAGCGGGCTCAGGCTCGGTGCAGATCGCACTCGGAAAGACCCGAACGACCCGGACCGGCAGGTGGCGCACTAAGTGGGCGAGATCCGAAGGGCTCGGCGCGCGCTCAAGGGTCTGAACCCAGGCCTCGGGGGGAGCGTGGTGTAGTCCGGTGAGCCATGGGATCAGGCGAGCGCCGACCTCCCCCGCGACGGAGGGGGTGACGTCGAAGAGGTAGGCGGTGCGAGCAACCCTCCGCAGCTCCCGCACCACCGCGATCCGATCGATCGAGGACAGCCGATGAAGCAACAGGGCACAGGTGACGAGGTGCATGCACCCCGAGGGCAGGCCGAGATCGTTGAGGGGGCGACAGAGGACCGTCGCGCGCCCTCCGAGCCGGTTGCGCGCGCGTTCCGCGAGATCGGGGCACTGTTCCACTCCCAAGAGCTCAAGATCTATCCCCATGCGTTCGGCCCACGACGAGAGCTCCTCCAGCAGTCCGCCGTGACCGCATCCGACATCGAGGATCCGAAGGGGGGAAGGCTCACCCATGTGGCGCCAGAAGCGTTCCACGGCCCTCAGGTGGTGGCGCGTCCACCCCGACAGCCGGGCCCAGTGCTCCAGGTCTGTGAGCACCCCATCGGGCAACGGGGGAAGTCGGGGAGCGTCGGACATCGGGGACCTCTCTCCGTAGCCTAGCTCATGCCCTCGGTCCGGTCGATCGGCCGCGCTTGATCGACGCTCGCTCAGGCTTGCGCTACACCTCCTGTCGACCGAGGGAGGTGTCCATGGGGCCGGTGCCCGACTTTGCTGCTCATCGTCAACGCCTGATCGAGGCCCTCGGCCCTCACGAGGCGGTGCTCCTCTTCAGCAGCCCCCACCCCATCCGCAACGGCGACGCGGAGTATCGCTACCGTCCCGACAGCGATCTCTACTGGCTCACCGGCTGGACCCAACCCGAGGCCGCGCTGCTCGTGCGCCACGGAGAGTCCCCATTCACCCTCTTTGTTCAGCCAAAGAACGAGGAGCTCGAGATCTGGACAGGGTATCGGCCAGGTCCTACGGGAGCGGTCGAAGACTTCGGGCTCGACGCCGCCTTCCCCATCGAGCAGCTCCCCGACAAGCTGCTCGATGGGCTCCAGGGCATCTCCACGCTCCACTACGCCTTTGGGCGAGATCCAGATCACGACGCCTTGCTCAAGGCTGCCCTTCGCGCCTCGCTCCGAAAGAGCCGGCGGACCTACCAAGACGTCCCTCACACCTTCAAGGATCCGGCGGTCTTGCTCCATGAGCTTCGGCTTCGCAAGGGCCCCGACGAGATCGAGGTCATCAAGGAGTGCGCGCGCATCACGGAACAGGCCTTCCGCGCGCTCTATACCGAAGTGGCTCCGGGCGTGGGCGAGTGGGAACTCGATGCCCTGCTGACCTACAACTTCCGCCGGGAAGGTGGCTCCGGACCCGGCTATACAAGCATCGTCGCCGCAGGACACAACGCGTGCATCCTCCACTACATCGAGAATGACCAGGTGATCGAAGACGGCGATCTGGTGCTCGTGGACGCCGGCGCGGAGTACTGCTTTTACACCGCGGATGTCACCCGGACCTTCCCGGCTTCCGGTCGATACTCTCGAGCTCAGCGCCAGGTGGTCGAGGTGGTGCTGAGGGCCCAAGAGGCCGCCTTCGCGGAGGCCCGCGCGACCAAGCCCTATCGGGCCATGCACGAGGCGGCGCTGCGCGTGCTCGTCGAGGGCATGATCTCCCTCGGGCTGCTCGAGGGCGAGGTGGACGCTCGCATCGAGGACGGCAGCTATAAGCGCTACTATATGCACGGCACGGGGCACTGGCTCGGCCTCGACGTGCACGACGTCGGGCTCTACCACCAAGGGGGCGCGAGCAGACCCCTCGAGCCGGGCATGGTCGTGACGGTCGAGCCGGGCCTCTACATCGCCATTGACGACGACGAGGCCCCCGAGGCGCTCCGGGGGATCGGCGTTCGAATCGAGGATGACGTGCTGATCACCGAGGGCGATCCCATCATCCTGACCGAGGGGATCCCCAAGACCCCCGACGAGGTCGAGGCCCTCTGCCGCGTTGCGCGCTGATGCTCGGCTCGATGTCGATCGTGCGGTGGGCCTCCCAACCGGGGATCGAGCCGGTTCTTCCCGCCCCTCTCCCACCCTCAGGGCTGCCACTGCTCTTCCAACTCGATGCGCGGGTGCGTATCGGCGCCGGCACGCTCGCCATGGCGGGTCGAACGCTCCAGGCCCTCGACCAGGGGCGACAGCTCGCCCCCTTGCCCGGCCTGTCCGATGCAAGGAGCTGCTTTGTGATCGGCTTGGCGGCCGCCGCCGCCTATCGGGGCGTGTCGCCGGACTGGCAGCCCCCGGCCTCGATCCTCGCGAGTCTCGAGGCCGAGCTGCGTCGGGAGCCCGATCTCTTCGATCAGGTGACCCTCGCGGTCGCGTCCGGGGCCAAGGGTGACCCTGAGCTTGCGGCTCGGTGGATCCAGGTCGCGGATGCGCTCCGCCACGCCGCTCCTACGCTGCATGACCAGACCTTGGCGCGCCGCGATCGCCCCGCCCCCTCGACGCAGCCCTTGACGCAACGTCTCCGCAGCCTGATGGGCCTCGGCCCGACGCTCGAGGAGGGGATCTGGGCCCGCCCGCTCCTGGGGTGGTTCCTGGCGCGGATCCTGGTGGAGCTTCAGCGGGTCCGCACATCTAAGCCTGCGGCGACGTAGGCCTGCCCCGCGGCGACGTAGTGTTCGGTGCCGCGGCGAAGTTGGCCGATGTCGGCATCGGTGAGGGTGCGCACCACGCGCCCCGGCCGCCCCATGATCAGGCTACGCGCTGCGTAGGTCTTGCCCTCGGGGAGCAGCGAGCCGGCCGCGACCAGGCAGTCCTCGCCGATGACGACGCCATTCATCAGGATCGAGCCCATCCCCACCAAGCTCCCTGCGCCGACGGTACACCCATGGACGATGCAGCCATGGCCGATGGTGACCCCTTCGTGCAACGTGCATGGGAAGCCCGCGTCGACGTGCAGGACCGAGTTGTCTTGGACGTTGGTTCGAGCTCCGATGCGGATCGGCGCCATGTCTCCGCGCACGACGACCCCGAACCACACCGAGGCCAAGGCTCCGACGTGCACATCTCCGATGACCACAGCTCCCTTGGCGACGAAGGCCTCGGGATCGATCACTGTGTGCTTGGGATCGAGAACATCTGCGCGAGCCATGAGCCCTCCGGGGCGGTCAGGTTAGGGCGGGCACGACCCAGCCTCCCCCGGAGTATCGATGCCCCCGACCCTCGACCACCCCGCGAGCGATCGACTGGTCATCGTCATGGTCGGCTTGCCCGCGCGCGGCAAGACCTACACCGCCCGTAAGCTGTCGAGGTATCTTCGCTGGCAGGGCCGCGCCGCTCGGGTCTTCAACGTCGGAAACTACCGAAGGGAGCGCCTCGGGGCGCAACAACCTGCCGACTTCTTCGATCCGACCAACCCCGAGGGCGTGGCCGCCCGCCGAGCCATGGCCGAGGCCGCCTTGAAGGACATGCTGGGCTGGCTGCAGGCGGGCGGAGAGGTTGGCCTCTATGACGCGACGAACAGCACCAAGGCCCGGCGCCGCTGGGTCCGCGAGACCTGCGAGGCGGCGGGGTGCCGTGTGCTCTTCGTCGAATCGGTCTGCGACGATCCCGCCGTGCTCGACCACACCATCCGCGAGACCAAGCTCCGGTCCCCGGACTACCGAGACGTGGACCCCGATCAGGCTGTCGCAGACTTCAAGCGTCGGATCGCGATGTACGAGCGCGCCTACGAGCCAGTGGACGAGCCTGACGCGAGCTGGGTGCGCATCATCGATGCCGGTCGACAGCTCCAAGTCCATCGCCTCACCGGCTACCTACCGAGTCGAATCGTCCCCTTCTTGATGAACCTTCACTTGAGCCCCCGACGGATCTGGCTCACGCGCCACGGCGAGAGCCTCTTCAATGTTCAAGACCGGATTGGCGGGAACGCGGGGCTTACCGCGCGCGGGCGAGCGTACGGGCGTGCGCTGAAGCAGTTCTTCGACCGCCAGAATGTGCCGGATCTGGTGGTCTGGACGAGCACCTTGCGTCGCACCCGCGAGACCGCGGCCGAGCTTGGCCGTAGCTTCCGCCCCTGGAAGCCCCTCGATGAGATCGATGCCGGGGTCTACGACGGCTGGACCTACGCCGAGGTGCGCGATCAAGCTCCCGAGGAGTTTGCGGAGCGGGGAGCCGACAAGCTCAGATACCGCTATCCGCGCGGCGAGTCCTACCTCGATGTGCTCCAGCGTCTCGATCCGGTGTTGATCGAGCTGGAGCGCCAGCGGCGCCCGGTGCTCGTGATTGCGCACAACGCGGTGATCCGTTCCTTATACGCCTATTTTGCTGACGAGTCTGCGGAGCAGGTCCCACAGATCGACATCCCGCTGAACACCCTCATCGAGCTGACCCCACGAGCCTATGGCTCGGCCGAGACCCGGCACACCCTGATCCCCTGAGCCTCAACCACGGCGGGCGAGCCGCTCTTCGAGGATGGTGTGGTTGACCATGCCTTCGAGGTGTCGAGCCAGGTAAAAGCTCAACACTTGCTCGACGAACGGTCCCCCGCATGGCTCCAGCCACTCGGCATCAGGCAGCTCTTCATAGCCCTGGGCCGTCACCATCGCGTCGATCCAGTCCCCCGTCTGGGGGCGGGTGTGGGGCTGCAAAGGGGTGCCGAGCCAGCCGGCTCCCCCGAAGCTCGTCCCGAGCAGCCCTCGCTCGTCGACCGAGCGGACCAGACAGAACAGGCCGCGATCCGCCGTCGGGAAGCGTGGATGGGCGCGAGGGAGGTGGCACCAGACATGAAGACGGAACTCGTGATCTTCGGGGAGGTCAACCGTCGCACCTTGGAGAAAGGTCGCGATGCGGGTGGGCTCCGCCGCCGCGCCCATGAGCCGCTCCATCAGCAGGTCCAAGGCAACATCGACGTGAGGTGCTCGACCTCGGGAGTGATCGCAGTGCGAATAGAGTGCACGAGAAAAGTCGATCATATTCGATCCATAGACGGTGTGGCTATCTACGGAGTGTAGACGTTTCCGCCGCCAGTGTCATTCGACGGAACCTCCGGCCTCGGCTCAACGCAGAAAACTTTCGTGAACGTGTCAGCCATGCGTCAGCGTACGGAAGCCCGAGAGCTCTCCGAGCGCCGGAGCACCCATACGCCGAGCCCGGCCAGCCCCAAGGAGAGCGCGAGCGCCAAGCTCCACGCGGCCAGGGGGCTGAGCGCCGTCACCCGGCCCTCGCCCACCGGAGAGTGATACGGACCCGTCTCGAGCTCCCTGCACCGCTCTCGCTCCGCCTCGCCCCACGCGAAGCTCGTGTCGGCGAGGGTCTGTGAGAAGGCGTGGTCCAAGATGCGCTGCTCTGCGCACGCGACCTCGGGATCACCGCGCAGCAGACGTTGATCCCTTCGGTAGAGCCGGACCCTCAGCTCGTGGAGGTACGGGTCCTTGCCGTAGGTGCGCAGGTAGTGGGCCGCATCCATCGCCACGGCGGCCTCGATGGCCTCGATGGCCTCATCGCTTCCATCGCGCGAGGCGAGGTCTTCGGTTCGATAGGCGCTGGTCCAGCGCAGCTCCTGGTGCCGATGCAGGTGTCCGAAGCCCGCGCTCGCGTGGACCAGCCCGAGGCTCGGTGGAATGAGGAGGGCGACCGCGAGGAGGGGCCACCCCCAAGGCACTCTTGGCTCGCCGTAGCCTACGCGCAGTCCGAGCCAGCCCAGAGCCACCCCGACCGCCGCGGCCTGTCCGTCGAGGAGGACATCGTCGAAGGTGCCCGTGCGCCCTGGGTAGAACCACTGGAGGCCCTCATCGAGGAGCGCGAGCGCGAAGGCCACGCTCGCCGCGAGCACCGCGGCGGCAGGACCGGAGCCCAACTCGCGGGTCACGGCCCGGTACAACAGCGCGCCGAGCAGGCCATACTCTAAGATGTGCAGGGCCTCGATGGGAGTCTGTAGGGTTCCAGCGAGCAGGCTCCCCAGCACGATCAGGCACAGGCCGACCCAAACCAACCGCACGATCCAGCGCTCCGGCGGGCGATAGAGGAAGGCTCCCACCAAGACCACGCCCGCGAGCCCCGAGAGTCCCGCCACGCCGAAGATCACGAGGTTTCGAGAGGCAAAGGGATCAAAGGACCGGATCTCTGAGGCGTCTGAGCCGACACACACCAGCGCCCCCCAGCTCCCCGCGCAGTGGGCCGAGGCGGCAAGCTCACCCCGAGCCGCCCTCCACCACAGCGGACCCACGCCGGTATCGCGCAGGATCTGGGCGGGGTGCTCCGGATGAGTCCCCACCCCCACCGAAGGCGCCAGCATCTTGATGCGCCGCAGCTCGTGCGGTGTTTCGAGGGTCGAGAGGATCCGAGGTGCCTCCGGGTCCTGTACGTCCAATAGGAAGAGCCGATCGGGGGTCAACATGAAGAAGCGCTCGTCGACGGCCCGATCGAGGTCCAGCGCCCGCCCCCCGAGCTCGAGGCGAGCGGTCTCGCGGAAGCCTCGGTCGGGATCGGGGAGAAAGAAGACGACCTGCTCGCCGAGCAGAGCCGCGAGAAAGCCGGAAAAATAGCGGATCCGCACCACGGGCTCCGAGCCGATCTCGAGGCTGTGCACGATCTCTTCGCCCTCGAAGACGAGGACCCGCCCGTCCTCGGTGCCGACGAAGGTCTCGGTGGCGGCCACCAGCCCCGAGACCGCCTCGCCGCCGGGCTCGAGCAAGGTGATGTCGATCTTGCCCTGGCCTTCGACGCGGAGGATCGCTGCGCCCTCGCAACGCATCGGGCAGAGGACGGCATCATAGGCGCGCCAGTGACCGAGCTCTTCGCAGGGGGCGGGCAGTTGGGGCACGACCCAGGACTCGGGACCCTCGAACAAGCCGATCCGGCCATCCTCGTAGCGGACCACTCGCCCGGTCGGGAGCTCGGCGATCTCGACCGCGGCCCGAGGCAGGTCGACCCGCTCGGTGACGGGATCGGGCTGTAGGCGGTACAGGCTATGTGCGATCAACGTCCCGAAAGGGATGGTGGTGAGGATCAGGAGGAAGGCTCCCACCACCGGCAGCCAGCTCCCCAAGGTGTGGCCGAGGCCGCGCCGGGTCGACTCCCTCACTGCGATGCTCGCTCTCGGAGCCGCTCGGCTGTGCGCCGGAGTCGCGCCCACCGCCCGGCGAACCGGGGCTGTTCCATGGCCACCACCCACTCATTGGCGTAGGTACGCTCCAGCTCGACCCAGGCTGTCCAGATCCGCGCCGCCGCGACCGCGTCTTGATCGCGGGCAGCCCGTTGGAGCTCCTCGATCCGACGTTCGGCCACGGTGAACATGAGCTGCGCCGCATGATCGGTGTTCTCGCGGTCGTAGCGCTCCAGGGCCTCCACGAGGTCTGCGAAGCGATCCCGATCCTTCTCGAAGAGGTCGTTCTGCTCTGCGGGATCGGTGGCGAGGTCGTAGGCTTCGTGGGTGATCTGATCACCGCGCCGGAGCCGGATCAGCTTGCGGAAGTTGGTCCGAACGGCGGTCGCCCCGTCGCGCGACTCCTCGAAGGGGCAGGTCCAGCCCTTGAAGGTCGTTCGAGCGAAGACACGATCGTGGACCCCCTGTACGTCACCGCGCATCAGGGGCAGCAGGGAGACGCCCTGCATCCCCCCGTCGACCTCAGCCTGATCGAGGCTCAGGGCCTCGAAGACGGTGGGCATGACGTCGATGTGCGAGACCAAGGCGTCGGTCCGCCCGCTCAGCGAGCCGTCGGGCATGCGCACGAGCAAGGGCACGCGGATCAGCTCGTCGTAGACCTTTCCGCGATAGCCGGTCGAGGCGTGCCCGACCCAGCCGTGCTCGAAGAGCTCCTCGCCGTGGTCTGCAGAGATCACGAGGAGGGTCCGACCGAGGTGGCCGCTCTGGCGCAGCCGCTCGATGATCCGGCCGAGCTCTGCGTCGGCGTCCGCGACGGTGCCATCGTAGAGATCTCTCACCACCTTCTGCTCCTCGAGGGTGAAGGAGGCGATGACGGGAGGGTCCCAGGGCAGGCCGTAGTCTTCGGGGTAGACGGTGCCGTGCTTGCGGATCGCTCGAATGGAAGGTGTGTCGAGCTTGTGCCCCCCAAAGCGGCGCTCGTGGAAGGGGCTCGGATCGTAAGGCAGATGCGTCGGCTTGAGGTGCATCCACATCACCCACCCCTCAGGCTGGGTGATGAGCCACTCGATCACCTTGGAGCTGTCGTCTAGGAGCGGTAGGTAAGCCTTGGTGAAGCCCAGGCCACGGATCGTGGGATCCTCGACGGACCGCGCGATGGCGACGCGACCGCTCCGCCGAAGCGCATCGAGGGGAGTATACAGACGCTCGTCGATGTAGTCGTAGCGGCTCCCCTGTCCGTGGGCGGGGGGATGCAGGCCCGTGAAGATCGAGGCGATTCCTGGGCTTGTCCACGCCCCCGTCGCGAAGGCTCGATCGAAGAGGAAGAGCTCGTCGGCGATCTGGTCGAGGTAGGGGGTGGTAGGCCGGTCGTAGCCGTAGAGGGCCATCCGATCCGGGCGGAGGGCATCGACCGTGATCACCAGCACGTTGACGGGGACCTCGGCCTCGGACCCCGCAGGGGTGGCGAGCGCGACGGCGAGCAGCAGGGGGAGCATGGTCAGGTCGGCTCCGGAGCACGCAGGAGTGGATCGAGGAAGGATCCTATCGCCTCGAACGTGGCGATGCTGTGGGGATGTGCCGCGCCGTCTTGGAGGTAGCCGTGCACTGCACCGGGGAGCAGCACGGTCTGGGTGGGCAGCCCAGCCTGGCGACGCAGCTCCGCCAGGCGCAGCGTGTGCTCCTTGGGAGCGAGGGGATCGTCGACTCCGTGAACCAGCAGGGCCGGTTGCGCAAAGTCTCCTCGGAGCAAGGGGGAGTGGCGCAGGTGCTCGGTGCGCCGTGCCCTGCGGGTCAACAGGCTGACCGTCGCCCACCTGGCGGGGAGAAGCCTGAAGTCGTAGGCCCCATAGATCCCCACGAAGCGTTCGAAGGTGCCCTCCTCGTGGGCGAGCAGGGCCAGGGCGCCGCCCGCCGAGAGCCCCACCAGCGCGGTCCGAGCGGGATCACCCCCTTGGTTCTTGGCTTCGTCCATCCACCAGCGCAGGGCGAGACGCACGTCTTCGACCTGCTCGGCCAGGCCGGGGCCGAAGGGACGCGCCAGGCAATAGTCGATCGAGGCTACCAGAAAGCCGCGTCGAACCAAATCGGTCGCGAGCACGGCGACCGAAGACATGTCGCGCCGCCCCCCAAGAAAGCCCCCCCCATGAACGAGGATGGCGGTGGGGGCTCCCTGGGGCTGGGCGGGCCGGTAGATGTCGGCCAGCGGGAGCGGACGGCCTCGGGCACGGTCGCTGTAGCGCAGCGTGCAGGTCGGAGAGAGGATCTCGAGGGCCGGGGGCTGGAGGCGTCGACGCACGAAGGGGGCTGCGGCCTGGAGCGCGCGCAGCGCCGAGACCCTTCGGTCGTGGTCGAGGGTGGTTGTCTCTGGGCTCATCGTCTCCTCGGGGAGCGCGACGGACGGTCGCGCCGAGGCGGTGGGGGTACGAATCGGGGCTCGGGGGACAGATCGACCCTCTGATAACCAAGTCCGTCGAGCACTCGCCCTGCGATCTCGCGATCGCTCCCCAGCCAGCTCGGGACCTCGGGGGGGAGCCCAAAGGGGCCAGCGCGCCCCAGCCGGCGGGCCAGGGCGTAGACTCTCTCGAGCACGTCGGCCCGTACCGCGTACCCCCCCGACGTCGGAAAGCCGATGGAGAGGTAGAAGTTCGATGGGCCCTGAACCTCGACGCAGGTCGCACCGTCGGCAGGTAGGGCAGGGGCCTCGCCGTGGTGGACACGCCAGAGGGTGGCCCGAAGAGCTCGGGCTGCGGGCTTGAGGGCGCCTGGCAGATAGAGGACGCGGCAGCCGATGCGCACATCGAGGCGGGCGAGCCGGTTTCGGTCGCCTCGGTCGAGCGCTTCGAGAGCGTGTGTGACCTCGTCGATCTCGGCGGTACCCAGGCCGCGCTCAAGCGCCAGCAGCACGTCGAGGCCGAGGGGCGGGAGCTGGCGTCCGGGTCGCCGCCAGAGGCTCCCGATCAAGGTTCCGACCTTCGCCTCCGTGAGCCGGCGCAGACGGTCTCCGACCGCCGCGACCGACAGGGAGTCGAGCTCGGGGAAGTGGCGCAGCCGGATCCGGGGCCGGGCCAGCACGTCCCCGGGCTGCAACGTCGCGACCGGCGTGTCGCGCCAGCGCAGCTCCCCGGTCCGAGTGATGGCGAAGGCCTCGTCGTCGTCGTCGCAGAGCGCGCGAACCCGGTCGCGGAGCGCGTCGATAGCGGCCCGTCGCACCGGCTCAGCGGCGCTCCCCTCCCCTGCCTTGACGAGCTCCAGGCCCGCCAAGCGCCCGCGCTCCACCCCCGCGACGTGGATCCCCCCATCCTCCAGCACCTCGGCACGAGGGAGCGTGAGACCTGGCACGGATACGGCGATGGCGTGGTCGACGAAGCGGGCGGTGAGCTTGTCGTGAAGGGCGTCCGAGAGGCGGTCTTCGATCGCGTGGGCCTGTTGCTGAGCGCCGGAGGGATCTTCGTTCCAGTCCGCTCGGTGGCTCACGTAGGCCCAAGTCCGGACATAGGCGATCCGGGTCATGAGGGCGTCGAGGTCCCCTTGATTGCGATCCAGGCGATCCAGACGCTCTGCGATCCATGAATACGAAAGGGCTCCTTCATCGGTTAGCAGCGCGTAGACCTCGGCCAGGAGCTCGGCGTGCTGGCTCGTGAGCGTCTTTCGGTAGTCCGGGATCTGCGCGACCTCCCAGAGCAGCCGCAGGTCGGCCTCGGAGCCCAGCCGGGCCCGCACCTCCGCGAGGTCGAGCAGCGCGGTGAGGGTGCGGTGGTCTTCGGCGTCAGCCATGCGACGGAGCATCCGGTGAGGGGCCCTGGCCTCGAGAGAGGCGAGTAACGCTTCGGGGCTCGAGAAGTCCAGCTGAGGGTTGCGCCACCAAAGGCGGGGGATGGGGGGGAAGCGGTGCGCTTCGAGGGCCTCGATCGTCTCGGGACGAAGAGGAGGACAGCCTCCGGTCGTGCCGAAGGTGCCCTCGCGCGTGTGGCGACCTGCGCGACCCGCGATCTGAGCGAGCTCCGCGTCGCCCAAGGGGCGGTGGTTTCGGCCGTCGAACTTGCTCCGATCCGCGAAGGCGACGTGGGTGATGTCCATGTTGAGCCCCATGCCGATGGCGTCGGTCGCCACCAGGTGATCGACGGCACCGGACTGATACAGCTCGACCTGGGCGTTGCGAGTGCGCGGAGAGAGGGCCCCCAGGACCAGGGCGCAGCCACCGTGGCGCGCGCGGAGCCGCTCGGCGTGGGCGTAGACCTGCTCGGCCGAGAAGGCCACCACCGCGGACCGCTTGGGCACCGCCCTGAGCTTGACGTGCCCGCGGTGTCGCAGCTCGCTCAGCCGGGGCTGCGCGCTGATCTGAACGCCGGGGAGGAGCTGCTCCAGGGCGGGGGCGATGGTGTCCGAGCCTAAAAAGAGGGTCTCGTCGACGCCCCGAGCGTGCAGCAGGCGATCGGTGAAGACGTGGCCACGGGTTCGATGGGCCGCGAGCTGGACCTCGTCGACCGCCAGGAAGTGCACCGCCCGGTCCATCGGCATCGCCTCGACGGTGCACACGTAATATCGTGCGGTCGAAGGCTTGATCTTCTCTTCGCCGGTGATGAGGGCCACCGCCCCCTCCCCGGCCCTGGCGACCAGCCGCTCGTACACCTCGCGGGCGAGCAGCCGGAGTGGAAGGCCGATCATGCCCGTTCGATGCAGGAGCATACGCTCGAGCGCGAGATGGGTCTTGCCCGTATTGGTCGGCCCGAGCACAGCGCGCGTTCCTGCGCGGCCAGAGCCAGAGAGACGCTCGGAGAGGGTCGGCATGCTCCAGACCTAACGCGACGCGGCGTGAGATCACTCCAGGACGAGGACGTCCATGCGCTCTCGGTAAGCTCCGACCTGCATCCGAAGGGTGAGCTCACCCGCCTCGAGGAAGGTGACCTTGTTGTCTTGGATCTGGACGGCGTGGTGAGGCTGAGCGCTGACGATCATGGGGCCACCCAGGGTGCTCTGCGTCTCGTCTTCGTAGATGCAGCGCATGACCAGGTTCCACGACAGGCCTACCTGAGGGATCTCGGGGCCATCGGTCACGATATAGGTCTCAGCGCAGCCCCGGATCGTGTCGCTCTCGACGGGGCGCTCGTGCGGACCGCTGGGGTCGGAGTCGTCGGGATCCCCGTCATTTTCGGGATCGCAGGCTCCGAGCAGCATGAGGAAACTGAAGATTAGGGCACGCATTATCTACTCTGAGATCGCTTTCCAGCCACCGCGTCCCCCTCGACCGAGGGTGTGCACATCGTGGAAGGTACCATCGGCGCGGCGCGCCCGATAGGTCAAGGTGAGGGCTTGGCCGTGGAGGGTCACTATCCACCAGCCTTGAACCGGGAAGGCGTCGCCGTCGTATCGCGGGGTGTAGGTCTCCCAGGATCCTCGAGCGCGGGCCTTGTCGACGATGGACTGGGGGACCTGCTCGGCGTCGGCGAGGAGGTCGAGTTCACGCATCAGCGCGAGGTCGAAGCCGGGCTCCAGTCCGAGATCCTTGAAGCCCGCGTCATCGGCGGGCCCCGCGCGGAGCAGGGTCGGCCCCGAGAGCCCCGCGTTGCCCGCGACCAGGTAGGCCTCCCCGAAGCTACCCGTAGGAAGGTAGAGCTCGTTGGTGGAGGGGCCGCCTGAGATCACGGCGGTGAGCTTGTCGAGCCCGGCGTACTCCTCGATGATCTCGATGAGCTCTACCGCGGCGCCGTCGCGGTTCATGGTGGCGCCCTTGGCCAACGTGATCCGGGGCTCGGGCATGAAGACGAGCAGGCGGTCATAGCTGCCCTCGCTCACCGCCTTGGGCAGCCAGAAGAGCTGCTCCTGCCAGCGGCTCCCAAGCGCCCTGCGGTGGGTGTCGGCGAAGAGCAGGCGCCAAGTGGTGCCGTCGACGCTCAGATCGGTCGCGCCCCAAGACGCGACCCGGTCGAGTCCGATGTCTTGGGTTGCGCCGGGAAAGGCTGCACCAAAGCCGACCAGTCTCTTGTCGCCGAGGCGCTCAGACGCCCCTGGGAGCGCGAGCACCGGCACGCGGGCCTTGTTGTCGCTGGGGCGCTCGCTCGCCAGCAGATCGGACCACCGCTTGCCAAAGCGGCTCCACTCGTCGGCCGTAGAGCGCCGGACGAAGCCCCCCGTGAGGATCACGGCGTCGATCCCTCGGACCGAGACCTGGGTGCGCACGTCTTCGATGAGCTGCCTCGGTGCCTTCGGCTCGGCCTTGGCCCCGTAGGCGAGCGACCGGGTCGATCCGACCACCGCGAAGCTCACCGGCCGGACCTTCTGCGCTTCGGGGCCCGAGAAAGCCTGATGGCTCGGCACCTTGGCTGCGTCGACGAAGCAGCCTGCTCCAAGGAGCACGACCGAGAGCAGCGTTGTTCGGATCATGGCGCGCTCAGTCCAACACGAGAGTGGCACCGATAGGCTTGGCCGGTACGATCTCGCCCACATCGTGAGTGATCGGCGGGGCCTCTTCGGTGAGGGGGAGCTCAAAGGCGCGGTACGTCTTGTAGATGTACGCCCCCATCTTCTCGAGCGCGCCGCGCATGCCGACGTTGCTGTGCAAGATCAGGCTCGCCTCGGCGCCGATGACCTTGCGGGCTCGCCCCGCCTTCCAGGTCTGAGCATACATGGGCGCGCCCAGCGGGAGATGCTGAAAATCCTTCTTGACGCCGAGGATGAACACCCTGAGCTTATTCACCTTCTTCTTGCCGAAGACCCAGTGCGCCCAGCCGAAAGGGAGCACGCGCCCGTTCATCTTCTTGGCGATCTGGTTGTAGTCGGGGAAGGTGACCCCCACCGCGGCGGGCTCACCGTGGACCTCGACCACGTAGCACAGGTCGGTCGCGACCAGCGGCTTGAAGCTCTTGGCGAGGTAGTCGAACTCCTCCATCTCGATCGCGACATGACCCCAGTTGTCCCGCCAGGCGTCGTTGTAGATCTCTTTGAGGATCGCCATCTCTTCGTCCCAGCGGTCGAGGCGCACCGAGCGGAGCTTGATCTCGGGTCGGCGTTCGAGCAGACGATCGGCGATCCGGGCGATGCGGGGAGGCTGGGGGCCGTAGTCCATCCAGTAGGCGTACCAGGTCATCGCGGGAAGCAGACCGAGCGCGGCGTAGACCGCGGGATAGTAGTCGCGATTGTGCGGGTTGGCGATGCAGGGATCGGTCTGAAAGCCGTCGACCAGCAGGCCGAACTCATGGTTCGAGCTCCAGTTGAACGGGCCCATCAGGCGGTTGGCGCCCCGGTCGCGGGCCCAGCCGCCTGCGGCGTCGAGCAGGGCCTTGGCGACCGCCTCGTCGTGTACGAACTCGAAGAAGCCGAAGGTCGCCGCCCCCGGGTAGTGCTCGAGGACCTTGCGGTCGACGCAGGCGCCGATGGTGCCGACGGCCTTGCCGTCGCGGTACGCGATGAAGGCCTGGACCTCGGCCTGCTTATAGTAAGGGTTCTTCGTTGGATGAAAGAAGGCCTTACGCTCTGCGAGGAGCGGGGGCACCCAGTGTGGATCGTCTCGGTAGATCGTCCACCAGACCTTGCAGAAGGCGATGGTGTCTTTGGGAAAGCTGATCGGGCGGACCTCGATACCCATGCACGCCTCCTGGAGGGCACCGTCGTATAGCACGGCCACTCCCCCAGGCCCGCTCCCCCACAGAGCTTTCGCGATCCGCTGACACGGCGGACGCTACTCGACCGTCACGCTCTTGGCGAGGTTGCGTGGCTTGTCGACGTCGCGGCCCAGGGCCAGCCCCGCATGGTAGGCCAAGAGCTGTAGAGGAAGCACAGTGATCAGGGGGCTGAGGTAGTCGGGGACCGCGGGGACCGGGATGGAGAGGTCGGCGAGCTCAGCGAGCTCGTCGTCGCCCTCGGTGTGCACCACGATCAGGCGCGCGCCGCGAGCCTGGACTTCCTTGAGGTTCGAGATGTTCTTGTCGCGGTGCTGATCGGCGGGCGCGAGGAAGAGCACGGGGGCGCCTTGGTCGATCATGGCGATGGGCCCGTGCTTCATCTCGCCCGAAGGGTAGGCCTCGCAGGGGATGTAGGCGATCTCTTTGAGCTTTAGCGCCCCTTCGAGCGCGACGGGGTACGAGAAGCCCCGGCCGAGGAAGAGCACGTATGGGGCCTCGGTGACCGCCTCGACCGCCACCTGGATGGGGCCGGGGTCGCGCAGGTAGGCATGGACCTTCGCCGGCAACTCTTCGAGGGCGCGCGCCATCTGTCGGCCCGCGTCCAGCGAGAGGTTGCGGGTGCGGGCGACCATGAGGGTGAAGACCATCAGGGCCGTCACCTGCGAGGTGAACGCCTTCGTCGAGGCGACCGCGATCTCGGGTCCCGAGTGGACATAGACCCCCTTGCCGGTGGTGCGCGCGATGGTGCTTCCGACGACGTTGACCACCCCGGCCACGTGGCCGCCCTTCACGAGCACCTCCTGGACCGCGCCGAGGGTGTCCATGGTCTCGCCGGACTGGCTCACGGCCAGAAAGAGTGCGTCGCGGGGGATGATCGGGTTGCGATAACGAAACTCGGAGGCGACCTCGGCGCGCGCGGGCACCCTGGCCAGGGACTCGAGGGCCATCGCGCCGACCATGCCCGCGTGGTAGCTCGTCCCGCATCCCAGGGCGATGACCCGCTCGATCCGGACCAATGCGCGGGGATCCATCTGGAAGCCCCCCAGCTTGGCGTTGCCTTCTTCGCCTTGGATGCGGCCGCGCAGACACCGCTGAATGCTCTCGGGCTGCTCGTGGATCTCCTTGAGCATGAAGTGTGGAAAACCCTGGAGATCGGCGACACCGTATGCCTCGTCGTCGATCAGGGTGATGTCGGCGTCGCGGGTCCTCCCGTCGAGGCGCTCCACCTTGACGCCGTCACGGCTGATCACGGCGATCTCGCGGTCGTCGAGGTAGACCACCCGGCGCGTCAGCTCGATGATCGCCTGAGGGTCGCTGGCTAGCACCGTCTCGCCTTCGCCGAGCCCGACGACGAGCGGGGAGCCAAGTCGGGCCGCCACGATGCGATCCGGGTGATCGGCGAAGAGGACCGCGATCCCATAGGTGCCGCGGACGAGCCGCAGGGTGGCGCGTACGGCGGCCACGGGATCTCCCCTGTAGAACTTTCGGATGAGGTGTGGGAGGACCTCGGTGTCGGTCTCGGAGCGGAAGTGGACCCCCTCGCTCTCAAGCTGCTGACGCAAGGCGTGCATGTTCTCGATGATGCCGTTGTGAACCACCGCGATCTGTCGGGTCGCGTCGAGGTGAGGGTGCGCGTTCGGTTCGGTGATGCCGCCGTGGGTCGCCCACCGGGTGTGGGCGATGCCGATCTGGGCCTCGGGGGCATCGAAGACCGCGTCGTCCAGCTCGGCAACCCGCCCGACTCGCTTCCTCGCCCACAGGTCGCCCTGAGGATCGATAAGGGCGACGCCCGCGGAGTCATAGCCCCGATACTCCAGCCGACGCAGCCCTTCGATGAGACGCTCGCAAGCGAGGTCTGAGCCTATATATCCTACAATTCCACACATGCGTCTTCTCCGTGCGCCGCCAGAGCGGCCTCGACTGGTCCTTGTCGCGAGCGCGACGAGGCTTTCAGATCAATCCTCGCGACCCTGGAGTCGGGCTCGGATCGCGTCGACCACCGGGCCGGGCACGTAGCGCGAGACATCGCCGCCGTTGGTCGCGATCTCTTTGACGATCGAACTCGACACAAAGAGGTGCTCAGGGTCGGTCAGCATGAAGAGGGTCTCGAGGTCCGAGAGATCGCGGTTGGCGAGGCCGTATCTGAACTCGCTGTCGAAGTCGGAGAGGGCTCGAAGGCCGCGCAAGATGACCTCGGCGCCATGCTCGCGGGCCGCCTCGACCAGGAGGCCGTGAAAGGGCACCACCTCGACGTGTGGCAGATCGGTCGTTACCGCCTTGACCAGAGCCAGCCGGTCGTTCAGATCGAACCAGTAGCGCTTGGCGGGGTTGAGCCCCACCGCGACGATGAGCCGGTCGTAGAGCTTGGCGCCACGCTGGATCACGTCGAGGTGGCCGACGGTGATCGGGTCGAAAGAGCCAGCGTAGATCGCAGTTCGGCGCGATGTCATCGAACCTCCAGCGGGGAGACGCCCGCTACGGAGGCGTGGTTAACGCGCCTGACCGCCCCGCTGTGCATCGTCGATGTAGCGCACCGAGGTCGTCTGGGGAAGGCGGTTGATATCGCGTGGCACAAAGGCTTGAGGCGGCCCGAGCACCCGCACCTCAGGGGGCAGGAGGAGCGCCTCGACCGCGCGGGCCACCTGAGAGGAGGTGTCGGCCTTCTGGATCAAGACTTGCTGCGCCACCTGACTTGTGAGCATGAGCAGCACCACCCCCGCCAGCAGGATCGGCATCGCGACATCGAAGGGGATCGTCCGCGGAGTCTTGGAGGGATCCGGGCTCATCAGATCGAGGGTGACCCGGATCTCGCCGTAGTGCAGCCTGAGGGTCTCGCCTTCGATCAAGCGGTGCCCACCGATCCGCAGCCCAGCCCCGTGTCTGGAGGCGATGAGGTCAGCGCCGGGAAAGCACACCGCCGCGTCGTCGTGCTCGCCGATCCGCAGCCCGTCGACGACGTCGAGGACCTCGTCTTGGACGACGTTCTCACCAATAGCGATGCTGACGTGAAGCCTCAACGCCCACCTCCTGCCAGGTGGGACATCGAACGGGACCCCGCGGTTCCCGGATGGGCGCGGGGAGCTCGGGCGGTCGTTCGCCGCTCAGTCTGTGGGTAGAGGCGAGTCATCACCATAATATTGCCACAGCAATTGCTTGAACCGCCGGGTCTTTCGAAGCTCGTCGAAGGAGGGGTCGACCCGAATGTCTTGTCGAAACTCGATACTATGCATGGTGCCCAGCTCCGCCATCCCCTTGAGTGAAAGCTCGAGGTAATGAAGGGCCCGCTCGTCGTCGCCCATCTCAGCGAAGATCTTGGCCCGATGGAGGTTGGCGTAGGCCTCGTTGGGCTTGCGGCGCTCGAGGTCTTCCATGATCTGCAGGGCCTCGTCGTGGCGCTTTTGGTGAGCGAGGTTGACCGCGAGGTTGTTCAGGGCGGTGTAGTCGTCAGGCTGGATCTGCAGCGCGAGGTGATAGAGGTTCTCTTCTTCTTGGTACTGACCGAGCCGCTTGTAGGCGAGAGCCTTGTTGTTGTAGGCGGCCGCGCTGTTCGGAAAGAGCTCGATCAGCCGATCATAGGTCTTGATCGCGCCCTTGTGGTCCTCGTTGAGGTACTGATAAAAGGCGAGCAAGCTCAGCGCGTTCGGATCGTCGGGGTCGATCTTGAGCATACGCTTCGCCAGATCGGTCATGACCTTGATGCGCTCTTGGTCCTCGTCGAGTTGGGCTTGGTCGTACCAGTCGCGGATCCCCCACCCTTCGCGATCTTCGGCGCGCTCCTCTTGGGTGCGGTCGACCTCGGGCAGGGTCTCGTCGGGGGGGGGGTCGTCGGGGACCGGGACGATGGTGGGCTCCGGCTCGACACGCTCGATGGGGGTGCCCTGGTCGACGGCGAGGACCTCGGGCTCGGGGGGCTGGTCTTCGGGGGGGGGCTCTTCTTTTTTGGTTCGGCCGGGGTGGCGCTCCGGGCGCAGGGCGGTCTCGGAAGCGCCGCCCATGCGGGACTTGGGCCCGTCGTCACCTGCTGGCATGTAGAAGTCGTCTACCTTGCGCTCCCCATGCTGGCGATCCCCTCGCTCGAGCCGCCGAGTACCCTCATCTTTGTCGATCTGGTTGCGAAGGATGCGCTCGAGGTACTCGGCCATGCGGTCCTGCGGGATGGCGTCGCCTTGCGTATGGGACTGCTGGGGCGGGTGGCACGCCTTCATGACGTCGCGGACCAAGGGGATGTGCTCGGGCGGGAGCGCGTCGCCCACCCACGACGCGCACCAGGCCGTGTTCACTGCGCCGAGCTGGGCAGGGAGCAGGCCCAAGACCAAGACCGGCACCGTGAGCAGCACGAAGCCCTGGAGCGCCGCCATGAAGGCGCGGGTCTGCGGGAGCCTCAGCAGAGGATACCTGGGATCGAGCCGAAACTCGATCTCGATGGGATCCAGATCGAGCCGAACCCGGCCCTCGCGCTCGAGCAAGTGGCTCGTGCCGTCGGCTTCCTCGATCAGTACGGTCGCCGGGCCCCTCCAGTGGATCCGTGCGATAAAGGGGACCTCAGGCGGCAACGGCAAGGCGATGGAGGAGCGGCCGTCGAGAACCACAGACTGCCCTTGCTCTGCCACGGTGTGTTCGACGACCGTGCCAAAGAAGTTGGCGGTCACGTGTACGGCGTGTCTCATGGAGATCCGGTCGTTGGTTAGCGCTTGCTTTAGTCTGGACAGTCTGACGCGAGGGCGCAAGGGCCTTCGACACGACGTGACGGGTTGAGGTCCCTGGTCATTCGACGGGAGGCGCGATCAGGCGTAGCGCCTTCTGCAGGGTCTGGAAGGCCGCGTCGAGCGACGGGGTGTCGCGGGACTCCAGGGTGACGATCACGTGGGGAGGACCCTCGGAGAAGCGGGGATAGGAGCCGACCTCAACCGAAGGATGGGCGAGCTGGACGCGCTGGAGACGGGCCGCGATCTCGGTCTCGTGCTCGTCGGTGTAGAGGCGCCGGGTCTGCATGGACTCGCCGCTGAGAGAAGGCTCGACCGCGAGGAGCTTCTGTTGGAAGAGCTTGGGCACCCCTGGGAGGATCCAGACGTTCTGAAACTGCACGACCGGAAAGCTCGTGCCCGAACCTCGATGAAGGATCGAGCCTTCCGGGACCTCTGCCATGCGCATGGCGTGAGGGTTTGTGAGCCCGTAGCGCTCGAGGAGTTGCTCGAGCTCGGGATGGCGGGCGACCTTGGTGCCGAAGGCCATCGCGACGCTCTCGAGGGTGACGTCGTCGTGGGTCGGCCCGACCCCGCCAGAGGTGATCACCTGATCGAAGCGCTCGGCGCACCGAGCGACCTCTTCGGCGATGACCTGCCGCACATCCGGCACCGTAACCAGACGCATCAGGTCGGCTCCCAGCGCCCGCGTGCGCTCGATCAGGTGGGGCCCGTTCTGGTCGGCGAACTTCCCACTGAGGATCTCGTTACCGACGATGATGCCTGCGACGGTGGGCATGGGCTACTCCTAGGCGAGGCGAGGCGAGGCGAGAGGCACGGAGGGGCCTATCCGACCCTCGGAAGGGGCGCGAGGCGGCTCTTCCTCATCGCGTAGCGCTGCCCGGGCACCTCCGCGCGCGGTCAAGGCTCCTGGGTGAGGGCCCCTCCCAGCGCCAAGGTCTTTCGAGCGAGCTTGGACATCCCCCGAGAATCACCCAAGGGCACCGTCTCGATGGCATCGTAGGACGCGCTCGCGCAAGGCTCCATGACGCCGCGCGGCCTGACCTCAAAGACCTCTCGGGTCAGGCGGCGATGGGTAAAGACGTGCAGGACCTCACCGAGGCTCCGCACCACCTCGACCTCGACCCCCGCATGATCCCGCATCACGCGGATCACCGCGTCCGAGGACGACTCCCCCGCCAGGATCAAGCCTGAAGGAGGCTCCCAGAGCCCCCCGAGGCGCATGTCCGGCGGCCGCCTGCCCATGAGCCACCCCTGGCCCGTCCAGAGCAGGCCCGAGACCCCACGCTCGGGTACAGGCTGCTTCTTCTTCGGCTTGTTGGGGAGGGACTCGGCGATGCCGAGCGCGCGGGCCTCGCACCCTTCGGACCAGGGGCAGACCAGGCAGCTCGGGCTCCGCGGGCTGCACAGGGTGGCCCCAAGCTCCATGAGGGCCTGGTTGAAGTCACCGGCTCGCTCCGCAGGCTGGAGCTCCATCACCTTCTCTCGAATCAACCGCTTTCCCTTGGCCTTGGTCGGGTCCTCCCGCAGGGCGGAGAGGCGGCTGATGACCCGGTCGACGTTTCCGTCGACCGCGGGCTCCGGCAGCCCGAAGGCGATGGAGGCGATCGCACCTGCCGTATAGGCCCCGACCCCCGGGAGGGCTCGGATCGCCTCAGGATCCGCCCTGAGCCCTCCTTGTGCGACGGCCATCTTGGCCGCTGCGTGCAGGTTGCGGGCTCGGCGATAGTAGCCCAGCCCCGCCCAGGCCTCCATGACGTCCTCGGAGCTCGCACCCGCCAGATCGGACAGGGTGGGCCACCGGGCGATAAAGCGTTCGAAGTAGGGGATCACGGTCTCTACGCGGGTCTGCTGGAGCATGAACTCGCTCAGGAGCACGTGGTAGGGGGTCGGGTCGGTTCGCCAGGGAAGGGTCCGTTGATGGCGGTCGTACCACTCGAGCAGGGCGCGGGTCGGATCGAACACGAGGCCTCCGTGCGCGCAGGGTATGGACGCGCAACCCACCGGGCAACCAGCTCTGGCGGGACGGTGCCCTGCGACACGATCGAGGCGCCATCACGAAGCCAGCGCGCGATCGAAGTGCGGATCCGATAGGCTATGGACGCTGTAGGCCCGGCCGGGGTTCTACGAACGATCGCTCGGAGTTTCGCATGCGCTTTGTGTTGACCACCCTCGCCCTCCTCGCTCCCACCGTCGCGACTTCGGGGCCCCTCGAGTTCTACTTCAACGATCCCGAGGGCTTTACAGCGCCGCTCGACCAGTGCACCACCGCGCACTGCAAAGCAGCCCTGAACCTGATCGAGTCCGCCGAGGAGTCCCTCGATATCGCGATTTATGGTCTGCGAAACCAGAGCAAGATCTACCGAGCGATCCTCGCCGCCCGTGACCGCGGGGTGCGCGTTCGGGTCGTCGTCGACAAAGACATCAAGAACCACAACTATTACACCTCTACCCCCAAGCTCGAAGCCGAGCTCGGCGACGCCGTTCGCGACGACTACAAGTCCGACAAGCGCACCGCCGCCAAACGCAAGCCCTACGACCCGCGCACCGCACGCTGCGAGTCTCCGGCAGGGTTCTTGGGACCTGCCCAGTGTCTAGGCTACGACCTCGGCGATAAGTGTCTCGTCGGCGTGCACGCCAGCCGAGAGGCCCTCGAGTTTCAAGGCGACATCATGCACCACAAGTTCATCATCGCAGATCAGCTCAGCGTATGGACGGGCAGTACCAATCTCTCCGATTCGGGAACGGGTGGGTACAACGCGAACATCGTCACGGTGCTCAACCACCCCAAGATCGCGGGGTGGTACACAAAAGAGTTCGAACAGATGTGGGTCCATGACCGCTACCACAACGAAAAGGTCGCCGATGGGGAGCGCAAGCGTCTCAAGCTCGGAGACGACCTGACGATCGAGGTCTTCTTCAGCCCCCAAGACGAGCCGATGGTGCGCGCGGTGCGCCCCCACCTCCAGAAGGCCAAGAAGAGCATCGACGTCGCCGTCTTCTTCCTGACCGACAAGAACATCACCGCCGACCTGATCGCCGCCCATCAGCGCGGCGTGAAGGTTCGGATCCTCATGGACGCGACGGCCGCGACCAACGGCTACACCAAGCACGAGGTGTTGCGCTCTGCCGGGATCCCGGTCAAGATCGAGACCTGGGGCGGGAAGATGCACGCCAAGTCCGCGGTCGTCGACGGCAAGATCATCATCTCAGGCTCGATGAACTGGACGAGCGCTGGTCACCGCGGCAACGACGAGAACACGGTCGTCATCTTCAGTCGCTCCTACGGTCAGGCCTACCTCGAGACCTTCAACAAGCTCTGGAACGACATCGACGACAAGTGGCTCCGTGGCCGCCCCGACGCCGAGAGCATGGACAGCCCTGTGGCCTGCGCCGACGGCGTCGACAACGACTACGACAAGAAGATCGACGCCGACGATCCGGGCTGCGGTCCCAACCCGCCGCCGCTCCCCCCCCTGCCCCCTCACCGGATCGTGCCCAAGGAAGACGGACACGACTTGATCAAAGGGGTTGTCCTCGACGATGGCCGAAAGCTTTTCTACACACCGCAGTCCAGAAGCTACGCGCAGGTCCAGGTCGAGGGCTCCACCGGAGCCCAGTGGTTCTGCGCCGAGAGCCAGGCCTGGGACTCGGGCTTCCGTCGCGCTCGGGATTAGAACGTCCACCTAGGAACCACCTGAACCCCAAGGAAGCCTATGCGCCTTCTACCTGCCTTTATTCTGATGGGCTGCGTCAACCCTGAGCCGATTGAGCGCGACGAGGATCCCGCGATCTCGGCGGCGCCTGTCGGGGTGGTGTCCATCGATCTGGGGCCGACGACCGCCGAGGTCTGGTACCCCGCGGGCGATGAGGCCCTCGATGGGCATCAAGACCCCCTCGACGTGCTGCGATGGGTTCCCGTCGAGGTGCAAGAGCTCCTCGGCGACGACCTGGACCTCGCCGATCCCCTCACGGGAGCCTACCGCGACGCCCGCATTCGCCAGCCCGAGCGCCCCTACCCCGTGCTGATCTTCAGCCATGGGTTCGGTGGCATGCGCCTTCAGTCCTATGACTTGACGGTCCACTTGGCGAGCCGCGGCTTCGTCGTGATCGCTCCCGATCATCCGGGCCGAAACCTCTCCGATCAGCTCCCGTGCTTGTTCAGCCCTCCCTTGCCTGGCTGCAACCTTGGCATCGGTGGCGACGACCCCGCCCCCGCCCACGTCGAGGCGGCCTTGGACTGGATCGACGACGCCAACCTGACCGGCCCCTTCCTCGCGGCCCTGGATGTCGATAAGATCGGCATGCTCGGCCACTCCGCCGGTGGAGGAACCACGTCGAGGGTCGGGTCCGACAACGAGCGCTTCTCCGCCCTGCTCCCCATGGGCGGAGGTGCTGTCATCGAACGGGACGTGCCCTCGCTGTTCATGTCGGCCACCTGCGATGGCATCGTGCCCCACAGCCGGGTGGTCGAGGCCGAGTCCGAGTCCGTGAACAGCCAGCTCTTGAGCCTGCGCGGCGGCGGTCACCTCGCGTTCAGCGACCTGTGCGAGCTCGATCTGGGGACGGTCGCCGACGAGATCCTGCGGCCTCGAGACGACGTGAACAGCCTCATCCTCAACCAGCTCACGAACCTCGCGACGGATGGCTGCCCGGGCTACATCCCTGACGATCCTCCAGACGAATCCTGCGAGGATGGCTTCCTCGATTTCGAACTCTCCCATCCCATCTTGCGGCACTATGCGACCGCCTTCTTCGAAGCGGAGCTCGAAGGCTCGGGCCCTGGTGTGCAAGGCGGGATCTTCTCGCAAGCTACCTTGGACTGACGCTCCGTGTGGACCCTCGCCGCACAGCTCGGCCTCGTCCTGGGCGTGCCTGGCTTGGTGCTCTGGGGCTGTCGGCGCAGCGGGGTCCTTCGGGCGATCAGTCCGGTCATCCTTTGCTACGTCATCGGGATCGGGGCGGGCAACGCGCTGGGCTTCGATGCGGGGGCCGAGGTCGCGGGCGAGCTCGCCCCTGCCGAAGAGAACATCAACCTGATCGCCGGCGTGGCGGTGATGCTCGCGCTCGGGCTGCTCATCGCCTCGACCGACTTCATGCGCTGGCTCAGGCTTGCGCCGGTCACGCTCCTCGGCTCAGCCTTATCCATCGCATCGATCATGATCGTGGCCACGGGGTGTGCGCTCGCCTTTCGGGGCGTGCACCCCGAGCTGTGGAAGGTCAGCGGCATGCTGGTCGGTGTCTACAGCGGAGGAACGGTCAACCTGGCTGCTATCGGCCGCGCGCTCGAGGTCGACTCGGTCACATGGGGGGTGGTGCACACCAGCGACGTGGTGGTAACGGGCGTCTGGTTCCTGGTGCTTTTGAGTGTTGGACCTTGGATCTACGGACGATTCCTCAGGCCGTTTCAAGGAGGTCTGAGCCCCGGGGAGGCCCCGATGCGCGAGCCTCCCGGGCCTACGGGGATCGGCTCGGTCGTCGTGAGCTTCGGGATCGGGCTCGGTCTGGTGCTGCCGGGCATCGGGCTGAGTCAGCTCATCGCCCTCATCCAGCCTGCGCTCGAGGAGCCCACCGCGATCATCGGCGCGACCACCGTGGCGATCGGGGCGTCCTTCATCAAGAAGATACGATGTTTTCCGGGGCTTTACGCGGTCGGTGACTACCTGCTCCTGGTCTTCTGCGTGGCGATCGGGACGCTCGCCACCTGGAGGCGAGTGCTCGGCGCGGATCCCGTCCTGCTGGGCTACACGACGCTGGTCGTCTTCCTCGCCGTGGCGCTGCACGCCGCTTTGTGCTGGCTCTTCCGGGTGGACCGCGACACGACGGTCATCACGTCGGTCGCGGCGCTCTACGGTCCCCCCTTCATCCCGCCGGTGGCCCGCGCGTTGAAGAACCGCGAGATCCTCGTGAGCGGCGTGACCGCGGGGCTCGTGGGGCTGGCGTTGGGCAACTACCTCGGGATCTCTGTCGCCTTCTTGGTGCGGTGGCTCACCCCCTGAGGATCTGGACAATCTTCGCGCCCTTACGAATCTCAGGATACAGGCCTCGCTCGAGAGGAGGACCGGATGGGAATGGGCGACGTTCATGGCAGCCGCTTCGCGAACACGGGCGACAAGCCCGCGCCTGAGCCGACCGGCGAACACGGCACCTATGACCACCCCTTTCTGCCCACCTGCCAGGCGGATCTCAGAGCGAGGGGCTGGGATCAGGTCGACATCATCATCGTCAGCGGCGACGCCTACGTCGACCACCCGGCCTTCGGGCCGGTGCTCATCGCCCGCTTCCTCGAGGGCCGGGGCTACCGGGTCGGCCTCCTCCCACAGCCCGACTGGCAGTCCGCCGAGCCCTTCAAGGCTCTCGGTCCGCCTCGCCTCTTCTTCGGGATCTCGGCGGGCAATCTCGACTCCATGCTCAACCGCCTCACGGCTCAAAAAAAGAACCGCTCCGAAGACCAATACAGCCCGGGCGGAGCCACGGGGGCCCGTCCGGATCGGGCCACCATCGTCTACGCGCAGCGCTGTCGCGAGGCCTACAAGAACGTCCCGATCATCCTCGGCGGGATCGAGGCGAGCCTCCGTCGGATCGCTCACTACGACTACTGGTCCGACAAGGTGCGTCGCTCGATTCTGGTCGACAGCAAGGCGGACATGCTCGTCTTCGGCATGGGGGAGCGACCCATCCTCGAGATCGCGCGCCGACTCGATGAGGGGGAGCCCATCAGCGAGCTCCGCGATGTGCGCGGTACCGCCTATATGCTGAACAAGGTGCAGACGGAGGCTGCGCTTGCCGACACCTCCGCCAAGATCCGCGACGGCAAGCCGCTTCTGCTTCCAAGCTACGAGCAGGTTCGAAGCGATAAGGTGGCCTATGCCAAGATGGCCAAGGCCTTTCAGCTCGAGACCAACCCCAAGAACGCCCGTGCGCTCTTGCAACCTCACGGCGACCGCTGCGTCTACTACAACCCCCCTGCCCTACCCTTGGACGACGATACGGGCAGCGGAGCCTCGTCGAGTGTCTCGATGGACGAGCTCTACGATCTACCGTTCAACCGCGCGCCCCACCCGCGATACACCGAACAGATCCCCGCCTTCGAGACCGTCAAACACTCGGTCGTGCTGATGCGTGGGTGCTTCGGTGGCTGCACCTTTTGCTCCATCACCGAGCACGAAGGGCGGGTGATCCAGAGCCGCTCCTCCGCCTCGGTCCTCCGCGAGATCCGCGCCATCCGTCGCATGGGCGACTTTCGGGGCACGATCACCGATCTAGGGGGACCCACTGCGAACATGTACAAGATGCGCTGCACGAGCGAGAAGGCGGAGTCCAAGTGCCGCCGGCTCTCGTGCGTCCATCCCTTCATCTGCCCGAACCTGGGCACCGACCACGGCCCGGTCATCGACGTCATGAAGCAAGCCCGGGCCGAGGAGGGCGTGAAGAATGTCTTTATCGCCTCGGGGGTACGTACCGATCTGGCAGAACGCAGCCCCGAATACGTCGAGGAGCTCGCGCATCACCACGTCGGGGGCCACCTCTCGGTCGCTCCCGAGCACGTCGCGCCCGGCGTGCTCAAGCGCATGAAGAAACCTCCGGTCAAGGCTTACGAGCGCTTCACCGAGATGTTCCAGTGCGCCTCGAACAACGCGGGCAAAGAGCAGTACGAGATCCCCTACTTCATCAGCGGACACCCTGGCTGCACCCTCGACGACATGATCGAGCTGGCCCTCTGGCTCAAGAAGGAAGGCTACAAGCCGCGTCAGGTACAAGACTTCATCCCGACTCCCATGAGCGTGGCTTCCGCCATGTATTTCACGGGAATCGACCCCCTCGACGGGCAGCCGGTGCACGTCGCGCGCGGCCTGCGCGAGAAGAAGCTCCAGAAGTCGCTGCTCCTCTACTGGGATCCCTCCCAGCACGAGCTGGCCCGTGAGGCCCTCCGCGAGGCTGGGCGTGAGGATCTAATAGGCAAGTCGCCGGTCCACCTCATCCCGCCCGAAGAGAAGCGCCCGTGGCGCAAGCGGTTCCGGGGTCGGCGCAAGGGCCGGTAGGCACGGGGCTAGGGCCTCGATTCGCCCTCGCCGGTGGACTCGGGCACCTGTTCCGCTTCGGAGAGGCTGCGCCAAAGGAAGGTAAAGGCCAACGCGTTCATGTGGGCGGACTGCTCATTATTCGCCGCCCCCCCGTGACCTCCCTCGATGTTCTCGTAGTAGAGGACGTCCTCGTCGCGCTCCAGCAGCAGGTGAGCCATCTTGCGGGCGTGACCAGGGTGCACACGATCGTCGAGCGTCGAGGTGGTGATCAGCATGGGGGGAAACTCGGCCTGACCCACGTTGTGGTAGGGCGAGAAGGTCTTGATGAAAGACCACTGCTCGGGATCCTCGGGATCTCCGTACTCGCCCATCCACGAGGGGCCCGCGAGCAGCAGGTGATAGCGCCGCATATCGAGCAGCGGGACTTGGCAGACCACCGCACCGAACAGCTCTGGGTACAGCGTATACATATTGCCCATGAGCAGCCCGCCGTTCGACCCGCCGCGCGTCCCGAGCTTCTCGGGAGAGGTCACCTTTCGCTCCACCAGATCTCTGGCGATGGCGGCGAAGTCTTCGTAGGCGCGGTGGCGGTTCTGCTTGAGCGCTGCCTGGTGCCACCGGGGGCCGAACTCGCCTCCACCACGGATGTTGGCGAGTACGTAGACCCCACCCCGCTCGATCCAGCCGATGCCGTTGGTGGCGTTGTAGCTTGGGAGGAGCGAGACCTCGAAGCCGCCGTAGCCGTAGAGCAAGGTGGGGCTCGAACCGTCGAGGGGGAGGCCCTCGGGTGCGATCTGAAAATAAGGAACCTTCGTGCCATCTTTGGAGGTGGCGAAGTGCTGTGAGACCGCGAGCCCCTCGGCGCGGAAGAAGGTCGGGAGTTGCTTGAGAGGCTCGGCCTGGCCTTGCCCGATCACCCCATACGAGAGCGTGCTCGGGGTGAGGAAGCCGGTGAGGTTGAGCCAGTAGGCGTCGCTATCATCGGGATCGACCGCGCTCGCCGAGACCTGCCCGAGCTCCAGCAAGCCAGGGAGGGCCTCGCGGGACCAGCCCTTCTTGCCGGGGGTGAGGACCTCGATCCGGCTCTGGACGTTGTCGAGGCTGTTGACGAGCAGGTGGTTCCGCGTGCCCGAGAAGCTCGTGAGCGAGGTCGTGGGCGTGGGCTCGAAGAGGACCTGCACGTCGCGTCGGCCTCTGAGCCAACGCTTGAGGGGCGCGGCGAGCAGCGATCCCTTCTTGAAGGTTCGCCCGCTGAGATCCCAGTCATCGCGCAGCTCGAAAAGCGCGTAGTCTCTCCAGAAAGAGACTTTGGCGCTGTCGGGCTTCTCGAGCCGGACCAAGGCACCCTTCTTGTCGCGAAGCCAGGTCTCGTTGGTGTAAAAGGTGATGGCCCGGTAGATGATGTCGCGCTCAAAGCCCTTGGTGTGGTCGCGATAGGCCCCGACGGCCACGTCGGGCTCCGCACCTTCGAAGAGCTTCTCTGCCTGTTCGATCGGCGTACCCCGGCTCCAGACCTTGACCACGCGCGGGTAGCCCGAGGTCGTCATGGAGCCCTGGCCGAAGTCGGTCGCGACGAAGAGCGTGTCGCGGTCGATCCACGACACGCGAGACTTGGCCTCGGGGAGCTCGAAGCCGCCTTCGATGAAGGAGCGGGTCGCGATGTCGTACTCTCGGACCACGGTGGCGTCCGCGCCGCCCTTCGAGAGCTGGATCAGGCACCGCTCGTAATCAGGGGGCAGGCAGGTGCTCCCCGACCACACCCAGTTCTCGGCCTCACGCTCAGCCAGGGCGTCGAGGTCGAGCAGGACCTCCCAGCTCGGGGTGTCTCGGCGGTACTCTTCGAGGGTGGTCCGCCGCCACACCCCCCGAGGGTGTTGGGCATCGCGCCAGAAGTTGTAGAGGAAGTGCCCTCGCTTGGAGACGGTCGGGATCCGATCGTCGCTGTCGTAGGCCTGAAGTAGGCGGGCGCGGATCTCTTCGAAGGAGGGGTCCTGAGTCAGGGTGGAGGTGGAGCGCTCATTCTGCTGCTCCACCCATTCCATCGCCCGCTCGCCCTTGACCTCTTCGAGCCAGATCCGGGGATCGTCGTCGTTGGCGTGGGCCGGGGAGGTGGCCAGCAGGGCCGCGAGGAGGCTGGCGGAAGTCTTAGGGCTTGCCATGAGGGCTCCAGAGGGAGAAGACTCAGGGGGAGTCGGAGGGAGGGGTCGGCTCGGAAGATGTCGGCGCGGAGGGGGCGTCGTCAGGACGATCGGTGGGCGAGTTCTTACGGTTCTTAGAGAAGATCTTGCGCGCCTCACTCTCGGGTACGATCCGGGCCGAGTAGCCGAAGCTCTCGGCGACGCTCACCAGGGTCTCGCCGCGGGTCTCGCCGTCGTGGTAGACTCGAATCAGCCCGGTCTGCGCGTCGATGTTCTGCCTCTGGACGCCGGTGGTCTTCTTGAGGCCACCGCGGACCTCGAAGATGCACCGTGAGCACATGGCGATGTCGGGCACGTGGAGCCAGTGGGAGGGCGGCCCCGCCCCGCGGTCCATCGAGGAGAGCTGCGCGGGCGGCTCCGGCTCTTGGGGTGGTGCGGTAGTGAACCATCCACACCCGCTCAGGAGCGCGACAACGAACAAGACAAGACGCACAGTTCCTCCAGAGGACCCCTCCTCTACCCCGCTCAACCCCTCACGCCACCTTCGGCAGCCATCGCCAAGGAGAGCCGCTCAGAGCAGGCTCAGCGGAGAAGGTTGCTCTCGTGCTCGTCCTCCCGGTCCGTCAGGAAGGGCTCTTCTTTGTCTTCGAGGATGTCGATGGGTTCTGTGGAGCTCGGCGGTGGCGCGGTCCTGGCGTACCGATCGCGCTCCCCGGCATAGACCCTCACCTGAGACTCGGGCCGATGGATGCCCCCAGCGTCCAACGCTGCCTTCACCCGCTTGATGGCGCGGGTTCGAACCGCGCCAAACGCGGTCTCACGCTGGTTGACCCACGCGGCGACCGAGAGGGTGACTCCGCTGTCGGTCAGAGCATCTACCGAAACCGAGGCGGCGGGATCGTCGAGCACCCCCTCGACGCCACGGAGGGTGTCGCGGATGATCGTGAGCACCGCGTCGAGCGGTTGGTCGGCGGCGACGCTGACGGTGAAGCGGAAGCGCCGGAGGGGGTTGGTCGAGAAGTTCTGCATCACGCTCTTGAAGACCGTGGCGTTGGGCACCCGAAGATGGTTGCCATCGGCCGTGACGAGCACGGTCTCGCGCAGGGTGAGCCGAAGCACCCTCCCCGTCTGCCCCGCGACCTCGATGGTGTCCCCGCGAGCGAAGGGCTGACGAACCGTGAGGATAATGCTCGCGAGATAGTTCTCGACGATGTCGCGGAACGCGAAGCCCAGCGCGACGCCCAGGATGCCCGCCGTGCCGAGCATCGCGCCGACGATCGTGGTCAGGTCGAGCAGATCGAGCACCAGGACCAGCCCGAGCAGGAAGATCCCGACTCGGGTTGACCCCTGAAAGAGCCCGATCATGAGCGGGCGCTCTTTGGTCCACCGACGAGTGAAGATCAACGAAGAGATCCATCGACTTCCATACCAGAACAGCACCAATAGGATCAGCCCGATCCCGAAGAGCGGGAGGCGGGAGTAGAGGTCGCGCGCGCGGGTCTGGAGGGCCTTGACCGCCGGGGCGACCCGCTTCTCGACCGAGGTCGCGACCATCAGGGCGTCATCGACGAAGATCACCCCCTGGGTGCGCTCGGCGAGGGCGATCGCCGCCTTCTGGTCGTCGAGAGAGGGGACCTCCCCACGGAGTCGGACCACGCCGTTGCGAACCTCAACCTGTATCTCTCGCAGGGCTTCGACCTCCGCAAATAGGCCCGAAAGGCGCTTCTGGAGCGCGATGTCCGGCGCGGGCACCGGAGGTTCCTCCGGGAGGTCCATCTCGAGCTGGTCGTCGACCCAGACGATCCAGGAGGGCTTCGCGGCGATCGCCTTCGCAGCCTCGCGGTCGTCGATGCGTTGGACGCTTCCCGTCAGACGGGCCACCCCAGCGCTCACCTCGACCGAGACCCTAGAGAGGCCCTCGATCTGCGCGAAGATCCGGCGCAGGTACGTCTCGGTTCGCAGATCTTGAGGCGTTCGGGGATCGATCCCCTCCTCGTGATCGTCAGAGCCCCCTTCGTGGGCTGGCTCATCAAGATCTTCGTGAGGGGGGTCGAGGGCGAGTGCGGGCTCGAGACGGAGCAGAAGGAGTAGGAGCACCATGCGGGAAAGTCTAGCTGAGGCGGGGCGCCACCAAGAAAATCTGCGTGTAGCAATGGCCACACTCCACCCATTGTGCTAGACCGCCGCCCATTCAAGGAGTCACACGATGTCAACAGCCTCACCCACCCCCGATGGCGCGCTGCAGTCTCCGGTCGAGATCGCGACCGAGTCGATCAACGTGCTCATGGACAACGTCGGCCCGCTCCTCATGGCCATCCTCGCCCAGGTGCTCTCGGTCTTCGTCGCGTCGTTCGTCATCGTGCCGCTCTCGATTTGCTGCCTCTATGGTTGTATGATCGGCAGCGTTCCTACGGGTATGGCGGTGGGTGCCGTCCTTCACCCCCTCCTCGGCGACGGGGGGGCAGGGACGATAGGGGCTCTGATCACGACCTTCATGTTCATCGGTAGCTTCGTGCTCTTCTACGGCATTCTCATCGTAGGTCTGCTCCTCGTGGTCGCCCCCATCAGCGGTGGCACCCTGCGGGTGATCGACGAGCACCTCCGAGGGGTCTCCGAGGCTTCCTTCGGAGCCGTATTCAAGAAGGCGGGGGAACAGCCTGCCAAAGATATCTTCTCGAACGGCATCTTCTCCGTCGCGCTCCTCGTCGGCATGCTCTTCTGCTACATCGGGGCCCTGATCCCCGCCGTCCTGCTGATGTGGTTCCCCTTCGCCTGCGAGCTCGACGGAAAGTCCATCCGCGAGGGTCTGACCCGATCCATCCGCATCCTGCGCGAGCAGCCTGGCTGGGTCCTCACCACCTTCGCCGTAGGCTTTGTCGCGAACATGGTAGCGGGCATGATCCCCCTGCTGGGGCCACTGTACGCCATCGTCTTCATGGTTCGTTGCTATCGGGTGGCCTTCCCCGCCGAGACCGAGGGGGACTCCGAGGTCACCGTCCCGGTCGGCGCCTAAGGGGCCACCGGCAGACGGTAGCGCCTCCGGGCCAAGCGCGACAGCTCTCGTCAGAGGCGCTCGATCGAGGCGGCCCCGATGATCACCTGGCCCCCGACGGGTGACTCGCTGGTCTGGCGGTAGAGTCTACCCCCGATCCGGAGCAAGACGGCTCCCTCGGGCGCCACGGCCTCTGTTTGCCTCGTCTGCCATTGGTCTTGGTCCGAGGTATAGCTCAGGACGAAGCGTCGATCTACCAAGTTCATCTCTTCGTCAAGGAACTCGTAGGCGATGTTTGCTCGGACCGTGGGGTCGTTGTCGAAGTACCACATCGTGGCCTGGAAGAGCTCGCCTGGCTCGACCGCTACGACCGGCGACCACATCGTATTTTCCTCGTTCTCGTCCGAGACCCTCGTGACACGGGCCGAGGTGTCGCCGACGAAGATGTGGGGATCGTCGTCGCTCTCGCGGACGATCTGCTCGGTGATCATCCCTTCCCAGAAGAACCAGCCCAACGGCCGATCCGCCTCGTCGTCCCACTCCGCGAAGTTGTGGTTGGGTGGTCCGACGAAGACCGTCAGCTCACCGGGACCGTCGAGCTGAGGCTGGTCGTCGGGCGGCCGCTCGGAGCGATCGCACAGCTTCCAGCTCGCCCCGCCGTCCCCCGAGAAGGCGTAGACGTACTCGAACTGCCCTGGTTCCTCGAAGGCGACGCGGGTCTCGTACTCGTAGTTGCCCATGCCTGGCATTCCGTCTACGTTGTAGACGCCTGGTTCACAGGTGAGTGACTCGATGGACGTGTCTTCGAAGATCGGCTCGGCGGACCAGCAGAGCTCGGCGCGAAGACCTAGGGTGCGCCCCTCCTCGACGGGTACGTCGCCGGCCTCGACTACCCCGTAAAAGGCGGTCGAGACACCCGGCCAGGTGTCGATCTCTTGCGGCCACTGGACCCAGCAGGAGCCGATGGAGACGTCTTGGACGCAGATGGGGTCGATCTCGTCGAGATGAAAATCCTCGACGCACTCCCAGTCACAAACCGCAGGATCGGACCAGCCGCTCTCGTCGCTCCAGATGATCGAGACCATCTGATCCGGATCGGTCGTCTCCGCGTTGTCGGGGGGATCATCGACGCACCCGGTGGTGGTCTCGGAGAGGCACTCGCTGTTCCAGTCGCCGAAGCCCGGATCGCAGGTCCAGTTCTCGCAGAGCGGTGGATTGGGCCAGCCGGACTCCTCATCGTAGGAGATGGACACTTCGACGAGGTCGGCCGTGGCGTTCTCGGGTGCTCCTTCAGGGTCGCAGTCGACCATGGTGGTCATCAGGCACTCGCCCTCCCACAGGCCAAAGCCTGCTTCGCACGACCAGTCACACACCGGCGCCTCGGGCCAGCCGCTCTCGGGGTCGTAGGAGATCTCGACCTCGGGCTCTGGGATC
>REDI01000016.1 GCA_007693595.1 Deltaproteobacteria bacterium | reverse complement strand
GGAGCCGCCCGGGGCGGGGGCTGGGTCTGGGTGGGGGTCGGTGTCTGTGTCGGAGTCGGTGTCTGTGTCGGAGTCGGAGTCCGTGTCCGTGTCGGTGTCACTCTCGTGGCTACGGACGGACGTCTCGGACTGGGTATCGTCGACTTCGATCACCACGCAACCAGCGGGCAGGAGCATCGCCGAGTAAAGAAGAAACCTGCGCATCCATCACCTCCAAGGGTTGTTCGAGTCCTCGCTTAGTCCTGTTCGAACAAGGTGTAAAGGCTGTCCGCTGCAGCGGGGGAGCGCTTCCGTCGCGAGACGTGGCCTGCGTGATATGATCTCGCTCGGCGAGAAGCCCTGTTCTCTCACCTATCCTGGGATCTGAACCACCATGTCTACCCGGTGCAGCTCCGGCGCATCCTGGCATCCACCTCGCTTTCGTGGGCGCTCCGCGGCGCGGTTTGGGGCGCTGAGCCTCGCCTTGGCGACCTGTGTCACCGTTGTGACCCTCGCGTCTCCGGCATGGGCGCAGGACTGCGATCCGCTCGGCTTTGAACGGGCCATCCACCAAGGGCTCACCGCCCTCGAGCGCGAGGAGCCAGAGCGAGCCTTAGAGCTGCTTGCTGGCGCCGAGCGGTCCCTTCGATGCGCCTCGCTTCCGCCCCCCGAGCCGTCCGAGCTGGCCCGCATGTGGCAGGCTCAGGGGCTCTCCTACGGGCTGCTCGGCCAGAAGAATAACCGAAACGCGGCTTTTCTGCAGGCTGCTGCCATGCCTCTCGACGAGCCTATCTTCGTGACGGAGGACTTCGATGCGCTCCAGCCTTACTTCAGAGCCCGCGAGGCCGACTGGAAGCTCGGACGGATCTCGATCGGCCCGATCTCGGTCGATGCCCAGGTCTTTGTCGATGGGGTTCGACAGACGGGCTCCTTCAAGCCCGTGCGCTCCCCGGCCCGCCATGTGGTGCACGTCTACGAAGAGGGGGAGCTCATCTATGCCGATCTGCTCAACGTCCCGCCTGGCGACCTCTTTGTTGATCTCGACGAGGCGCGCCGCGGCGAGCGCACCTCATCGAAGCGCTCAAGGGCGAGCAAGGTGACCCTCGGGGTGTCGCTCGCGGGGGGCGTCGCTGCGTTGGGGATCGGGGGCGCGGCCTTTGGCTACAATCAGCGCGCGGGGCAGCTCGCGCGGCGGGGAGCGACCCGCGAGGCTCTCAACGTCTACGGCACCTACCAGGACCTCGCCGCCGTCTCGATCGCCACGGGTCTGGTCTCGGCCGGAGGGATCGGGCTCTCGCTCAGCGGGTGGTATTGAGGCCTGCGCCGAGGGTTCGCGGCCGGCGAGCCACAGACGCCTGGCGCGGCGGGTCGTGATCAGCGCTCGCCCCCCGTCAGCTCCTCGACCGGGAGCTCCGTCGCGGCGAGGTCGTCGGAGATCTCGCGGACGTCGCCTTCGTAGAGCCACCACAGCGCGCCGCCCGCGGTGAGGGCGGCGACGAGGAGGAGGGTCAGCAGGCGGCGGAGCAGTCGGGTCATGGGGGCGGGTTATCGGGGGGCGGTCAGCGGGTCGACCTCGTCGAAGGTCTCGCCCGCCCTGCCTCGGAGAGTCCGATGTCCGAACGCTACCAGCCTGAGCACGCGATCCGCGTCGTCACTGCCGCCAGCCTCTTCGACGGCCACGACGCGGCGATCAACGTCATGCGCCGCATCCTGCAGTCCGGCGGCGCCGAGGTCATCCACCTCGGTCACAACCGATCGGCGGAAGACGTGGTCACCGCCGCGATCCACGAAGATGCCCAGGCCATCGCCTTGTCGAGCTACCAGGGCGGGCACATGGAGTATTTCCGCTACGTGCGCGAGCTGCTCGACGCGCGCGGCGGCGCTCACGTCAAGGTCTTCGGGGGAGGGGGTGGCGTGATCGTGCCCGACGAGATCGAGGCCCTGCAGGCCTCGGGCATCGAGCGCATCTACAGCCCAGAAGACGGGCGCCGGCTCGGACTCGTCGGCATGATCGACGACCTGATCCGGCGCGCCGACTTCGATCCGGCCCTGGTCGCCCCCCTCGACGTCGGGGCCCTGCTCGATGGGCAGGTCTCGGCGCTCGCCCGCTACATCACGCGGGTGGAGCAGGCGGTCGAGAGTCCTGCGCGCCTCGATCCTGCCTTGCGCGAGCGGGTGGGACAGGCCGCCAGGGAGCGTAAGGTGCCGGTCCTAGGCATCACGGGCACTGGGGGGGCTGGCAAGTCCTCGCTCACCGATGAGCTGCTGCTCCGTTACCTGCGCGATCAGAAGGGGGACCACGTCGCCGTGCTCTCCATCGACCCGACCCGCAAGCGCAGCGGCGGGGCCCTGCTCGGCGATCGGATCCGCATGAACGCCATCGATCCTCAGCGGGTCTTCATGCGCAGCCTCGCGACCCGCCGGCAGAAGGGCGAGCTCTCGGCCGCCATCACCGACGCCATCGCCGCCTGTAAGGCGGCGGGCTACGACCTGATCGTGGTCGAGACCAGCGGGATCGGCCAGGGCGACGCCGACATCGTAGAGCTGGTCGACGTCTCGCTCTACGTCATGACCCCCGAGTTCGGCGCGCCAAGCCAGCTCGAGAAGATCGACATGCTCGACTTCGCCGACCTGATCGCGATCAACAAGTTCGAGAAGAAGGGGGCCCTCGATGCGCTGCGCGATGTGCGCAAGCAGGTGCAGCGCAACCGCGAGCTCTTCACGACCGATCCCGAGACCCTGCCGGTCTACGGCACCATCGCCAGCCGCTTCGCCGACGATGGGGTCGACGCCTTATATCGAGGCCTGCTCGACGCGATTCAAGATAAGACCGGGCTCGATAAGCCCTCGACCATCCCTCGCCCTGCCGGTCGCAGCAGCACCGCCGACGCCGCGATGATCAAGGCGGGCCGCGAGCGCTACCTCGGCGAGATCGCCCGGACGGTGCGCGGCTACCACGCGCAGACCAAAGAGCAGGTGCAGGCTGCCCGGCGGCGCCAGCGCCTCCGCGAGACCCTCGACGAGGTCCGGGGCACGCCCGCGGAGCCCGTCCTCACCGAGCAGCTCACCCAGGCCGAGGCCGCCCTCGACCCGACCCTGGCTCGCTACGCCGATGGCTGGCCCGAGCGCCAGCAGGCCTATGCCGGCGAAGAGCTGGTCTACACCGTGCGTGGGCGCGAGATCCGGCAGCCGCTCGTGCTCGAGTCGCTCACCCGCAACAAGATCCCGCGGGTCGTCCTGCCGCAGACCTCCGATCACGGCGAGATCGTGCGCTTCGCCCGGCGCGAGAACGTGCCCGGCGAGTTCCCCTACACCGCAGGAGTCTTCCCCCTCAAGCGCCTCGACGAGCTGCCCAAGCGCATGTTCGCTGGCGAGGGAGGGCCTGCGCGCACCAACAAGCGCTTTCACCTCCTCTGTGCCGGAGAGCCCGCCGCGCGACTCAGCACGGCCTTCGACAGCGTCACCCTCTACGGCGAGGACCCCCACGAACGCCCCGACATCTACGGCAAGATCGGTGAGTCGGGCGTGAGCGTGCCCCACCTCGACGACATGAAGATCCTCTATGGGGGCTTCGATCTCTGCGCGCCGACCACCTCGGTCTCGATGACCATCAACGGGCCGGCCCCCATCTTGCTGGCGATGTTCCTCAACACCGCCATCGATCAGCAGGTCGACGCGTTTATCGAGGAGCACGGCCGCGACCCCTCCGACGAGGAGCGGGCCCGGATCGCCGTCGACGCGCAGCGCCGGGTCCGTGGCACGGTGCAGGCCGACATCCTCAAAGAAGATCAGGCGCAGAACACCTGCATCTTCTCGACGGCCTTCGCCCTGCGCATGATGGGCGACATCCAAGAGTATTTCATCGAGAACCAGGTCCGAAACTTCTACTCGGTGAGCATCAGCGGCTACCACATCGCCGAGGCGGGCGCGAACCCCGTCAGTCAGCTCGCCTTTACCTTGGCCAACGGCTTCACCATCGCGGAGTACTACCTCTCGCGGGGCATGCGGGTCGATGACTTTGGGCCGAACCTCTCGTTCTTCTTTAGCAATGGGCTCGATCCCGAGTATACTGTGATCGGCCGCGTCGCCCGACGGATCTGGGCCGTGGCGATGCGCGAGCTGTACGGGGCCGGCTCCAAGGCGCAGAAGCTCAAGTATCACATCCAGACCTCGGGGCGATCGCTCCACGCCCGCGAGATCCAGTTCAACGACATCCGCACCACGCTTCAGGCCTTGCTCGCCATCAATGATAGCTGCAACAGCCTGCACACCAACGCCTACGACGAGGCGATCACCACCCCGACCGAAGAGTCGGTCCGGCGCGCCATGGCGATCCAGCTCATCATCAATAAGGAGTTCGGCCTCGCGATGAACGAGAACCCGAACCAGGGCAGCTACTTCATCGACTGGCTCACGGATCGGGTCGAAGAACAGGTGCTCGAAGAGTTCGAGCGGCTCGATGCGCGCGGTGGAGTGCTGGGGGCGATGGAGCTCCAGTATCAGCGATCCAAGATCCAAGAAGAGAGCTTGTACTACGAGCACAAGAAGCACGACGGCAGCCTGCCGCTCGTCGGGATCAACACCTACGTCGACCCCAACAAGGGCGACGAAGAGTCGAGCACCGTCGAGCTCCGGCGCGCCACCCCGGCCGAAAAAGACGATCAGATCCGCAGCGTTCGGGCCTTTCACGCTCGGCATGCAGGCGCGTCCGACGAGGCCCTGACTCGCCTGCAGACCGTGGCCCTCGAGGGCGGAAACATCTTCGCGGAGCTGATGCGCACCGTGCGGGTGGCCAGCCTGGGCCAGATCACCCACGCCCTCTATGAAGTCGGTGGAGAATACAGGAGAAACCTTTGACGCGATCCACTCCCGTGCTCGACGAGCTGGTCGAGCTGCTCACTCTCGAGCGCATCGAGGTCAACCTCTTTCGCGGACAGAGCCAGGATCTAGGCTGGGGAACCGTCTTTGGCGGGCAGGTGCTCGGGCAGGCCCTCGCGGCGGCGACGCACACCGTGCCCTCGGACCGGATCGTGCACTCTCTGCACGGCTACTTTCTGAGGCCCGGCAAGGTCGACCGTCCCATCGTCTACGAGGTCGATCGGATCCGCGACGGCAAGAGCTTCACCACCCGTCGCGTGGTCGCCATCCAGGATGGGCGGGCGATCTTCAGCCTCTCGTGCAGCCTTCAGGTCGAAGAGCCCGGCTTCGATCACCGGGTGGACATGCCCGAGGTCCCCGGTCCCGACGGGCTGCTCAGCGAGCGAGAGCTGGCCCTTCGTCATCGCGATCTCATCCCGGCCAAGCTTCGGGATCGCGCCTGCGCCGAGCGTCCCATCGAGGCGCGCCCGGTGGAGCCTTCTTTCGGGCTCGACGGAAAGAAGCGGCCGGGGAAGCGGGCGATCTGGTACAAGGCGAGTGGGTCGCTGCCTGACGATCCGCGAATCCAGCGCTATCTACTTGCTTATGCGTCCGACAGCCACTTCCTGGGCACCTCGATGCAGCCCCACGGGGCCTCGTGGCTGATGCCCCATATGCAGGTGGCCAGCCTGGACCACTCGATGTGGTTTCATCGCCCGTTCCGCATGGATGAGTGGCTGCTTCACGTCATGGAGTCCCCCTCGGCGAGCGGTGCGCGGGGGCTGGTGCGGGGCCAGATCTTCCGCGCGGACGGCACCCTGGTGGCCTCGACCACCCAGGAGGGCCTGATCCGGAGCCATGCAGCGCGTTCCCCGGCATCGGAGTAGCGGGAAGCCCAGACCCGTGGATAAGATGCGTCTACTCACGGATGGAGTGACTATGCGGTTGTTGCCGATTCTCATGATCTTGGCTTGTGATACCACGATCCCCGACGATCCTCAGGACCGCATTCCGCTCGGGAGCGACTCCGAGGCCGACACGGACAGCGACACGGACAGCGACACGGACAGCGACACGGACAGCGACACAGACACAGACGCTGACGGCGACTCTGATGCGGACACAGACGCGGACACAGACGCGGACACAGACGCGGACAGCGACGCGGACAGCGACACAGACACAGACGGCGACTCCGATGCGGACACCGATTCCGACTCCGATCTGGACTTGACCTATACCGACTACCGCGAGCCTGGCCCCTTCGGCGTGCTCAGCTCGGCCTCCAGCCTCGATGCGGGCGATGGCTGTACCCTGAGCTACACGCTCTACGCTCCCGAAGGCACGGATCCCGACGTGATGGTCGTGCTCGCTCATGGCTTCACCCGGAGTCAGGAGTTCATGGCGGGGTGGGCGCGGCACCTGGCGAGCTGGGGAGTCGCGGTCGCGACGCCCGATATGTGTTTCATGGGCTTGACGAACACCGATCATCCGGCCAACGGCCGCACCTTGGCGAACTTGGGGCGCGCGCTCGCTCACGGTCGGCCGGTGGTGGTCGCGGGACAGTCCGCGGGGGGGCTCGCTGCGACGCTCGCGGCCTCCGAGGGAGACTTCGACGTCCTCATCGCGCTGGACCCTGTCGACAACAGCGATCTCGGCAAGGACGCGGCGCCCACGATCGACATCCCCACCGCCGCCCTGCTCGCCGAGCCCGGGAGCTGCAATGGGAGCGGGAATGGCGAGGCGATGATCTCGCCTATCGCGGGGCGCGAGCTCTACCGTATGCCGGGCACGACCCACTGCGACTTCGAGAGCCCCACCAACTGGGGCTGTACGACCTTTTGTGACGGGACCTCGAGCGAGGCCGAGCAGGTCAACCGCGCGGTGTCGGCCTTGATCACCTCCTTTGTCTTGTGGCACGGTGCTTCCGACACGAGCGCTGGAGCGTGGTGGACCCCGGGCCACCCCGCGAATGCGATCGTCGAGCACCTGTTGAACCCGCTCTAGCCAAGGGGAGCCACCGTGAGTATTGGCCTTCAAACAAAGTTCGAGGGCCCGTCGCCCTCTAGTGATCCCTCGCCCACCGCCGTCCCGGAGCTGCTCGCCGCCAACGAGGCGCAGCTCCAGGATCTCGCAGATCAGGTCCGCGCCGTGATCGCCGAGCACGATCTCGATGACTACGCCCACTTTCGGATCGCGCTCGAGGCGGTCGACAGCTTGCCCATCCAGATCGGCCAAGGCGTGCACGCCACGGCCCAGGCCCTCCACCACGGCCAGTGGTCTCCCAGCGCGCGCATGGTGGCGCTCGGGGCGCTCATCCGAAACCTCGGCTTCATGGCGATGCCCTTCGTTACCGCCGACAACCAAGTGATCCTCGGCCTGCGCTTCGAGGACCCCATCGAGCAAATGAACAGCGCGGCCCGCAAGAACCGTCTTCAGACCCGCGTGGGCGGCCGGGCGCCGGTGACCCACGACTTCTACTGGCTGCTCTTCGACGGCGAGAGCCGGATCGGGGTCGAGGCCACGGCCAACCCCGCCTTACCCGGCGGGGCCTGGTTCGAAGGCCCGACCCAGGGCTTTCGGTTCGTGGGGCGCAAGCTCCCGAGCTTTACCCTGCGGGCCACTGAGCCGGCGGAGCTCCAGCTCTATGGGGGCAAGGGCACCCTGCGCTACGATCACCGGCCCGACGCGCTGAGCTACGTCAAGTATGCCCCGTCTCTCAAGTTTGAGCACCATATCCCCTCGGCCATCCAAGAGATCGAGGCCCTGGGCATGGGGGAGCCCCTGCGGGCGCTTCGCGAGCAAGTCCCCGAGGACCACGACTTCGTCACCCTGCTGCTCCGAACGCTCCAGGCCGAGTTCACCTTCGAGGTCGGCGCGCTGCGGTCCTCCCTTCAGATCTTGAGTGATCGCCGGGCAGACTGCGATCAGCTCTCGTCGGTCTTGATCGGCATGTTGCTGCTGAGCGGCTGGAGCCTGGCGGACATCGCCCTGCTCCGGTGGCGGGGAGGCGGTCAGCTTCACGGCCACGTGGCGCTGGGGATCCGCCCTCTGACGGGGCAGCCTAAGAACGGGGCGACGGTCTACAACCTGGGCGGTCGAGGAGCGTACGTCGCCCTGGACGCGGCCTATGTGCGCAAAGATACCAGCGACAACGTGCTGACCGAGTGGGGCGATCTCCAGCCCAAGTATCGGAACCGGGGCCCGCAAGCCGTTCCGTTGGGGTAGGAGCCGGCGCCGTGGTAGGGAGGGGCGGGCGATGGTGCCGTCGCCCTCCCCGTCGCTCCGAGTCCGTGATGCCCCGTCTGGTCCATTCTGTCTTGGTCTTCCTCTCGCTGACGGCCCTGGGCCTGGAGGCCCGGGCCGACGACCCGCCCACCGAGTCTTCGGCGGACGCTCCGCGAGAGGTCGTGATCTATCCGGGCTTCAAGAAGACGGAGATCGTCCCTTCGGCGCAGTCCATCCTGAAGGCCGCGCGGCGCTGCGCCAACGCCGCGAGCCTGCGGCCCGAGCCACCCGCCCCGTCGACCGCTCCCCACCTCTCGGCGACGTGGGCCGATGGCGAGGCGGTGGCGCTGCTGGAGCGGACCGTCGAGATCTCGTGTCGCGCCGAGCCGGTCCGCCGGTGTCGCGTGACCTATGCTTGGCAGCCCGACAACGTGGATCTGGCCTATGCTGCCGTGCAGTGCTTCGGCAGTCACGACAGCGCGGCCACGAGCTACCTGCTCACCGCCACGCTGGACCTGGTGAAAGCCAAGAAGGCTGAGGTGCGCGGAACATCCAAAGACAAGGCGATCCACCGGGTCGGGCTCAGCTTGCAGACCACCGAGTTTCCGGGGACCCACCTCGCCGCCACCGGCGAGGTCCGCCGGAAGAACGGTGAGGTCGTGCGTCGGGTGCTCGTCCAGCGCTTCGACGATTACCAAGACACCGACACCGCCAGCACCGGCTCTCTCGACGCTCCGGGCCTGCTTCGGATCGCCCGCGACACCACCCAGACAGCCTGTCGCCTGGTCGGCGAGTGTGGTGCGTCCAAGCCGCGTGGGCGGCCTCTGGAGCGGCCCTAGCTCATGGAGCGCCTCGTCGCCGTGTTGGGCTTCGGGCTCGTCGCCTCGGGGGCGCTCGCGCTCGGGATCTGGTGGGTCCAGTCTCAGCGGAGGCTCCATCGACGAGGCGACCCGAAGGCCCTTCGGCGCCGGCGAGAGGCCCTCCGGCGCTCCTTTGGCTGGCTGCTCGTGGCGCTGCTCGTAGCGCTGACACTGGCGATCCTGTTCTCGGCCTTGGGGTGATCAGCGCTTGGAGAGCGTAAACTGCACGCCCCAGAGCATCGGCTCCGGGCTGAGGGCGGCTTTGGGCAGGTCCAGCCCCAAGAAGGCATCCTGGACGCACTCGCGCAGGTGCACGTCATCGAGCGTGGAGGTGGGCAGATACGAGACGCGGTCGGGCCGACCCGTCGGGCTGACCCGGAGCTCGAGGTAGAGCTTGCCCGCCAAGCCAGGGGTGTCTTCCTCTTCGTCGCGATAACAACTCAGCACCTTCTTAAGCTGGGCGCCGACCTCGGGGGTGTTCAGGGCATCCGCGACGTGGGCGGGCGGGGTGAAGGTGGCGACGTGCGGACTGGATCCTGTAATGCTGAAGCGAGTACGCTGGCTTTCGGGTGAGGTGAGGTCCTGCTCAGCGCCCTCGGGCAAGACGATCGGGATCGCCGTGATGGGGGATCGGCCCGACACCGTGGAGGAGGCGCGACGCGGGCGGGGCGGCTGTCGGGTGGCGCGGAGGTCGTCGGCGTCGAGGCGGGCGAGCACGGCGGGGTTCCATCCCTTGGCGAGGAGGGCGCCCGCGGCGGAGGCGACGGCGCCGTAAGGGGAGGCGGGGTAGGGCACCACCCGCGCCTGGGAGGTGGCGGTGGGCTCGGGCAGGTCGGCGCGCAGGGCGGCGGCGTCTTCGGTGCCTTCGACGTCGGCGTCGAGTCCCAGGCCCCCGTCACTCGCGACGAAGACCCGTAGACCGACGTCGTTGAGGGTCGGGGGGACAAGGAGCGGGTCGCGGGCGATGTTCGTGGAGGAGGCGTAGAGGTAGAAGTACTTGAACCGTGCCTTGCGCGCGGTGAGGAGCACCTCGTTGATCAGGTCGAAGGGCATGTCTGGCGCGACGGCGAGCAGCAGCCGTCCGCTCGCCCCCGAGGTGGGTCTGCCCTTGGGCTGGTAGTCCGGGTGACCGCAAGCGTTGGCGAACTGGTGCTGGGCCTCGTTCTGGCGAAGCAGCACCTTGAGGAGCGGGCGGATCACCACGCCGTGCTTATGGTCCACGGGCACCCGTCCCTGGTGAAGGTCGACCACCTTGGACCCGCTGACGTAGATGGCGCTCGCCGTCACCTCGATCACCGCATAGCGAAGGAGACCTTTCTTCCACAGCTCCGCGTCGTGGGAGGGTCGGAAGCCCTGGGGGCTGGTCAGGTTAGGGCAGTGCATGAGGTCGTCGCCCAGGATCTCGGCGACGACCTCGGGGGCACCCGAGGGGTGATCGAGGTTGATCCAGAGCAAAGACTCCAGGGCGAGCTCCACGACGGCAGGGGAGGGGGAGGGCTCGACCTGCAGGGTCAGGTCTGGGCCGGCGAGCGCGAGCGTGGCGAGGAAGATCAGCATGGGGATAGTCTGCCAGAGGGGGACCGTGCTGTGCAGGGCGTGACGTAGATGTCTCGCTCCGTGACACGAGAGGGGCTTGACGTCGCGAAGTTCCCGCTACCATCGGATGGCACGAAGCTTGCAATGTATGCCCGTACAACCCCCCACCCTCGCTGTGGAGTCCCCATGCGCACCGCCCTGACCACGCTGGCCCTCACGGGCCTCGCCCTCGCGACCTTCGGCTGCAACAACGATCGTCAGACGCTCTCGGACTTCGACGAGCCGGGGCTTCACCGCTTCTCGGACTGTGGGGAGCTGCGAGCCTACGCCGCCGACGTCATGACCGAGACCCTGCTCGACAACCAATATGGCATGGGCATGTGGCGAGACGATCTGGGGGCCCCCGATGCGGGGGCTGCCGAGGGCGAGAGCGCTGACGGTCCGTCCGACTTCACGACCACCAACGTGCAGGAAGAAGGGGTCGATGAGATCGACATCATCAAGACCGATGGCCACTACCTCTACGTGGCGCAGGATCGGGGTCTGCACATCGTCAAGAGCTGGCCGGTGGCCGAGAGCGAGCTGCTCTCTTCGGTCGAGGTCTCGGGCTGGGTCCGCGGTATCTTCCTCAAGGGCGACAAGGTGGTGGTCTTCAGCCACCGCGACTACGACGACGACATGTCCTACGGCATGCGCCTGAGCGTCTACGACGTCTCTGACCGCACCGATCCGGTGCTCGAGCGCGAGGTGGATGTCGAAGGCTGGATGACCGACGGCCGTATGATCGATGGCGAGATCTACTTCGTCGTGAACCACTACCTCAGCATGCCGCGCGCGATCTGGAGGCTGCTCGACGGTCGCATCGACCTCCCCGAGGTCGACTGGAGCCGCTCCGATCGCCCCGACTGGGAGGAGTACCTCCAGGAACAGCGCGAGAAGGCGCGGCGAAAGCTGGTGCCTCACGTGGAGCGCATCGCTCGAGACATGGAGTTGTCCGACTACCTTCCCCAGTGGCGCGATCGGGCCCCCGGCGAGGCTGGGGAGCTCGACCTCATGCACGAGTGTCACGACATTTACCGCACGAGCGGGCTCTCGCATCACGGGGCCATGTCCGTGGTCAAGCTCGACCTGGACGCCGGAGATCTGAGCTCCGCCGCCTTGCTCGCCAACGGCTGGCAGCTCTACGCCAGCCGCGACAACCTCTACGTAGCCCAGACGAGCCACTGGTGGTGGGGGTGGCGCTCCGAGGAGCTCCAGACGCACATCCACAAGTTCGAGCTCGGCGGCGCGGAGCCTCGCTACGCCGCCTCGGGATCGGTCCCCGGCTACGCTTACGACCAGTTCGCCTTCTCCGAGCACGACGGACACTTGCGGGTGGCGACCAGCGAGATGGACTGGTGGTGGGGCTGGTGGGGTGACGCTGCCGAGGATCAGCCTGGCAACAACGTCTTCATCTTGCGAGACGACGAGGCGGGCCGGCTCGAGCGGGTCGGGGAGGTCCGAGACATCGCGCCGGGGGAGCGCATCTTCGCGACCCGATACATGGGCGATCGGGCGTACATGGTGACCTTCGAGATGGTCGATCCGCTGTTCACCCTCGACTTGTCCGAGCCGACCGATCCCCGCGTGGTCGGCGAGCTCAAGATCCCAGGCTTCTCGTCTTATCTACACCCCATGTCCGACGGCTACCTGCTCGCGGTGGGGGTCGATGGCGATGACGACGGCAACCTCTTCGGCCTCGCCTTCAGCGTGTTCGACGTGCGGGACCCCGCCGATCCGCAGCGGGCCCACCTGCTGACCATGGACGAGAGCGACTGGTCTTCCTCGGAAGCCCTGTGGGACCACCATGCCTTCACCTACCATCGCGAGGTGCTGAGCGTGCCCATGTACGAGTGGTTCTACGATGGGCACGAGGACTGGTTCTCGGGCGTCGTGAGCATCCACGCCACCCCCGAGGGGCTGCGCGAGATCGGTCGGGTCGACCACCGCAGCCTGGTGCTCGACAGCGAGTGCCTCTATGCCCGCTGGTGGGGGTACGAGCCCATGGCCTGCCACGAAGACTTCTGGTTCGCCTCGGTCCGGCGCTCGGTCTACATCGAAGACAACCTCTTCAGCTTGTCGAACTATGGGCTTCGGGTGACCGACCTCAACGACCCCGAGATCGAGCACGCCCGCGTCTTGTTCTACCCGCGGGAGCGCTGAGCAGGCGCGCGTCGGCTCGGTTCGAGCTATAGCGGCTCCCCTCCGTGGGGAGCCCATGACCCTCGCCGCTCTGCTCACCTTGCTCGTTGTGGTCGCGGCGCTCATCTGCATCATGCTGCAGGTGGCGTCGCCCGATCTCGTCTTGCTCGGCGCGGTCGTGCTCTTGCTCCTCGCTGGCGTCCTGAGCCCGGCCGAGGCCCTCTCCGGCTTCTCGAACGGCGGTATGCTTACGGTCGCAGCGCTCTTTGTGGTGGCGGCCGGCTTGCGCGAGACCGGGGCGGTGACCATCCTCACGAGCGGCCTGCTGGGCCGGCCCCGAAACGAGCGCGGGGCCATCGCGCGTCTGGCGGCTCCGGTCGTCGCTGCGAGCGCCTTTCTCAACAACACGATGGTCGTCGCCACGCTGCTCCCCGGGGTCACCGACTGGGCGCGGGGGATCGGGCGTGCTCCCTCCCGCTTCTTACTTCCGCTGAGCTTCGCGTCGATCCTCGGGGGGCTGTGTACCCTGCTCGGCACCAGCACCAACCTGGTGGTCGCCGGCCTGGTCGACGACATGATCAGTGACCATCCAGACCTCTCGCCGATAGGCATGTTCGACATCGCGCCGGTGGGGCTGCCGATCGCGGGGGTCGGACTTCTTTTTTTGGTCGTGGCGGCCCCGTGGCTGCTCCCCGAGCGTCGGTCGGCGGTCAGCCGCGACGATGATCCGCGCCACTACACCATGGAGGTCCTCGTCCCGCAGGGCAGCCGACTCGCGGGCAAGACCATCGAGGCGGCGGGGCTCCGAAATCAGCCGGGCGCCTTCTTGATGGAGGTCATACGCGACGACACCGTCTTGCCGGTGGTCGATGCGCAGCAGCTCCTGAACGAAGGGGATCGGCTCATCTTCGTCGGTGACGTGGGGGCCGTGGTGGATCTGCAGCGCATGCCGGGCCTCGCCGCGGCCCCAGACCAGGTCTTCAAGCTCGAGGGGGAGCGTGGTCGCCGGCAGATCGTCGAGGCGGTGGTCTCGCAGCGAAACCCACTCGTGGGCTGGTCTATTCGCGATGGGGGCTTCCGTCGCCGGTATCACGCAGTGGTCATCGCCGTGGCCCGCGCGGGGGAGCGACTGCCTGGGCGAATCGGCGACATCGTACTCCGCACGGGCGATGTCTTGCTCCTCGAAGCTCACCCTCAGTTCGTCAAGGAGCAGCGCACCCGCACGGACTTCTATCTGGTGAGCCAGGTGCCTGGGGCGGCCCCGCCGCGCACGGAGCGCGCGCTCTTGTCGGTGGCGATCCTGGGAGCGCTGGTGGTCACCGCGACCCTGGGCCTGCTCCCGATCGTGACCGCCGCCTTCGCCGGGGCGGGTCTCATGTTGCTGACGCGGTGCTGCACCATCGGCGAGGCTCGCCGATCCTTGGACCTCCAGGTGCTCTTCGCCATCGCGGCGGCCCTCGGCCTGGGGCGGGCGATGATCGACTCAGGTCTGGCGCAGAACCTCGCGGACACGGCGGTGTGGATCGGGGGGGGGCACCCCTACCTGGCCCTGGTCACGGTCTACGTGCTCACGGTCGTGCTGACCGAGGCCGTCACCAACAACGCGGCCGCCGTGCTCACCTTGCCGGTGGCGGTGGCGATGGCCGAACAGGTGGGCGCGGCGCCCATGGGCTTTGTCTTTGCGGTCATGGTGGCGGCCTCGGCCAGCTTCCTCACGCCGATCGGCTACCAGACCAACCTCATGGTGATGGGGCCAGGTGGCTATCGGCCCCTGGACTATCCGAGGCTGGGCCTGCCCCTGAGCCTCCTGGTCGCCGTGACCGCCATGGCGATCATCCCTTGGGTCTGGCCGCTGTCGTAACGGTGGGTTGGGAGCGCCCTTCGTTCGGATCGGCCCCCCCCCTACCGGGTGCTAGTCGTCGCTCGAGATGCGCTGTAGCTCTTCGGTACCCGGCAGGCTGTCGAGGTCGGGGACCACGACGATCTGGATCCGGCGGTTCTGCGCCTTGCCCTGCGGGGTGCGGTTCGGGGCGACGGGATCGAACTCGCCGTAGCTCGCGGCGCTGACCCGCTGAGGAGGCAGGCCGGCCTCGAGCATCTCGCGCAGGACGGTGAGGGCGCGGGCCGAGGCGAGCTCCCAGTTGGAAGGGAAGCGCTCGGTTCGGATGGGCACGTCGTCGGTGTGGCCCTCGACCTGGAAGCGTCGGTCGGGGATCTCGGCGAAGACCTCGGCGACTTCACGGATCGCCTTGCGCCCTTCGGCGCTGAGCGAGGCGCTGCCGCTCGAGAAGAGCACGTCGGTGGCGAGCTGAACGACCATACGGCCGTCGATGATCCGCACCTTGAGCCGTCCCGCGTCGATCAGCTCTTGAAAGCGGCCGAGCAGGTCGCGGAACTCGCGGATCCGCTCTTCGGCCTGAGCCTTCCGTTCGGCGAGCTCGCCGAGGGCTCGGGTCATCTCTTCGATGCTGGCGTTGAGCTGGGCACGGGTCTTGAGCAGCTCGGACTTCTGGGCGCGCTCGGACTTGAGCTGACGCTCGAGCTCTTCGAGCTGTTCGGTCGCGGTGGAGAGGCGCCGCTTGAGCGCGGTGATGTCGGCGCGGGCCGTGCGGAGGTCGTCGGCGAGTCGATCTCTCTCGGTACGGGTCTGGTTGAGATCCTTGTAGGTCTCGTTGTAGTTCGACTCCATGTCGTTGAACTTTCGCTTGCCGACACAGCCGGCGCTCAAGAGCGGGACGAGCAGCGACACGAGCAATAGGGTGCGCAAGGGACCTCCATCGTCTGGCCCCCCGTTAGCCCGAAGTTACCCCCTTGTCCGACGCGCTCTCGGAGTCTTGATGCTGTTGTTGCTGCTGTCGATGTCATGGGCGGATTGTCCCTCGATCTCCTCCGACGAGCTCGTCTCGCAGGTCTCGGGCTCGGGCCAGCCTGCGGTCCTCGTGCTGGGGGAGCGTCACGGCGAGCGTCGGGATCTTCGGCGGGCGCGCCGCGTCGTTCGTTCACTCGCCCGGCGCGGGACCGTCACCCTCGCGCTCGAAGCAGCGCACCACCAGGGTCAGCCTGCCCTGGACGCCTACGGGTCGGGGGAAGGGGGAGCGCGACGGCTACGCGAGGGGCTCGACTGGTCGAACACCTGGGGCTACAACTGGGGGCCTTATGGTCGGCTCTTCCGTCTGGGCCGACGGGGCGTGGCGCTGGTGGGGGCTGGACTCACCCTGGGTCCTGCGCCCGAGGAGCGCGAGGTGCCGATCCCCGACGGTTACGCCGATCGGCTCGCCGAGGTCATGCAGGCCCATGGCATGCCCCTCGATGAAGCGATGAAGGCGCGGTTTACGCGGTCGATGGCTTGGCGCGACCTACGGATCGGGGAGCTCGCCGTCGAGGGCTGGTCGGGCGAGGGGGTGCTCGTGATCCTGACAGGCCGGGGTCATGTTCAGGGGGGACAGGGCACGAGCTGGCAGCTCCAACAGATGGGAGCAGAGCGAGTGTTTTCGGCCCTGCTCGCCGAGACCGAAGAGCCTTGCGGGCCCGACGATCGGGTGGTGCGCTGAGGGCGCGTCAGGTCGGCGCAAGCGCTCAGGGCCCCGGTGGGCTGGCCTCGCGCTCTTTCCGGGCCTCCTCCATCTCGGCCTCGAGCTCCTTCATCTCCTCTTTAGTGAGCTCGCGGCCGCTATCGAGGGGCTTGTCGCGGCCGAACTGGAGCTGGGGCTCGGAGCCGTAGTTCGCCTCGATCTCCATGGGCTCCAGCGACACGAGCACCCGGTTGCGCCGCCGACGCATCGTATAGGTGACGAGCTTGGGCTCATAGGCTGCCGCGGTGACCTCGATGTTCAGCTCCATGCCGCGGGTGAGGGGGATCTCGTCGTTGTAGCTCGGGTAGAGTTTGCTCATCGAGATCTGGCCCGAGGCCCGCTCAACCATCTTGAGCTGGCGCTCCTGTGTCTCGCGCACGGTGGCGAAGGGGATCGGCTTGCCGGTCTTGCCGTCGATGATGGTGATCACCAAGGGGATCCCCTCGATCTCTCCCTCGGACTCCTTGGGACCCGCGAGGGCGGGGAGGGTGAGCAGAAGGGCGAGCAGAAGACGCATCGTGGTACCTCGGAGACGGTCTGGGACGAAGCGGGGATCGATCGTCGCTCCCGCACAGTCTATCGCGAGCGAGGCCCGGTGGTGGGGGCAAGCAGTTCGGGACGCCACAGCGTGCATCGGCCTCCGCCCTCGGCCTTGGACCGATACAGGGCGGCGTCGGCGCGTGAGAGCAGCTCGTCGAGGTCCTCGCCCTGTGTCGCGCAGATCGCGATCCCCACCGACAAGCTCAGCGAGTGATCCGAAGCGATTCGGAGGAGCCGCTCGGCGACCGAGGTCGCGTCGCGGGGGGCGGCGAGGTGGGGGAGGAGGGCGACGAGCTCGTCGCCTCCGACGCGCGCGAGCACATCTTGGGGACGGAGCGCGCGACGCAGAGAACGAGCGAGGTCAGACAGCGCGCGATCCCCGGCCGCGTGCCCTCCGACGTCGTTGACGGTCTTGAAACCGTCGAGATCCAGGTAGAGCACCCCGAGGTGCCCCGAGGCCGCGCGGGCGTGCGCGAAGGCGGAGGGGAGGGCGTCGCGCAAGGGAAGGCCCGTGAGCGGATCGAGGGAAGGTGGCGGGGGCCTCGTCGCGGGTGCGGGAGCGACGACGACGAGCGCGTAGGACTCCAGTTCGCCCCGGAGCGGCTGGATCGAGAGCGTGGGCCCGTCGTGTCGGCCCTCGGCTGCGGGGAGGGGGTGCTGGGACGGCGCTCGATGAGGGGAAGCGAGCAGGTGGTGCACGTCCTTCAGGGCGTCGCCCAGCAGCCGCTCGAAGGCGTCGTTGGCCCAGAGGACAGGGTCGCTCTCGCCGACTCTCGTGAGAGCGATGCCGTGCGAGCTCTGGCGGAGCGCTTCGAGCAGGGCGCGCTCCGCCGAATCGGAGGAGGGGGTGCGCATGGTGGCTCCTTCCCGGGGCGCGATAAGGGCTTTGGATCGGGCGATGGAGCGAAGGGCTAACACGTGGAAGCGTCTATTGAGAACGGCGAGATATTGTGGGCGTTCCAGCAATGAAGCGGAACGTGTGCAGGCGATTGTTGCGATCGCTGATTTTTCGGTTACACGGGCCCGTCAATCGCGTTCGGAGGTCCCTGTGCGCCTATTCTTTGTGGTCCTGTTGGTTCTTGGCTCTACCGCCTGTCGGAAGAAGGCCGAGGTGGCTCCCGAACAAACCAACATGGTGCGCGAAGCCCCGCCGCCCGCACCCGAGCCCGTGCAAGAGAAGGTGCAGGAAGTCGCTCGGAACTTCCAGCGGGTCAACTTCGCCTTCGACAGCACCGACATGGTCGGCGACTCCAGCTCGGCCCTGTCGGCGAACTCCAAGATCCTCCAAGAGTTCTCTTCCATTCGAGTCGAGATCCAGGGGCACGCCGACGAGCGCGGCACCACCGACTACAACCTCGCCTTGGGGCAACGCCGCGCCGAAGCGGTGAAGTCCCGCCTCGTCGGTATGGGCGTCCCGGCCGCTCGAGTCACGGTGGTCTCCTACGGCAAGGAGCGCCCCTTGGTCTCGGGTAGCGGCGAGACCGTCTGGAGCCAGAACCGTCGGGCCGAGTTCCGCGTGCTTCAAGGGGCCGACAACGCCCGTATCTCGGGAACCGTCAACTGAGCCTCTAGGCTGCGCGAGCGGCCTCACGCTGGGCGAGCCCAAGGTTTGGCACCCGAGCCACGCAGGCTACCGCAGGGCCGAGACGACCCCGCGGTCGGCCTCACTTCGGGGCCGTGGGCTGAGGTGGGGGGCGCAGCTCCCCGGCGGTCGAGCAGCGATGGTCGCGGCTCAAGCGGTCTCTTTCTCGCGGACCTCTTGCGCGTCGGCGACCTTCTTCTCGTCGAGCATCGACGGGCTCACGTCGACCTGATCGTCGCCCTTCTGGGCGTCGCGGAAGGCTTTGGTGGCCTGACCGAACTGCCGGAAGACCGATGGCAGCTTGCCCGCACCGAAAAAGATCAGCACGATGACAAGGATGATGAGCCATTCCCAGCCGCCCATGTTGGCGAAGGAAAAGAAGGCGAAGGGGATCATGGGAGCCTCCAGCGGGGGCGAGGTTGGAGCGTAGGCTCCAGGGTTCCGTTAACCGGGTGCCGGGCTGTGTGCCTCAACCCGCGGTGGGGGACCAGAGCCCGCGCTCGGTCACCCAGCCGGTGATCAGCGCGGCGGGGGTCACATCGAAGGCTGGGTTGTGGACCTCGACCGGGGGAGCCCACAGGGTGTCCCGATAGCCGCGGACCTCCTCGGCGCCGCGGAGCTCGATGGGGATCTGGCTGCCGTCGGGGCAGCGGGCGTCGAGAGTGGAGAGCGGCATGGCGACGTAGAAGGGCACCCCGAAGTGCTTGGCGAGCACCGCCAGCCCGAGCGTGCCGATCTTGTTGGCGGTGTCGCCGTTGGCCGCGACCCGATCGCAGCCGACCAACACCGCATCGACTCGCCCACTCGCCATGAGCGAGGCGGCGGTGCTGTCGGTGACGAGCGCGCAGGGGATGGACTCGACCAGGAGCTCATAGGCGGTGAGGCGCGCCCCTTGCAGGTAGGGGCGGGTCTCGCCAACCCAGACCTGACGCAGCTTGCCACGAGCGTGGGCGGAGCGGATGATCCCCAGGGCCGTGCCCCAACCCCCGGTCGCGAGGGTGCCGGTGTTGCAGTGGTGGTAGACTTGGGCGCCGTCGGGCAGGAGCTCGGCCCCCGCCTCGCCGATCGCGCGATTGATCGCGACGTCTTCACGGTGGATCTCGAGGGCTTCCTCGAGCATGCGCTCCGCAGAGCAGGCAGCCAGACGCTCCAGCGCCCAGCGCAGGTTGACCGCGGTCGGGCGGCTCGCGAGCAGCAGAGCGCGGGTCTTCTCGAGGTCGAGCCCCTGGGCTGCCGCCATCGCCATGCCATACGCCGCGGCGACGCCGATGGCGGGGGCTCCTCGGACCACCATGTCGGTGATCGCCCGCGCGACCTCGGCGGGGCTCTCGCAGACGATCCAGCGCTCCTCGAGCGGAAGCACCCGCTGATCGAGTAGGTGTAGCGCGCCGTCGGCGTAGCGAAGGTGTTCGAGCACGGGGCCTCCAGAGGAGACGTTACGTGCTCCGTTGGGCCGCCCGGGTCAACTCGAATGCAGCGCGAGCGCCGCCGTGCGTCGTGAGATGGGGCCGATGAGGCCGGGCTGAGTGTCGTTTCGAGAGCCCCCCTCGCGCAACCGCACCGCAAGAGATGGAGGAGACGCAAAGAGCAGATGCAAGGTGAGCCGGCAAGGGGGACTGTCGAAACGCGTCGTGTGACACTGAAGATAGCGTAGCGCCTGTTATGGCGATGGTCACCCTTTTTTTATGTCACAAGGACGTGTTGTGATAACATCTATGCTCTGATGCGGATCTTTGTCGGCCAGAAGATCTCGCGAGCTCTCGCTGCTCCACCCGACGCATGGCGCGAGCATTTTTTTCTGGACATCTCGGAGGTCACGCACTAAGATGAGGTCATCGATGGTTCGCCATTCCATGCCTTGAGGATGACTCAACAGTCTCCACTCCCGCCCCCGTGTGTGATTTCGTCTCTATGAGAGACCAGATCACATGAGGAGCACGGAGGGCGGGAGCATGGAAGGCGGGCCGAACTTCAAAGCCTCGCAAGGTGCTTCAATCGAGCCCTGCGAGGCTGTCTTGCGTGAGGAGAGCGGAGCGATGCACCCTCCACTCGGCGGGGCGTCCGCTACGCTCGCTCTCTGCGCATCCATGGCTCGATGAGTCGGCCTCCGACCAGCCCGATGAGGCAGAGCCACACGAACCAGTCCTGCAGCCCAACGGCGCTGAGGCGGCGATAGAGGGTGGGCGCGTCCGCGACCTTCACGGTGACGACTCGAGCGATCTTTTCGTAGGGTGCCGTCTCGGCGTAGATTCGCCCCGAGGGCTCGACGACCATCGAGATCCCGGTGTAGGCGCTGCGCACCAAGGGGCGGCCCAGCTCGACGGCGCGGATCGAGGCCAGCATCGCGTGCTGGTGGGGAGCGGCGGTGTCGCCAAACCAGGTGTCTAGGGTCCCGTTGATTAGGAGCTCGGGATCGTCGAAGCGTCGACATAGGTGGGGCAGGATGGCCTCGTAGCAGATGGGGGTGCTGAGCCGGACTTTGCCCTCGAAGACGACGGGCTCGGTGCCCGCCTGAAAGTTCCCCGGACCCTCGATCAGGTCTCGGAGGGCGGGAAATGTGTCGGAGAGCGGGATGTATTCGCCGAAAGGAAGCGGGATGATCTTGTCGTAGCGAGCGACCTCACCCCCCGGCGGGATGTGGTAGACGCTGTTCAGGCTGCGACGGTCGCGCCCGCCGTCTGGGCGTTCGTAGAACTCGATGGCGGTCGACCCGACGAGCAGCTCCGCATCGAGGCGCTGAGCCAGGGCTTGCAGCTTCTCAAGTGGGTTGCCGATGTCTTCGCAGGGGGCGTCTCGGTAGCGCATGGGGCGTCGAGGGAGGTTGAGCGGGTAGACGCCTCCTCCCTCGGGCCAGACGACAAGGTCGACCTCGCCAGGCTGGAGCGCGTCGGTCTCGCCATACCAGAAGTTCCAGATCTCACAGGGGTAGGCGCGCTTGCGGTCGAGCATCTCGACGTGATCCTGGACCTGGAAGACGCGCACGGAGGGGGCTTGTGCGAGGATGCGGTCGATCTGGTGGAGGCGGACCACGCCGTAGGTGTTGACCAGACCCCACAGCCCGGCGGCGGTGGCGACCCAGAGCCATCCCTGGCGACGTCCTTCGCGCAGTGAGAGGACGAGCTCGGCGAGCGCCGCGTTGACGAAGAGCACCAGGAAGGTCACCCCCCAAATACCCGTAATGCCCACGATCTGAAAGGTAGGGAGGACCCGGTACTGCGCGACTCCCTGATTGTAGGGGAAGAGGATGATCCAGGTCCCAAGCCACTCGATCACCACGGCGGCCGCAGGTAGCGCCAGCACCCACCAGGTCCCGAAGAAGCGCCGGAGCGACGGCAAGACCCACCACATGATCGTGTACGGCATGCCGAAGACCAGCGAGAAGAGCCCGAGGATCCCGACCGCCGCGAGCCACGGGATGTTGGAGAAGGTGGTGATGGTCTCGATCACCCACCAGAAGATCGCGGCTTGCGCCACCACGCCCGCGACGAGCGCGAGCCAGGTGTGGCGGTGGCCGATCCACGCTCGAAAGCCACCCTTGGGTCGAGGTCGCCACAGGAGCATGACCATCATAGGTGCATAGGCGACCCACTGCAGAGGATGCAGGTTGAGCGGTGGCGCGAGGACGGCGAGGATCGCCCCGCTGAACACGGCGATGAGCAACTCGAGGGGGAGCAGGGCGGCGAGGGGGAGGGGCTTCATCGGCGCTCCAGCGCGACGGGGCGCAGGGAGGATAGCGGATCGTTCCTGGGCCATCACCCCCGATACGAACAAGACGCCCCGTCCGAGAACGGCCCAGGTCGGGCCCTCGGACGGGGCGAGCTCGGTCGAGGCTCGGCCGAAGACTCAGTCTTCGTCGGACTCGTCCTCGGCGATCATGGCTTCGGTGGTGAGCAGAAGCCCCGCCACGGACGCGGAGTTCTGCAGCGCGGTGCGGGTGACCTTGGTGGGGTCGATCACGCCGGCCGAGACCAGGTCGCCCCAGGTGTCGTCTGCGGCGTTCCACCCGAAGGCGCCTTCGCCGTCGCGCACCTGGGCGACGATGATCGACGCGTCTTCGCCCGCGTTGTTCGCGATCGCGCGCAGGGGAGCCTCGCAGGCGGTGCGGATGATGTCGACGCCGAACTTGATGTCGCCTTGGACCTGGAGGGCGTCGAGGGCCTTCTGGGCGCGGATCAGGGCCACCCCACCGCCGGGCACGATGCCTTCTTCGGCTGCGGCGCGGGTGGCGTTCAGGGCGTCTTCAACGCGGGCCTTCTTCTCCTTCATCTCGGTCTCGGTGGCGGCCCCAACGTAGATGACGGCCACGCCGCCGACGAGCTTGGCGAGCCGCTCCTGCAGCTTCTCGCGGTCATAGTCGGAGGTGGTGTCTTCGATCTGAGCGCGGATCTGCTTGACGCGGGCCTTGATGTCGGTGGGGGAACCGGCTCCGTTGACCACGGTGGTCGTGTCTTTGCTGACGACTACGCGCTCGGCGGAGCCGAGGTCCTCGAGGCTGAGGCCGTCGAGCTTGATGCCGAGGTCCTCCATGATCGGCTTGGCGCCCGTGAGGGTCGCGATGTCTCCGAGCATGGCCTTGCGCCGATCCCCGAAGCCAGGCGCCTTGACCGCCACCGCGGTCATGGTCTTGCGCAGGTTGTTGACGACCAGGGTGGCGAGGGCGTCGCCTTCGACGTCTTCGGCGATGATCAGCAGCGGACGGCTGGACTCGGCGACCTTCTCGAGGACGGGGAGCAGGTCCTTCATGTTGGAGATCTTCTTTTCGTGCACGAGGATGTAGGGGTTCTCGAGCACAGCCTCCATGCGGTCGCCATCGGTCACGAAGTAGGGCGAGAGGTAGCCGCGGTCGAACTGCATGCCTTCGACGATGTCGGAGTGGGTCTCCATGCCCTTGGCCTCTTCGACGGTCATCACGCCTTCTTTGCCGATCTTGTCCATGGCTTCGGCTAGGATGCTGCCGATCTCGGCGTCGCCGTTGGCGGAGATGGTGCCGACGGCTGTGAGCTGGGCAGTGGTGTCGCAGGGCTTGGCCAGCTTTGCGAGCTCACCCACGACGGTCGCGACCGCGAGATCGATGCCTTGCTTGAGCTCCATGGGGTTGGCACCCGCCGCGACCAGCTTGGTGCCGCTGTTGAAGATCGACTCGGCGAGCACGGTGGCGGTGGTGGTGCCATCGCCCGCGGCATCGTTGGTCTTGGACGCGACCTCCTTGACCATCTGGGCGCCCATGTTCTCGAAGCGGTCGGGGAGCTCGATCTCCTTGGCGACCGTGACGCCGTCCTTGGTGATGGTCGGGGAGCCGAAGCTCTTTTGAAGGATGACGTTGCGGCCCTTGGGACCGAGGGTGACCTTCACGGCCTTGGCGAGGGTGTTGACGCCGCGCAGCATGGCGCCGCGCGCTTCTTCGCGGAACTGGATTTCCTTGGCAGTCATGATGACCTCCGAGTGCGGCCCTGGGGGCCGGGAGCTGATGAGAGTGAGGGTTCAGAGAGGGAGGGGCTCAGCGGTCGAAGACGGCGAGGATGTCTTCTTCACGAAGGATGATGTGCTCGATGCCGTCGAGCTTGACTTCGTCGCCGACGTACTTGCCGAAGATCACGAGGTCGCCCTGGCTGACGGTGAGAGGGTGGACGGTGCCATCCTTGCCGACTCGGCCGGTGCCGACGGCGATGACTTCAGCCTGCTGGGGCTTTTCTTTGGCACTCTCGGGGAGGAAGAGGCCGCTGGCGGTCTTCTCCTCGGCCTCGAGGCGCTTGACGAGGACGCGGTCGTAGAGAGGACGGAACGTGGTCATGGCTGAAACTCCAGGGGTTTGAAGAACAATCCCGGTGGTTGACGGTGAGAGAGGGCTGGCAGCTCTTGCCGAATTGCCACCCCCGGCGCGGGGGAGGTAGACACGCCTTCCCGGCCCGTCAAGCGGGTGGCGTCATGAGGGGTGGCGGTCCGCGGTGGGGAAGGTTACTCCGTCGTGTCGACGGGTCTTGAGCGCGGTGCGTGCGCGTATTGTTGCTCCCCCCCAGCGACACGAGGGGAGCATGTCGGCTCCCTCAGGGAAGCAGGCGCCCTTGGCCTGCACATCGGGTTCGGATTCGCCGAATCCACGGAAAACGAGAAGAGAAAATGGGTAATAAGCTGTTCGTCGGCGGGCTCGCATGGGCCACGGACGACGAGGGACTCAACCGTGCTTTCAGTCGCTTCGGCGAAGTCACTGAGGCCAAGGTCATCACCGATCGCGACACGGGTCGCTCACGGGGCTTTGGCTTCGTCACCTTCAACGAAGAAGCCGATGCATCGTCCGCGATGACGGCTCTCGATGGCACCGAGCTTGATGGCCGCACCATCCGGGTCAACGAGGCCCAAGAGCGGCGTCGTGGCGGCGGCGGTGGCGGCGGTGGTCGTGGCGGCTACGGCGGCGGCGGCGGCGGCGGTCGTGGTGGTGGCCGCTAC
>REDI01000086.1 GCA_007693595.1 Deltaproteobacteria bacterium | reverse complement strand
GTTGAAGACCTCCACCTTGCCGTTCCACTCTTTGTGCTCGGCGACGATCTGGTCGATCCCAAGTTCAACGAGCAGGGCCGTGAACCTGGAGATCCCCTTCCAGGACCAGAAGGCGGAGCCCTTGTCGTGCATGACGGCCTCGGGCTTGCCGTGTCGTTCGACGGCCTCTGCGAAGGTCTGAAGGACCATGACGGCACGCTCGGCATCGTCGACACCATGACCCACGACAAAGCGACTGTGATCGTCGATAAGAATGAGGGTAAAGGTGCTCGTTCGGTTGATGTAGCGCTGGACGAAGTCGAGATGCCACAAGTGGTTGGGGCGGACCGCTTCATAGCGCTCTTGGTGGGCGTCACGCTTGACCTTGGGCGGCCGATAGCCGGCGTCCTCCATGACACGACGAACGGTGTTCACCCCGATCTTGATGCCCTTGCGGCGGAGCTGGTTGCGGATCTGACTGGGTCCGAGACCGGGATGCTGCCGCCAGAGGTCGAGGATCTCCTTGTCCCGCTGTGCTTCGATGTCGGCGGGCTCGAGGCCTGACGTAGGAGAGTCGGCTTTGCCTTCTGCAGCGAGCCGGACCTTGCGTCGCCACTCATAGAGGGAGAACCTACTGATACCAAGCTCCTTGCTGGCGGCTGTGACCCCGATGGCTGCGGCGCGCTCAAGAGCGTGCGCCTTCTCCGAGGGCGTGTAGAGGCGGGCAGTCTTCGATCGGGCCCTGGTCCTCGCGGAGGGCTGTGACGGCTCAGTGGCCGGCTCGACGGAGAGCTCGGCCGCAGGCTCGCTGGAAGACTCGGGCTCGACGCTGGAGGCAGGGTCGTCCTGCAGATCGGGAAGTGTGAAGCCCGGCTTGCCCAGACGGCACTTCTGAACCCAGCAGCTCAGCGTGCCGCGGGGGAGCCCGAGCTGCCGACTCGCGACGGCGGGGCCTACGTCCAGAGCGACTCGAATCGCCGCATATCTCTCGGCGGGGGTGTACTGGCGGGGGGTGTTCATGAGCCATGTCCTCCTCCGCGATCGCTACCCCGAGGCTGTTCGGGATTTCAGACGATCCGCGGATGGACAGTGTTAGGCAACAGCACCTAGGCCCCCCAAGGTGAGCCCATCCGTCGACCTCGGCCTCCCCGAGTGAGCCCGGAGGGCCTCGATCCCCAACCTTGCTCGGCAGCGCTCGCGAGGGTGGACGCGAGCGGCTTCGGGCGGGCCCGCGAGCTTGATGTGCGCTATTGCAGGGATGTCGCTGGAGTCTCCGTGTCTGATCTCCCCTTGTTTCGTCACTACATCGACGGTTCCTTCACGCCATCCCGGTCCGGGCAGCGCGCTCCGGTGGTCGCCCCGGCCACCGGGCAGGTCTACGCCGAGGTCGCGCTGGGCGGCGCTCCAGAGATCGACGCTGCCGCCCGAGCCGCCAAGGCCGCCCTCTCGGGTCCGTGGGCCTCCATGAGCCCCGAGCAGCGGTGGGCCCTGCTGGATCGTGTCGCCGACGGCATCGAGGCCCGCGCCCAGGCCTTCGCTCAGGCCGAGAGCCGCGACACCGGCAAGCCGCTCAGCCTCTCACGCGCCGTCGACGTTCCACGCGCGCCCGCCAACTTTCGTAACTACGCCCGCCTCGCGCGGGGGATCGGCGGCGACGCCTGGGAGCAGCACCTCGGCGAAGGCGCCCGCGCCCTGCACTACACCCGGCACCGCCCCGTCGGCGTCGTCGGGGTGATCGTGCCGTGGAACCTCCCGCTGCTCCTGCTCACCTGGAAGGTCGCGCCGGCGCTCGCGATGGGCAACACCGTCGTCGCGAAGCCCTCCGAGGAGACCCCTGCCACCGCCACCTTGCTCGCCGAGGTCTTCGCCGAGGTCGGCGTGCCGCCCGGTGTGTTCAACGTCGTTCATGGGGCTGCCGCCGCCGGCGAGGCGCTGGTCACCCACCCCGACGTCGCCGCCATCACCTTCACCGGGTCTACCGCCACCGGCCAGCGCATCCAGGCCGCCAGCGCGCCGGGCCTGCGCAAGCTCTCCTTTGAGCTCGGCGGCAAGAACCCGGCCCTGATCTTTGACGACGCCGACTTCGACGCCGCCGTCGATGGCACCGTGCGCAGCGTGTTCACCAACTGCGGTCAGGTCTGCCTGTGCTCCGAGCGCGTCTACGTGCAGGCCTCGATCTACGAACGTTTCGTCGAGGCCCTCGTCGCCCGCGCCCGGGCCCTGCGCCCCGGCCTGCCCGAAGATCCGGCGACCCAGCTCGGCCCGCTCATCTCCGAGGCCCACCGCCGCAAGGTGCTCGGGGCCTACGAGCGCGCCCGCGCGGAGGGCGCCCGGGTCTTGTGCGGGGGAGGGGTGCCCACCCTGTCCGGCCCGGCTGCGGGCGGCACCTTCGTCGAGCCGACCGTGATCGCGGGCCTCTCGGACGCCTCCGACACCCAACAGCAGGAGATCTTCGGCCCGGTCTGCCACGTCGCGCCCTTCTCCACCGAGGCCGAGGCCCTCCAACGGGCCAACGACACCCGCTACGGCCTGTGCGCTGCGGTCTGGACCCGCGACCTCAGCCGCGCCCACCGGGTCGCCGCGAGCATCGAGGCGGGCATCGTCTGGGTCAACACCTGGAACCTGCGCGAGCTACGGGCCCCCTTCGGCGGGGTCAAGCTCAGCGGGAGCGGCCGAGAGGGCGGCCTGTGGTCGCTCAAGTTCGGCACCGAGACCCAGGCGATCTCGATCCGCCTCTGAGGTGGCCTCAGACTACTTAGCGAGAACGAATGCACCATCCAAGTGCGCGTAGGGTCCCAGTCGATCGGTGATCCGAAGGACCTCCCCAGAGTCCAGCCTCCAGACGAGAAGGTGCTGCTCGTCGATGACGGCTGTGAACGCCGGACCCCTAGAGGTCATGACGACATCGGGAGCTGGGAGGTGGACGTTCCATCCTCTGCATGTGAGTTCTGGAGAACAGAAATAGAACGAACTGAACCCACCGCTCGACGAGCCCGCGATGGCCACGCCATCTTGCACACAGACCATGGCTGGCGCGGCCAGCGCGCCCACGAGCTCGAACCTGGCGGAGGCCGTTCGGATCTCCGTACCGTTGATGAGCGTATAGCGATGGTCCATATGCTGACACTCGACATCACTCTCAACGATCTCGGGAAGCGCGTTACCCCTCTCAGCTTGGCCGGGAGCCGGAGCGAGGGACAACTGCCACCCGCCGTCCTCTAGGATGTGAAGGCCCTGCTCGGATCGCGTCCACCATGAGTCCCCGTTGAACCGAGGTGAAGGGGCGTTGTCAAGGACGGGTGCTAAAGTTCCTCTGGGCTCATCCGCTGGAGGGTACTCGACGAGGAGCCATTCGCGAAGCAGCTTGTATACGGCGAATATCGAGTCTCCGCGGCGCTCGACGCTATCCGGGGTGCCCGTCAGCCCCTTCCATCCGTCCGGAGGGTCTAACCTTCGTATTCGTCCTGACTCGCGAAGATTGGCGGCACAGGTCGCGCTCGGGAGGCCTTGGCACCGCCTCATGGCCTGCTGTCGGGACGAGGGATGGAGAGGTTCCTCACTATCAAGACAGGCTGGGATCGCGTCGGGTTGCACGAGCGCTCGCGCCCACAGCGAACCCACCGTCGAGTCCTGCGAGTGACACGTGGGCGTGGTCCCCTGCTGCGAGCACGCGATTAGAGCGAAGCAGACCGAGAGTCTCAATAGGTGTTTCTGCCGTCGGTGGATGCGCGACCCGGTCCCATGGCGTTGACGAAATGGTCTGCCAGCCCCTCGAGATGATCCGTTCGACGATCCATAAACCGGGTATAGGAGGACGCCAAACTAGAGGCTCCGCCGTACCTACGCTCCTCATCCGCCATGTTCGTGGCTCGTGCAGCCCTCTGAAGCTGGGTTGTCACATGCCTGCCGTCTCGGAACCTTCGAACTCTCTCGCTCATCGTTCTTGAGTCGCCTCCGACCTCAGTGGCCATGCGATGAGCGGATGAAGCGTAGGTAGAGGCCTCTCGAATCGTCATGAGCTCTGCCATGAACTGAATGGCGAACTCCTGATCCTCGCCGAGGCCCCCACCATTCTGAAGCTGTTGGTCGATCTCAGCTCCGTAGTTTAGGTGAGCCCTGCGCATGTTCTCAGCTTCGTCTGCCATCAACCCTGCCTGAGTCTTCAGCGCGCGCATCGCATCTACCAGGGCCTGGGCAGTGGCGATGGCGTCGTTGGTGCCTACGACCTGGCCAAACGCACGCTCATGTGCGCTCACTGCCGCTAGCGCGGACTCCGCCCGTCGAATCTCCGCATCGAAGATGAATCGAATGATCGCTCCTCCAGCGTTGGCCGCAGGTCCGATGTAGCTCTCCAAGTTTGCCTGCACGTCTGGGCCGTTCACGCTGGCATGATTGATGGAAATGGCGCCGTTGTCGTCTACGTGCACGGAAGCGGGAGTAACGGTCGACTGCCACTTGGCAACTTGGGACTGCAGCGAGTTCATGTTCCCTTGGATAGTACTGACAGCAGCGCCGAAGGTGTCAGCCACTTCGATCATGTTGTTGATGCGCTCCAACTCTGCTCTCGGCGCATCTCCCTTCCTCTGGTTGGCCGTTCTTCGAGCCGCGACCAAAGACCTGGAAGACGCCCGGAATGCTGTGGACAACTCCATCCACTTGTCGAAGAATCCGTTGGACGCGGCTTGGAAGGATGAACCTCCAAGGCCGGTACGGATGCCGGATCCCTCGATGAGGGCGCCGAGGGCGTCTGCTCGATCTTCCATCGCCGACGTGTCGAGGGCGCGCTCTCCGCGTCTTCCGCCCTGCATGTCGGTCATGGAGACACCGTGCGCGTCGCAGAGCTCAACCAACCTCAACCACGCAGCGTCGGACATCTCGAGAGCGCCCGCCATTCCTGCCCACTTTGACTCGATCATCTGGGTCTCTATGGCCGACTGTTCGTACCACCCTATTGCCGTCTCCGCCCCGGGGGCGAAGTGTGAGGCGAACCGGTTACCCCGATAGCGGTCGTTATAGTATTCAACGAGGCGGTGACAGTAGTCAGCTTTCCGGTGGAACAGGCCAGTTGAGGAGCGGAACTCCTCGGTCTGTGGGCTGATGTCTAGGCCGCCCGCGCCAACGATTGCGTCAACCCTCTGCGATACATCGAGGAAGGTCGACCGGGTTGCACCGTTCTCTACGGGCTGCGGACCGTCCCTGACCTCAAAGTCATCTTCGAGCGTGACGGTCCCGCCGTGGAACTGAATGGCGTCACCCGACGCCTTGCCTTGAGCGGCTCCCATCGTGTTGAGCATGCCCTCTACCGACTCTTGTCCTGACGCAGCCGAAGCGACGTCGTGCGCCTGCTGCTCTAGAGCATCACCAGGATGACCAACGCCCGAGGAGGGCGACTTGCCGTTTCGCTGCTGGATGACGTGTGCGGCCTCTTCGGCGGCGATCTCTAGGGTGGGTTGCTCGGAGAAGGCTACGTGCTCGCCCATAGCGAAGGCATCGCTCCCGAAGGCTTCGTTCACGTCGGCGGCCTTCCCGCCGATGTGACAGTGGATACTGCTCAAGTCGTGGTCGCCAAATGCTTCTTGAAGAGTATCCAAGTGTGGAAAGGAGGTTTCGGGAGTCGTCTCTATGGAGGAAGCATGCGCCAGTATGGACTGATTGCTGGTCTCCGGGACGGCCTCTGAGGCAGGTGAGGACGTCGAAGTAGGACGGGGACTGGTCTGCGTAGGGGACAGGCGAGACTTCATCGTAAAACTCCTGTTAATAACTGCACGCTTGGTAGTCTACAGGTGTCGGTCTGGACCGTCAATCGTATTCGAGCCTGAGCCTGCCTTCGACAGCCCCGCGCGCACCGTGCACCACAGATCTCGCTAGAACGCAG
>REDI01000031.1 GCA_007693595.1 Deltaproteobacteria bacterium | reverse complement strand
CGGCGATGGCGACGGCGACGGCGACGGGGACGGCGATGGGGACGGCGACGGCGACGGCGATGGGGACGGCGACGGAGACGGCGACGGCGACAGCGATAGCGACCTCGACTGAGGGCTGAGCGTCACAGGCCCAAGGCTTCGACAATGCTCTCCGTCCAGAGGGTGCTCCTCAAGATCCGCGCAGCGCGATGATGGAGGCCTGTCTTCCCGGCGCGCCACCGCTTCGGCGGTGACTGAAGAAGCGCTCATCGGCCAGGGTACAGCCAGGCACCCGGTCGACCCGAACCACTCCGACCTCGGCGAGCTGGTCTCGAACCGCCTGCTCCAAGTCGGCATGCTCTCGACCAGAAGCGCCTCCACGGCGTACTCGCTCCGCATCGAGCCCAGCCGCGACCAACGCCTCGATGACCTCCGGCCCCGTCTCGTAGTGTTCGACGGAGGCGTGCGGCCCGATCGCCGCCAGCACGTCGGACGTCCGACAGCCAGCAAGCTCCGCGAGGGTGCGGGCCGCGTCGACCACGACACGCGACGCGACACCGCGCCAGCCGGCATGGACCGCCGCGACCGCTCCTGGGGCCCACAGGAGAACCGGGACACAGTCAGCGGTTCGGACCGCGAGCCAGATCCCAGGCCTACGAGTGATCATCGCGTCGGCTTCTCCCGCCACGGCCAGCGGGCCCGTCGGCTCCGTGATCTCGACGACACGCCGCCCGTGCACCTGCCGTACCTGCGCGAGCTGGTCTGGGTGTCCCCCCATGGCAGCCAAGACCCGAGTCCAGGCCTCATAGCTTCCGCCGGGATCGTGAGGCCGATCACGTAGATCGACGTCAGGTCCTGGCCCGCTCCCCTTCGCGGTGAAGGCGTGAACCACCTCGGAAACAGAAGAGAGCAGTTCAGACCTAAGCAACCAACCCCTTGACTCCATCATCGGCCCTCCTACCCTCGGCCTGTTGGCACACCCCCCTCTTCTAGCAGCATCGCGGCGACGGCCCGCTACTTCTTCGAGGATCTCCCCATTGACAGTGACACCTCACAGCGCCTACTGTAGCCGTGGAGGTGCAGTACGATGCGCACCCAAGCCCTCGGCATCCTGACGCTGATGGCGTCACTTGGCGGGTGCGCCGCCGACGCCAACTACTCCCTCCAGCTCTTCCCTCAGGTGCCTCTCAACCAGTCCCCCTTCGACGGCGCGCCCGAGGCACACCTTCGGCTGCGCGACAGCGCGGGCAACGTCGACTGGATCTCGCTGGGCCCCTTCGGGAGCGGCACGCGCGAACAGCGAGGCCTGGGCCCTCTACAGGGGCACACCCTCGGACTCGCGCTTGGCCCTGAGGATCCCGCCACAAGCCTCACTGGACTTCAGGCCTGGGGCGAGTCCTCACCCCTCACCGCGTCAACCGGAAGGCGAGAGCTTAGGGCTAACCTTTTAATCGCCCGTCTCGACGGCATCGGAACCTTGGGCTCCCTCCGCGCTCCGGCCTTGGGCGCGGCCATGGCCGCCCTGCGCGATGGTCGGATCTACCTGTTCGGCGGCGCGACGTCCGGCTCGACGTGCAGCGACCAGATCCTCAAGTTGCCGACTCTCCAGGCCCCCTCATGGTCTTTCAGCGCGGTGTCGGAGCGGCTCGATGCGAGCGTCTGTCACGCCGTCGCCACCGTCGTCGAGATCGATGGGCGCGAGCAGATCGTCCTCTCAGGCGGGGAGCCGAGGCTCGGCGACTTCTCGAACCGCACCCGGCTGGTGAGCCTCTTCGATCCCGACACCGAGACCATCGTCTGGAGCGAAGAAGGCTTCCTCTCGCGTGCGAGACACGCTGTGCGACACTTCTCTGACGGGCGTCTGCTGCTGGTCGGCGCCCACACGTCCGCCAGCGCCCCAACCAGCCCGACCTGGGAGCTCTTCGATCCCCAGCGTCGTCGCTTCGGTTCTACGGGAGGCCTCCCCGATATCGGTCCATGGGACTTCATGGCCACCGAGGTCCCCGAGGGGATCGCCGTCTGCGGAGGGGGGTTCTGGGCCGACACCACCATCACCCCGAGCGCGAGCTGCGTCAGCCTTGGGCCCGACGGGACGACCCGGAGCCTGCCTTCGCTTCCGGTGCCCCTCCGTGCCGCGGGCATGACCACCCTCCCCGATGGGCGACTGCTCATCGCCGGCGGGATCGACCAGGCGAGCACCGCAGGGAGCTCGACCGACGGAACGACAGCCAGCTACGTCCTCGATCCGAGCGGCGATGAAGGCTGGATCCAGGTCGATGGCCTGAGCGCCCCAAGGACCTACCCCCGCATGCAGAGCGACGCCGCTGGCGGGGCGATCCTCCTTGGCGGAGCGGAGGCGGGGTGGGCCTTCGGAGACACCCCAGACGGTGTCGCGACCTGCGCGGAGGGCTTCGACGCCCAGGCCGATCGATGGGCGCCCCTGCCAGGTTGCGCAGCGGCGGGCTCGGGCCTCTCCCCAAGCGTCGCGAGGACACCTGGAGGCATGCTCTTTCTGCTGGAGGGTCGAACCAGCGCGAGCCGAGGCGGCGAAGAGTTCGGGGTGATCGGCCTAGGCCCGACCCGCTGAGCGCTCTCGCCACCGCTGGATGTCGGCCTCGTTCAGCTCGCGGAGCACCGCAGCGGGTACGAGCGCCTCGACGGATCGGCCCGCGCCCAGTCTCCATCGGATCTGGGTTGAAGAGACCTCGGGAAAGCTTGGTACGCCGTCGAGGGGAGGGTATCCCGCGCGCCCCACCACCACCGGGGCGAAGCGCTCCTCGATCTCCGACCAGCGGTGCCACCGCGCGACTCCGGCAAGGATGTCGGCGCCCACGACGAGTGAGAGCTGCTGACCCACGCGACGCTCAGCCAAGGCTTGGAGGGTGTGGATCGTGTAGTTAGGAGGGGGAAGTTCCGCTTCGATCGCGCTGACCTCGACCGCAGGCCCGAGGGAGCGAGCCAGGCCTTCGCACCAGCGCAGCCTTCGGTCGAAGGGCGTGAGCTCCTTGGCGAAGGGGTGAGCCCCGACCGGCACCAACACGACGCGATCGGCCCGCTCCGTCATCAGGAGCCATGAGACAATCAGGGCATGCCCGACGTGAGGGGGATCGAAGCTGCCGCCGAAGATCGCGGCTCGCATGCTGCCTCCGTCTCGCGGGTTAGGGCCCTCCCGTATCGCGCCACCGAGGAGTTCGCGTGCGGATCGGCGTCTTCGACTCTGGCATCGGTGGATTGACCGTGTTCGCGGCCCTCGACCGCGCCGTTCCCGAGCACGACCTGATCTACCTCGGCGATACCGCGCGCGTCCCCTACGGCACCCGCTCTCCCCGCACCGTGCGGCGCTACGCCCTTCGCGTCGCGTCGTACCTCCACGCACAAGGGGCCGACGCGCTGGTCATCGCGTGCAACACCGCCACCGCGCACGCCCTGCCCACCCTTCGTCAGGCCGCCTCGCTCTTGAACATTCCTGTGAGGGGTGTCATCGAGCCCGGGGTGCAGGCGGCCCTCACCGCACATCGCCAGGGCGCGATCGGGATCTTCGCGACCGAGGGGACCATCGCAGGGGGCACTTACCAAGACGCCCTCCGTCGGGAACGCCCCGATCTTCAGATCTTCCCCGTCGCATGTCCCCTCCTCGTGCCTCTCGCCGAAGAGGGCTGGACCCACGGCGCCGTGCCGCGTCAGGTCGTGGAGCACTACGTGGGCCACCTCCGCGAAACGCTCGACACGGCGATCCTAGGCTGTACCCACTACCCGCTTTTGCGCGACACCATCGCTGAGGTCTTGCCCGACGTCACCCTGGTCGACTCGGCCCAGGCCACCGCCGAGGCGATCCGCCGAGACCTCGGCCCCCTCGTGGCTGGACGGGGCTCGCGAACCTACATCGTCACCGATCACGTCGCCCGCTTTCAAACCGTCGGCGAGCGTTTCTTGGGTCATCGACCCGAGCCGGTGATCGCCGTCGATCTTCCACCCGCTGTCTCGCCATTCCTTGAACTCAAGGGCGACAGCGCCGACGAGGAGATGTGCTCATGACCTCGCTGAGAGTGGTCCTCCCTCTCGCAGCCTCCTTCGGATGCGGACTGCTCGTTGCGGGCTGGCTAGGGGCGGCGGCCGCCGATCGGGAACCCGACCCTTACCACGAGCTCGACACCTTCGCGCGTGCCCTCTCGCTCATCGAAGCCAACTACGTCGAGCCTGTCGAACACGCCGAGCTGGTACGACACGCCATCGAGGGCATGGTCGAGAAGCTCGACGATCACAGCCGGTGGCTCGACGAGCGTGCCTACCAGGCGATGCTTGGCGACACCGAGGGACGGTACTTCGGGATCGGCGTCGAGGTGCGCGCCGTGCCCGAGGGCGCGCTGGTGATCCGCGTCTTGCCCGGCGGCCCTGCGTCACGAGACGGGCTCCGGTACGGCGACGTGATCCTCAAGGTCGACGGAGCGCCCATCGGAGGCGCCGAGATCGATACGCTCTCGACCCACCTGCGCGGGGCACGAGGCACGGCCCTCGAGCTCACGATCCAGCGGCCTGGGGTCGACGCCCCCATCGTGGTACAGACCCTTCGCGACCGCATCGACATTCAGCCTGTGGAATGGGCTCTACTCTCCGACAAGGTCGGCTACGTACACCTCTACAGCTTCCAAGACAGCGCGGCGCGCGAGGTTCAGCGCGCCACCCAGAACCTTCTGGAGCGCGGCGCGACCGGGATCGTGCTTGATCTACGGGACAACCCTGGAGGGTTGCTCGAAGAGGCCATAGGGATAGCCGATCTCTTCCTCGAAGACGGAACCATCGTCTCGACCCGAGGGCGCGCCGACCAAGAGTCGCTGAAATCTGCGACCCCCGCCGGCTTCGGTCTGCATCTGCCGCTGGTCATCCTCGTGAACCAAGGCTCCGCTTCCGCGAGCGAGGTCGTCGCTGGCGCGCTTCAAGACACCGGCAGAGCACAGCTCGTCGGGACCCGGACCTACGGCAAGGGCACCGTGCAGAACCTCTTCCCCATGCGGAGCGGCGACGCCCTCAAGCTCACGACCGCCCGCTACTACACGCCCTCCGGTGAGCCGGTCGCCTTCCTCAAGGGGCGGGATCCCGACGTGGAGGTGGATCTCGAACCACAGGCTTCCACCATGAACACGCTCCGACAACGGATCAACGCGCTCTCGATCCCCGTAGAAGAGCGTAGCGCGCTCCTCGCCCTGATCGACGCCTTGCCAGACCCCGACCAAGAGCCCGTCGCCCCGGCCTGGCACTTGGATCCTCTTGAGCGCCTCGCGGTCGATCCACAGCTCAGCGCAGCGATCCGAGTGCTCCGAGACCGTTGAGGACAGCCTATTAGAATCGGACCGTGGCTGGACCGCCCAAACCCATGAGACGAAGCCAGAACCCTCGCGACCAGGCGACTCGACGCGAGGCCACCCTGGGCGACCTAGTTCCTCGGCGCCGCCACCGGAACATGCCAGGGGCTCTGCGCGCAAGCGTTCGGCGAACAGGACTCGTTACCGTACTCGTCGACCGCGTGCATGTAGTAGCGCACCCCCGCAGAGCTCACGAAGCTTGCCGGAACATCCCCGAAGGCGTCGAGCATCACCGCGGTCGCGCCCGACTGGGGCGCCTCGGCCGCAGGCTCAAGCAACATGGGCGTAGACCGCCACTGACTCCCGTCGGTCTCGCGCTGGTAGTGAAGGGTGACCTCTTCGATGTCGTTCCCACTGTAGACGATCGCGTCGACCGAGAAGGACTGGCCCGCCGTGCGTGGCGTATCGTCGAAACGGTGCTCGAACTCGGGTGGGGTGGTCGCATCCCAGCGGGTGCCTTCGCCAATCCTGAAGTTATCGTCGCCCGAGGCACATGCGGTGAGAAGCAGTGCGAGTGGAAGGGTCCTGAACATGAGCATCACTCCCAAGAGATCATTGCCATAGGTAAGCCACAAGATGGGGCCGTCGTCAACAGGTTGTGATCAAGCCGACGCGCCGGCGGGAACGTCGACGAGCTCCCCGACCAGATCGTAGTCGGCGGTCTGATCGACGCGCAGCCGTCTAATCTGTCCGACCCTGACCCCGAGCGGCGCGTTGAGGATGTAGACCTGACCGTCGACATCGGGGGCCTGATCGCGGGTCCGACCCCGGAGGATCAGCTCCGACTCCTCGGCGAAGCCCTCGACGAGCACGTCGACCTCGGTGCCAACATGCGCGCGGAGCTTGTCACGGCTGATCTGGGCTTGCAGGGTCATGAGGCGCTCCTGGCGCTCTTGCTTGACCTCGTCGGGCACCTGATCGGGGAGCGTTGCCGCCGGGGTGCCTTCTTCGGCGAAGTAGGTGAAGACCCCGACGTGATCGAAGCGTTGCTGCTCCAAGAAGTCGCACAGCTCCAGAAAGTCCCGCTCTGTCTCGCCAGGAAAGCCTACAATGAACGTGGAGCGAAGGGTCACATTGGGCACGTAGGACCGCAGACGCTCCAAGATGCGTTCCTGACCCGCTCGCGTGACGCCCCGACGCATCGCCTTGAGCATGGCTCCTGAGGCGTGCTGAAGTGGAATATCGACGTAGCGACAGAGCTTCGGCTCCTCGGCCATCGCTTCGAGGAAGCTCTTGGGCACCCCATGGGGGTAGGCATAGTGAAGTCGGATCCACTCGATGCCATCGATACGCGCGAGCGCCCGCATCAGGCCCCCCAGGTCGGTGCCATCGCGCAGGTCGCGCCCATAAGCCGTGCTGTCTTGACTGATGAGGTTCAGCTCCTTGATACCTTCGCCAGCGAGCCGCTCCGCTTCGGAGACGAGGGAGGGGATGGTCCGAGAGCGAAGCTTTCCGCGGAGCTGCGGGATGATGCAGAAGGCGCAGGTGTGGTCGCAGCCCTCAGAGATCTTGAGGTAGGCGGAGCAAGCAGACCACGAGTTCAGCCGCGGCGCGAACTCATCGTGGATGTACATCGGGACGTCGACATGGGACCGGGGCGCCTGGCCTTCACGCGGCTTGAGGACCTGGGCGATCCGGTGATACTCCCCGGTTCCCAAGAAGTGGTCGACCTCGGGCAGCTCGCTCTCGAGCGCGGCGCCGTAGCGCTGGACCATGCACCCTGTCACGACCAGCTTCTTGAGCGTACCGCGCTCCTTGAGCTCGCCAAAGCCGAGCACGGTGTCGATGGACTCTTCGGTGGCCGGCTGGATGAAGCTACAGGTGTTGACCACGACGACGTCGGCCGACTCGGGATCATCGACCAGCTCGAAGCCATCCGAGAGCAAGGTGCCCACCATGACTTCAGAGTCGACCCGGTTCTTCGAACATCCCAGACTGACCAAATGAACGCGCTGCACAGGAACTCCAGAGCGAGCCCCCCGGCTAACGCGATCCACTCGCCGGCGCTCAGATCCGACCCTCCTCGGTCCGCTGCACCGAGATCACCCCAAGAGGTTGCGAGCCCACCCCGCCCTTCGCGCCGGGACGAGTTGAAGGCTCAGTTGTCGATGACCTTGACCCCGTCTGGGACCTCGAACGAGAAGATCGAGGTATCGACCTTACTGTTCAGCTTGACGTCTCGGAAGGTGATGTCGGTGACGTTGTCGTAGGCGTCGGTGAACACGACCCCACGCAACACCAAGTCTTCGTCGAGGGCCAAGCGGATGCGCTTATACATGCCTGCTTCGCGCGGCACCAGATCGAGCTCGGGCCCCCCGTCGGTCCCGATCAACGTGATCTTGAACTGCTCATCGAGGCTGTCGAGGCTGGTGAGGAAGCTGTTGGCGGTGCTGGTTGCCTGCGACGTGTCGCGCATGCGAAGCACCTGCTTGTCGGCCTTGGTGTAGATCCACAAGGTCTTGCCATCGGTGATGAACTCACTCTCGTCGCCGGTGGTGAAGCGCCACCGCATCCGAGTGGGTCGCTGGAGCACGACATCGCCATCTTGCTCCATATCACCGAAGGTATCGCGTTTCTTTTGAGTAAAGTTCGCTTGAATGGTATCGACGGATGTGTACTTCTTTTCGACGGACGAGATGATGCGCTGAAGATCCTGCTCGACGACGGGTTCCGACGGTGAGTCGGACGCCGAGGCGGCGAGCGCTCCGAACGTGGTGAGGCTGGCGAGGAGCAGGACACGAGGGAGGTTCACGATCTCTCCGAGGGCAGTAGGGACGCAGAGGCAGCGCGACGGGCGGTGCAATTATCCGGCCCACGGTCGCTTGTCCGCCCGCTCGGACACTTGGCGGCGCGGGGATCTTCAACTCCCACAAGATCGATGACAAGCCGTGACCCACTCACGCTGGCGACGCTCCGACCAAGACCTCTCTGGGCCGAGAGCCATCGGCGGGACCCACCACCCCGTTCGCCTCCATCATGTCGATGATCCGCGCCGCCCGGTTGTAGCCGATCTTGAGGTGTCGCTGCACCATCGAAGTCGAGGCCTTGCCCGACTGGATCACCAGCTCAACCGCAGCGCCATACAGCTCGTCCTCTTCCTCGTCGAGGTCTGCCAGGCCAACGCCATCTTGGTCTTCGAGGTCCTCGATGAACTCGGGCTCAGCTTGCTCGCGCAGGAAGCGCGTCACCCGGGCGACCTCCTCGTCGCTGACAAAGGCACCATGGCACCGCTTCAGGCCCCCAACACCTGGGGGCATATAGAGCATGTCCCCTTTACCAAGCAGATTCTCTGCCCCGATCTCATCGAGGACGGTGCGGGAGTCGTGCCGGCTCTTGAGCTGGAAGGCGATCCGGGTCGGGAGGTTGGCCTTGATCAGTCCGGTGACAACATCGACCGAGGGGCGCTGGGTCGCCACGATCAGGTGGATTCCACAGGCCCGTGCCTTCTGGGCGATGCGACAGATCGACTCTTCGACCTCCTTGCCCGCGACCATCATCAGATCCGCCAGCTCATCGACGACGATGACGATGAAGGGCAACTTGGCGGGCATGGGGGGCAGATCCTCGTCGGAGGACCAACCCTTGGGCGCGTAGCGGATCGCCTTCTCGCGGCTCCAGCTCCGGAGCTCGCGGGTGACCTTCTTGTTGTAGCTCGCGATGTTGCGAGTGCCCCAGCGAGCGAGCAGGGCGTAGCGCTCATCCATCTCGCGACACGCCCATGCGAGCGCCTGGGTCGCGATCTTGGGATCGATGACCACCGGGTGCAGGAGGTGAGGAATGTCGCCGTAGAGCTCGAACTCGAGCATCTTGGGATCGATCAACAGCAGGCGCAGCTCCTCGGGGCTTCGGGTGAACAGGAGGCTCATGAGCATCCCGTTGACGCCGACGGACTTGCCGGACCCGGTGGTGCCACCGATGAGCAGGTGTGGCATCCGGGCGAGGTCGGCGATCACGGGCCGCCCCTCAACGTCTTTGCCGAGCACACAGGGCAGCGTGCTCTTGTCGCCTCGGAACTCTTCAGACGCGAGCACATCTCGCAGATGGACCGTCATACGTCGCTTGCTCGGGATCTCGATGCCGACAACCCCGCGTCCGGGGATGGGCGCGACGATCCGAACACTCAAGGCCTTGAGGGCCATCTTGAGATCGTCCGAGAGTCCGGAGATCTTGCTGACCTTGATCCCGGGTGCTGGCTCGAACTCAAAGATGGTCACCACGGGTCCCGGCAGCACCCCGGCGACCTGACCCTTGACCCCAAAAGAGAGCAGCTTCTCTTCGAGGGTGGACGCGAGCGCCTTGAGCTCGGCCGCATCATAGCCCGCCCGCTGCTCGGGGACCGGATCGAGTAGATTGAGTCGAGGAAGCTGAAAGGCAGCTTCTTCGCGAATCGCACGACCGTTATCCGTGCTCCTGCGCTCGAGCAGCGCGTTGTCCCGTACATCGACCCCCAGCCCTTCGGGCCGCACACAGGCGGCCGCCGGAGCCACCGAGGGCTCGCTCGGCGTCGGGGGTTCGGGGGCCACCGAGATCGACCGGCCTAGGACGGAGATCTCGGGATCGGTGTGCTGCGGGGGCTGGAGGGGCGCGCGGTCTCGGACCGGAACCGCAGCAGGCGTGGGATCTTGAGGCCCCGACGCCGTACTTCGCGGGGAAAACTCGGGGAAGAGCCCGAGCACGTCGCCCGAGCCGCTCGTGCCGATGGTCGGCTCCCACTCCGCTTGGACCAAGGCCCGACCATGCCCGACCACGGTGTCACCATCGCGGGCAGGAGCCTCGGGCTCAGAGAGCATGGAGGACGCCCATCCTTCGGGATCGTCTTCGATCCACTGCGGATCCTCACCTTCGTCGTCGAGGAGCTCTTCGCTCTCACGCCGGACGATGGACGCCCACATGCGGCCCAGCGCATGACCGAGCTTGTGGCCCGCTACCCGCAGGCCCGAGAAGAACCAAGTGAGCGCAGCTACGCTCCCTTGCGCCAGCCTCGCACCCGACCAGGCGATAGCTCGCTGGACCCACGCGCCGAGCCGGGGCGCCCAGACTTCGAGACGAGCGAGCAGCGCTGAGGCGACGGTCGACCAATGGATCTGCGCGAGGACCGTGACCAAGATCAGCGCGAAGCTCGCGACCACGAACCAGGCGCCCACCGTGCCAACCAGAGACTCCAGCAGGTCCCCGAGGCTCGCGCCGATCAGCCCCCCGGTCGGATGGGGCTCGACGGGTCGCATGGCCAGATGCCCCCCCGCGAGCAGGACGACGAACAGGGCGCTTGCCGCCGCCCACTGCCAAAGGGTCAAGAGTTTCCGCCCGGCGATCCGCACGATCGCAACCGGGACGAGCAGGACCATGACCCACCCTCCGTACCCCGCGAAGGCGAAGACGAGATCCGCCACGTTCGCCCCGACCCAGCCGCACGGGTTCTCGACGCTCCCTGGGCCGGGTCGTAGCAGAGTCGGATCGGAGGCTCGCCAGCCCACCATGCTCACCAGGGCGAACATAGCGAACAAGACGAGCACCAGCAGAGCGATCTCACGCCTACGCTGCGTCACGAGCGATCCGAAGGAGCTGGTCGCGGTCGTGGCCATTGAGTCAACCCTCCACCTAGGCGGAGCCCAAGACTTGACACGTCATGGGCTCACCTTGAATGCACCTCAGGGAGCATAACAGAAAGTCAAGAGACCCGCCCGGAACGCTCGTCTGCTACACTCGGCCAAAGCGAACCTACGACCTGATGGCCTAGAGAGATAGCCCCAACCCGACGCTGTCCACCGCGCCCCTCAGGCCACCGGGCATCGCCCCAAAGCCGAACAGGGGGTCGGGCGACGGCAGGACTTCGGACGGACCGTGAGCAGACCGCTAGTACGTAAGCACCGCTCCGAGCTGCACTCGAACATCGTTGAAGCTGATGTTCGGTGCGGTCGGGACCGTGCGCTGCAGGTAGCCACCGTGGAGCGTGAGCTTCGCCCAGTTGGACAGCTCATAGCTCCCTCCACCGTGAAGGTTGAGGAAGGTGTCGTCGCGATTCAGAGCGCCGCGATAGGACTCTTGCCGAATCGTCGCGCGGCCATCGACCGCGAAGCGCTGACCAAAGCCGATGTGGGTCATGAGATAGACCATGTGATACGAGAGGTAGTTTGTAAAGAATACGTCGTCGAAGTCTTTCCGGTAGCCGAGGGTGACCGAACGATCCTCGGCGATGTCGTATTGGACTTGAGCGACCAGGAGTAGACGCTCCAAGCCACTCAGCTTGGCGTCGAAGGAGCTCTCCGGTGCCACCGTACAGCCACGCCCGCCCGCGGGACAGTCGTCTTCGACCGAGGAGACATCATAATTGGCAACGCCGTACCCGATCTGTGCCACCGTGACGAAACGATCGGTGATCCGACCTCGAAGACCGGCGAGGACCCTGGCTTGGGTATTATCGGGCAGCGCCGAGAATCGGCCGGAGTCACCGCGCTCGATGACATTGTTGCGCCAGTTGTACCGCCCGACGTTGCCCTCGACCACGATGGCGGTCTGGGGAAAGAAGCGGTATTCGACGTCCCAGCGGCCGCCAAAGCCATGGCGGGTGTTGAGCCCTCGGGTGTCACTGTCGATCGCGCCAAACGGAACGCGAATGTCATCGAGCTCGTAGGTCCCACGAAGATCGATGTGAAGGATCGAGCCGGGGCGTACCTGCACCCCCGCCGAGAGATCATTGCGGGTGCGGGTATGGAAGGGCGTGTTGCCCACGCGGTCTGTCGCGTTGTTGTTGACCAGCGCGGCGCGATTCGAGACGACGAAGCCTACGGGGCTCTGCCGAAGAAATCGCGAGTTGAGACTCACATCGAAGTCGTTGAACTGATCGAGGCCCGAGAGCCGCCGAGTGAAGAACTTAACGAGCCGATAGTTGCCCGAGAGGTCGATCAGCGTATCGGGTGTGTCGAAGACCAGATGCCCCCCAGGCGCGACGGTCAGCGCGATGCCGGCCAGGGGATTGTCGGGAGACTGCGTGATGTTGGTCCGCGACAGGAACCCGAGCTCGATGCGAGGCCGGAACGTCGTGGAGGTCCCTAGCTGGATCCCATCGCCCGGATCTGCGAAGGCCACGCCCCCGACGAGCGTAAGAGCCGTCGAGCCCAACACCAGCGCGGCCGAGATCCAGCGTGAAGACAAAGCCATCAACGGCCCCTTACTCCTGACCTGCTCCGCGGGCCAACCGAGAGGATTGAAAGACGCGCTTGCATCAATTGAACGGGCTCTGTTGTGGAGGGTCGACGCCAAGCTCCATCACATCGACGGTCACGGGCCGGGTCTCCTTGGGCTCACCGGGGCGATCCCCTTCGACCGAGACTCTGGTCTCGCCCAGCGCGACGCCCGAGTCTTCGTCGCACCCTCGCGCTTCGAGCAGGAGCTGCCGCGACTTGGTCAACGCCACCGCGACCTTGCGCAGCTCATGGTCCGCGCGCTCGGTCTGCTCCGCATCGAGTGCGGTCTTCATGGAGGCTTGGGAGATCTCGCTGACCTGAGCGAGCGCGCCGATCTGCGAGACCCGCTCACTCACACACTCGATGGTGTAGTTGTCGCCGCGTCGACGCGCATCTTCAAGGAGCTTTTGGATGGCCTTGACGGCCCCCTGCTGTTCATCGATGGCGTCGTCGACGTATTGGAGCTTCTCGCGAACGGAGGCGCCTGCGGTCCGCTCCAACTCGCCCGTGACCGCCGAGTCCTGCGCAAAGGCGGGGACAACCGAACACTGAATCAGAACGGCCAAGGCGCCAAGGCTCGCCATGATGAGTGTTTTGCTAACTGGCACAGCTGCTCCTAAGCGGCGTCGACCCTTATCGTTACCCATGAGGCCCCGCGACGTCAACCAACCAAGGCCTACGCTAACTCCTTGTCGCCTGGGTGGAGGCTCCTTCAGTCGTTCTAAGAAAAGTGAAGACTTGAACGGTCCTGCAGCGCGCCAGTCCCGAAGTCGCAGAAACAGGGCTAAGGAGCGCTCATCCACCCTTCCGGAACATCCAAGACCAGCTGAGGGGGCCATCCACGTCGTCGGCGAATCGCCAGCGACGGATGCGGTTCACGATGCAATCGCCTAGCGCAGTGTTTCCAGAGGTGTTGCCGATCACCTGGGCACTCGTCACGCGCCCCCTTCGGATGTTGAACTGCACCTCGACGCGCCCACTAAGGGAGGGGTCACCGCGGAGCTGCTCTTCGTAGCAGGCCTGAAGCTGCCCACTTCGCTGACGAATGACCGCGTCGACGCTCCCACCGGGGTCCTCAAGGTCGAAGGTGTCCCCCTTCGAGGTATCGACCTCGACCTTGATAGGAGGGGCCGCCGCGGCCTGGCTGGCCTGAGCTCCCCCAACCTGAACGTCGGAGTCGACCTCCATGTTCTCGGTGCTGTAGTCGCCGCCCCGAGTGCCCTGCGGATCACCATCCAACGCGACATCTCGGCCACTCACGCCAGAGAGAGACTCCAGCGTGTCCCCCTCAAAAGGATCCGTGATGGTGCCTCCGGAGGATTGCCCTCGAGTGCCCAGCAGCTTGGTCTGCATCTGCTTGCGCATCTCGGCGAGCCGCTGCTCGCGCTGCTGAGCGGCCTGGACCTCGTCGCGGGGCTGGGGCTGCTTGCTGATCTTGGGTACGGACTCTGTCTTCTCGGGCTCCGCCTTAGTCTCTGCCTTCTTGCGCTCCGCGACCAGCTCTTCGTCGGGCTGGCGCTTCTCGACCTCATCCTTCTCGCGCTCGACCTTGGTCTGCTGAATGACGTTGGCGAAGCGGTTGGAGATCTCAGAAAACTTGGGCTCAGGAGCTGGCGGCGCGAGGTAGATCCCGATCGCAAAGATGGCTGCAAGCACGCCAAAGAGCGTGAGAAAGCCATAAAAGGCGGGATCGTCGTCCTCAAACCAGACCGGGCTGAAGTTGAATCGCTCCAACGGCTTGGATGCCTGAACCGGCGGCCGGGGCGCGAACTGGAACAGCACCGTGATGTCATGGAAGCTCACCTTGCCTCGATCTTGCTCCGTGAGAGGCAATCGCCAGACCGAGCCCTGACGCTCGACCGAAGGGTCGGCCTTCAGCCGGTCGAGGGAGGTGACCCGGCCAGACGAGCTGAGCTTGCCCGACATGTCGCGGGTGAACTGGAGGAAGTAGGAACCTGAGTTAAACTGGAAGAGCGGGAAATCAGCGCGCGGCAGACCCGTATTCGGCAGGACGAAGGTACAGCGAGGCGCCTCGCCGATCGTGACGGTCTCTCCAGGCTTGAGCAGTCGTTCTTGAACACTCTTGCCACCCCGAACGATCATGATGCGAAGAACCTTCGCATTTTGAGGCTGAGATGCCATTAAACATGTCTCCGAGGTCAAACGCTTGAAGCGCCGCAATCAACGATGCGACAGTGGCTCCGCTGCCATGCCCTTATTCTGACCATGATGATACCGAATGGTTCACCAAAACTCGCACCAAGAACAACGAACTCTTGAGATTCCTTCCAGGACACCAAGGCGGCCTGGCGCGAACGATGCGCCACGCGACCTCTCTGCCTACGTACAGTAGTCCGACCAGACCCGACCTGACAAGATCGTTTGCCCCTCGCCGGCCCCAGAGGCCCCCCTGCCCCCGCACAGTCCAGCCGAACTCCTAAGAACCACGAGGCCTCCGACCACCCGACGCGAGCCTCCCTAGGGCTTGGTCCTCAACGGAGGTGGGGCGCACCGCTACGACGCAAGAGCGCCCGCTCAGCAGAGAGCAGAGCGGGCGCCAGGAAGCGTCGGACCAATGAGGTCAGAGTCAGCCGCCACTCGTGCTCACGACGACGAACTTGAACTCCCCAAACTGCGCCTGGCCCGCCGTGTACATGACCTCACGGATCAAGCTGAACGGTAGGTTGCGGTCACACTGAAGCAAGATCTGACCCTTGAACTCGGCTTCGGTCAAGCCAGTGCTGTCGTGGATCTGCTTAAGATCTTGGGCCTTTCGGTCGAGGTTGTTGAAGAGCTCGGAGATGAGCTGCCCCTTCTTCTCGTCTTCGGGCACCTCGAAGGTTGTTCGCCCCTCATCGTCTACGTACTCCTGAAGATTGACGACATGCTCGCCATCGACCAGGATCCTAGACTGCGACACGATGAGCTGCACCGTGGACTTGATCGGAGCGAGCGCCGACGAGGAAGGGATCTTCAAGTCGTCCGAGGGGGTGACGGTGACGTCGGAGGCCTCGTAGGACTTGAGGAGGAAGCAGAGGATGATCGTCATCGCGTCCATGAGAGACGTGATAGTAAGACCACCTTCCGCGACCGCGCGACGAGTCTTCTTACCGGCCATCACTCACCTCCCGAGGCGGCACCCACGCCACCAGAGATCACTACATAGGGGAAGAGGCAGCGGCCGTTACACCCCGCATCGGCATCCTCCGTCGAGGTCCCCTCGGGGTCCTCGCGGGTCGCATCCATGGCCATGACCAATACTTCGTAAGGAAGCGATGGGTCGGGCACCAAGATCACGTTCTGCTCTTCGGGCTTGTCGTCTTTGATGTTGCCGAGCAAGGTACGCAGCTCCTTGAGATCATAAGCATCTTCTGGGCCTTCCCCACCCTCAACGCTATAGGTGCAGCCGGGGGAATGGCAAGGGATCTTGACTCCCCTCTCGTCACCCTCTGCGTCGCTGTTGAGAAGCTTGTGGTTGCCACCGACCGCGAAGCCCTCGAAGCTGATCATCACTTGAAGGCTGAGCGGCTTCTCGTCGGGATCGTCCTCTTCGGTCTCGACCGGCGGACCGATCGCGGGCAAGGTGGAGTCGATGACGGCGTAGCTTACGAACTGCGCGGCCATGAGCAGGAAGGGGATGAGGATCGTCACCAGGTTCATGATCGGAACCAGGTTCAGTTCCTCAGCCGTTGTTCCGCGCTTCTTGGCTCTCATGGCTAAGCTCCTGGAAGGAGAGAGGGGCGGGGGCCAGGCCCCCGAGGAGGTGGATCAGCCTTCGGCCGCGACGTCATCCTTGAGGGTGCCGCGACGACGAGCAGTGAGAAGGTTGACCATCTTCAGCCCGTAGTAGTCGACATCGTCGAGGATCTTGTTGGAGCGGTTCAGCACGATGGCGTGGATGAGCAGGATCGGGATGGCGACCATCAGACCACCGGCGGTGGTGTACATGGCCATCGAGATACCGCCGGCCAGCATGGTCTGCTTGAGCTCGGGGGGCGCGGTCGCGACCGCCTTGAAGGCTTCGATCAGACCCCAGATGGTGCCGAGGAGGCCCAGCAGGGTCGCGACGTTGGCGAGCATGGCGAGGTAGTTGGTGCGCTTGTTGATTTTGGGCGCCACCTCGAGGATCGCTTCGTCGATGGCGTTCTCGATGTCCTTCTCGTTGCGGTTGGCGCGGATGAGTCCGGCCTTGACAACGCGGGGAAGCGCAGCGTGAGGCTCGGCGTTGCAGAGCTTGATCGCGCGGTCGATGTTGTTCGCCATGATCAGCTTCTGCACGGAGCCGACGAAGGCGGTCGAGTTGATGTTCGCGCGGAACAGAATGTAGAACAGTCGCTCGAACGCAATGGCGAGCGCGATCACGGCGACGACGAGGATGGGAATCATCCAGAAGCCGCCTTCCTTCATGTCAATAATAGGTTGTAGCAGGGACATGTCGCTTCCTCCAGCTGGGTTTTCCGGCCCACGCGATCTCGCGACGGCTTCGGGCGGGGTGTCGTGTGCCGCCGGATCCTAGCCAGTGGCACCGTGTTTGTGTTGCACTTCGTTGTGAGGAGGGTGTCAGACTTGCTCACACCCAACCCTACGGCGGGTGAGACTCACAGGTTGCCGAGGGGTTCGTCAAGGCTTGGTGATGAACACCAGGTCTCCGAGCCCAGAGGAACCGCGCGCAAGTGACCTCCGACCGCCCACGCGATGCTTTCGTCAAGAAGATGGCAAGCCCCTCCCCCACCCCCTTGGGCACGGGGCCAGCTCGCTGGCCACTGGCTCGGCTCGGGTCGCTCACCGTACCTGGCGACGCCTGTGCTCTGTTGGTGCGTCGGCCGCGTGCCCCGCAGGCTCCCTGAATCCTCTTCGGCCAGAAATCACCATCTGGTGCCATAGAGGGACCCCCGACGCGACGGCCTGCTAGAACGGCGCGTGCTCGACCGCTTCGCTGATCTTGGGCAGCAAGGGTTCGTCGAGGTCCATCTCGAAGGCGCGCGAGAGGTTCTCGCGATCGATGATGACAGTGAACTCGGGGAGGTACTCCGATCCCGTAATGACCATGGCCCCATCTTCGGTGTCGAGATCCATGCCATCTTCGAAGGTGGGCGGCTCGGGTGCCTCGTCGTCATCGTCCTGCGCCAGGGCCGCGGAAGCGGTGAGCGTCCAGCATAAACCCAGGAGCAGCGCGCCATAGATCGGACGCGAGGTCAGAGAGAGAGGCGATCTAAACTTGGTCATTGTGGGTTCCCCCATGGGCTGTCCGGCGAAGGTTGGGGTTGTTCCGGTGCGGTATCACCCGACTCCTTGAGCAGGCGCTCCCGTTCGCGACGCTCCTGCTCTCGCTGCTTGCGCTCCTCTTCGCGCTGCCGCATCCGCTCCGCGCGAAGCTTCTCGCGCTCGACGCCTTCGATATACTCCCGCGCAAGCTCAGCCTTGGCGCCTCCCTTGTCGATGTAGCGCTGGAAGGCCGATGCTGCCTTGTCGTAATCCTTGATGTAGTCGCCGAACAAGATGCCGAGGTTCAGGAGTGGCTCCACGCGGTCGGGGCGCAGGCTGAGGGCCTTCTCGTAGGCCTGTCGCGCGTCGTCGAAGCGCTCGACGCCTCGGTAGGCAACCCCCAGGTTCAACAACACGCCCGCGTTCTCGGGTTCCGCCGTCCGGGCCCGCTCCAAGAGCTTGACGGCGTCGGGGTAGTTTCGATCGTCCAGATAGAGGTTCGAGAGGTAGACGAGGGTCTGCAGGTTGTCGGGTTCGAGGTCGTTGGCCCGCTCGAGCTGCACCCGACCACGGATCGCTTCGCCCCGAAGGTGGAGCAACCAGCCAAAGTTGGAGCGGATTCGCGCGTCGTCGCCAGCTCCTTCGACTTGGTTGATCGCCCGGGTGAACACGAAGTCGGCCATGGAGTAGTCGGCCTTGTCCATATAGACGAGACCAAGCTCATTGTAAAGCGCGATACTGTTGGCGTTGAACTTGAGCGCATCACGCGCCTTCCGTGCTGCCGCGTCGAGCTCCCCGGACCGGCGAAGCGCTCCGACGAGCGCTGCGTGCAGCTCGACGTTCTCTTCATCAGCCTGCACGCCGGTCCGATAGCTCTCGACCGCGCTACGGAGGGCACCCGAACGCTCTTGGGTCACCCCGAGCCCCAGCCAGGCGGGGCCAAAGGACGCATCGAGACGGGTCGCTTCGAAGAAGGCTGACTCCGCCTTCGGAAGCTCCTCGAGCTGAAGGTGTGCGAGTCCAAGGTGGTACTTGACCGTCGCGTTCTCGGGCTCGGCCTTGGCGAGCGCTCGAAGGATACCCAGGGCTTCGCGCGCGCCAGCGGGGGTGCCGAGCGCCAGGCGCTCTAGCGCTCGGTCAACCTGCCCTGCGCTGACCTTGCCTGAGGGAGAAGACGGGGTCGGCAGCGTCGAAGGCTGATCGGCGCTGGGTTCCGACCCTTCCGGCTGCTCTTGAAAAGGTGGTTCTGGCGCCTTCTTACACGCCATGCCCGAAGCCGTAACGGCGATCAAGGTCCAGAAAACTAGCATCGAGGTCCTGAACATGCCCTACTCCTTCCCACTCAGCTCGATGCCCACCGGACCGAGGTCAGGAAGTGACTGAAGCTCGGCGTCGCCACGAAGCTCCAGCTTGACATCGGGAAAGCTCATGGGATCGAGGCTGTTCAACACGCTGTAGGCCTTGTCGACCCACTCAGAGTGCTGCTTGAGCTCGCGAGCGCGCTCGATCAGGATCTTGAAGCCCCGCTTGGCGCTTTCTTCTTGGACCTCGAAGTCGGGACGAATGTCGGTGTCGTAGATCTCGTACCAGAGATCGCACAGGTCATCGTCGAATCCCCGCGGACACTCCATGCCCAGGCCAAGCTCGGCCAACCACAAAGTCGAGCGGGCGATGAAGTACAGCCCGCCAGTCATATGCGAGAAATTTCGGTAGGTCCGAACGATCTGGTTCGCCTTCGCGTGGAAGGCCGGCAGATCCTCTTCGTTGACCCGGCGAATGATCTCGGCGTCTCGGTCTTGGTCTCGGGTGAGCTGCGTCGCGGTCAGACGCTCGTACTCCTGCCCCAAGCGATGAATGGCCCACTCCCCCGCATATTGATGGGCCACGGGTCGGAACTCGACCCCATCCGCCAGGTACTGATCGAAGGTCTGGAGCATCTCGTCCATCGCGCGCTCATACGCACGACTTCCAGGAGGTTGGAGCTGAGCGAGCCGGTACTGCGCCTCGATGACATAGTTCGGGTTCGACCTCGGCCGACCCGGGCCATGAGCGCGAAGGAAGCGCGTGTAGAAGTTCCGGGCTTCCGCATCCGAGACGAGCGCCCACTGCTCCCCCGCGCCGTACATGACGTCCACCGCGTCTTCCTTGTCAGGGAACAGTCGCGCGTATTCTTCGTACCCCTGCGCCGCCCCGCGGTGATCCCCGAGCCCTACCTTTAGAAAGGCGCGGTTGTAGATGGCGTTGTGGTGGTCCGGGAACTCCCTACGGGGATCGTTGCGAATAAGCACGGAATAGTACTCGACGGCTCGCTCAAGATCCAAGGTGCTTTCGTAGTTGCCAGCAATGCGCATCATGAGCCGGCGAGACTGGTCATCGCGGGGATAGAGCTTGACATAGCGCTCGAAGAGCTCGTTGGCCTGCTCGGCCCGTCCCGCGAGCTGGTAGTTGTTCGCAGCGTTGTAGAGCGCTCCCTTGTAGTTGGAGTCATCCTTGTTGGGGAACTCCGCCAGGTAGTCTTCGAAGCACCGCGCCGCTTCGAGGTACTCCTTGGCGTCGGAGAGCTGGCCGCACGCCCGAGCGGTCGCGTTCTGATAGAGCGACGCGAACTTCTCTTTCATGTCGGGATCATCGAAGGACATCATCGAGAACCGACGGGTCTGGTTGCGGACCTCGGTGAGATCGCCCTCAAGCAGGTAGGAGTCGACGATCAAACGTGCCGAGAAGCTCGCTTCTTTGGTGGTTGGGACCTCGGCGATGACCCGCTCGGCGCGCTCTCGCATCTCTTTGAAGCGACCATGCGTGAAGTAGATGATCGCGGGTGTGTAGAGGAGGTAGGGCAGCTGATCGGCTCGCTGCTCGCGGAAGTCGGGCAGCGAGGGCTCCAGAGGTTCGTCGAGCGGATACTCCAGAAAGAGGTCGATCGCCTCGATATAGCTGAGATGATCCTCGGAGATCACGAGCAGCTCAACCTCGTTGCCAAACTCGGTCGTGATGGTCTCTTCGACCTGCGCGTTCCGCGGCCGCTCGGTGATCGGACCATACTCTTCGACGCGAGACTCAAGTATTCCTCGCTTCGCAGCGATGATATTGTATACAGAACCATCCCCATAGGGGTGATAATCGCGACTCTGAATCAGCGAGGTGAACTCGCGGACCGCATCTTGTGCCGGTTCCCAAGGGCGGCTCGGGTCTCGCGGCTCCGACATGAGCAGCGCGTTGGCGAGATACCACTGAACCTCGAAGAAGTTATCGGCGATCGGGAACTTGTCGAGGTAGTCCCGATAGGTCTCCGCCGCCTTGCGGTAGAGGTAGGGATCATTCTCGGCGATGGCCTGCTGGAGCAAGCCCGTCGCGACGTTCGACAGGCTGCTCTCGGAGTACCGACGAACCACATCCAGGGCTTCGGCGTTGTTGCGATTGGCGACCCACCAGGGGTTCGGCTTCTCTTCGCCCGTCTCTTCGTCGCGGATGGTCTCGCTGAAGCGCTGGCTGAAGACCTGCTGCTCACGCGGGAGCTCCACCTCGATGTTCGGCTCGTCACGACGCGGAAGGAGCCAGATCTTCTTGATCTGGTAAGAGGGGTTCTCGGGCTTGAGCACCCAGCGGGGATCCGTCTGGAGTCGCTCGTAGATCTCGATGGCTTCATCCATCATGTAGCGACCGCCCGTCACGGTGCCAGGACGACAAGACTGTGGATTGGGTGCCGGAATACAGCCTGCCAAAACCTCGGCGAGCGCGACGTAGACCTCGCGCTCCCAAGGGCGCTCCCCGACCCGATCGAAGTAGCTCTGGATCATCTGCAGGGCGGTCACATCGAAGTCTCGATCCGAGGCCTCGGCGAACATGCGAGCGAGGTTCAGTCGCGCATCCCCCGCGTAATCCGAGGCTCGGCCCGTGTCTTCTTTGGTCTTGTGGGACTCATCGAGGATCTTGGTGAAGAGTTCCAGCGCTTTTTCTTCGTACTCGGGGACGAGCACGGCCAGCTTGTAGTAGATCCAGGCGAGTTGGAAGGACGCGTCGGGGTAGTACCGACTCTCCGAGCCCTTCTCGACCACGGCGCGATATTGATCCAGCGCGTCTTCGTACCTCTGCTCCTCCTCGAAGAGGATCTTGCCCAAGAACATATGGGCCGCATCGGCGAGAGAGCTCGTCTCACCTACGACCTCGAGCATCTCCTCGAAGGCCAGCCGAGCCCGGGTAAAGTCGTGCTGCGTCGCCTCAGTGGACAGGTAAGAGAAGCCCAGGCTGTAGTATGCGCGATCGAGGTGTTCCCACCGTTCCTCGGGGGGCAGATCCTTGTTTCGGGCGATGATCTGCTGGTAAAGCTCGATGGCTGGGCCGAGATCCTGTCGAGGGTCTTCCAACTCTTCGAGCTCCTCGAAGAGGGTCGGATCCCCGGCTTCGAGCGCTTCGACGGCGCGATCGTACTTCTCGTCGTACTCGGCGGCGACCTCGTTGAAGTTCATGCTCGCCACGAGCCACTCGTCGACCGCCTTCTCGTAGTAGAGCTCAGCGAGGCGGAAGCGCACATTGTCTGAGTCGGCGGAGTCGGGGTAGCGCTCGACGAAACTACGCATCTTGAGGATGGCGGCCTCGCGCCTGTCACGCTCCGCCTCTTCGAGAGCTTTGAGCCTGGGATCGTAGGCCCGAGCGATCCTGGCGAGCTCTTCGGCCTTGCGCTCTTCGACCATGCGCTTGACATAGGCCTCGAACTCCGCGGTCCGCTCGCTGAAGCGATGAAGAACCTCTCGATAGGCCTGGATCTCTTGCGGGTCTCGTTCCTGAAGCCGCTCGACCGACTCCACCCCTGCCTCTGCCGCAGCGACCGCATCACCGGGCCCTTGCGCCGCGGCGGAGACCGGCAGCAGCAACAGGACGGAGATCAGAGCGGATCGGTACACCATGGATCTAGCGCCTCAGCTTTTGTTCGATGAGCTCGAAGCGGTCGAGCACTCGGCGACGCAGACCGTTGCGCTCTTCGACCAGACGGTTGCGCTCCTCGGAGATATCGATCTTTCGGGCCCAGTAGACGTCGACGATACCGACATCCGCCCGAAGGATCGACTGAGCGAAGAAGTCTTCGAGGCGTCCGAAACCCGATCGGGTCAGGGCGACGCTGACGGCCTCGGCATCGGCGAGGGTCTGCTCCAGATCTTGCTCTTGGGCGCCAACTTTCTGGATCTCGGACTCGAAGCGCTCGATCACCCGACCGAGCTCTTCGCGCTCTATCGGTCGGAGCCGATCATCGATCTGCGCCATGCGATCGTCAACCTCGAAGAGGGCCCCATGCAGGCGGTCCAACCGCTGCAAGAGATCCTGGTCCGAGGCGCTGCGGAGCTCGGCGCGAAAAGAAGCTCGAGCCTCACGAACCGCCTGGATCTCGGCCCGTGCCGCGCGGGTGTCCCCGTCGGCGATCGCCATCAGCGCCGCCTTCTTCCGGCGTTCACGATCGGCGCCGAGGCCATCGACCTGGCGCCGCTGATCCCCCGTCAAGGTGGTTGTGAGCACCCGATCCTCGAGCTCGACCAACTCAAAGTGCCTCTGGACCGCGGTCGAACGCGTGAACTTCGCGTCGTAGCGAAGGTTGTTGAACCCCCCGAGCCCTTCCGCCTCTCGCAGCGCCTCACCGAGCTCCGCGATGAGCTGCTGCGAGGTCGTGAGGGTCTGGCGTTGGTTCTCGAGATCTTGGTAGACACCGAGCGCTCGCACAAAGTCCCGATCTGCCAGCACCATGGCCGTGGCGTAGCCGGGGATCTCTTGGGTGACGTCTGCCAAGTCGCCCTGGATGGTGAGCTGCCGGAAGAAGGTCTGAGGCTTGCCATCGGTCTCGGTGAACGCCTCGAGACGCTCCAAAACCGGAGCGTAGTCTTGAATTACACCTTCGTAGGCTCGTAAAGCTCGGTCGTACTCGACCGCTTGGATGTGCAGATGCCCCCGAAGAAGTCGCAGCTGAGCCGTGTAGCGATGGTCGGTAAAGCGCAGCAGGAAGATGTCGAGGCCACGGAGCGCCTGTTTGACGAGGTCGCGTTCCCGGAGCTGTAGACTCGAGAGCTCGGTGGCGTCGAAGCCATCGGCCTTCGTGGTACGGATCTTTCGGATCTCTTCGTTCTGCTTGATGAAGGTCCAGATCTCTTCGTAGAGCTTGTCATCAAGATACTCGGAGTCGAGCCCGATCGCCCCATAGTATCGAGTAGCGGCGGAATACTCCCCAAGCTCCATGTGGATTCGGCCCAGGGCGAGCAGACTCAGATCGAGCACCTTTCGGTCGTCGGAGGTCTCAACTTGAAGATCGATGATGGAATCGAAGATCTCGGCGGCGGAGCGCAGCTCGCCTCGACGCACCTCGGCGGCGCCCAGAATGTAGCGAACCCTGGGGTAATAAGGGCTCTGCGGGCCGATTCGCTCCAGGTTGTCGGTGGCTTCAGCGAGCCTTCCCTTCCGAAAGAAAGCCTTGCCCACCGCGTAATTGACGAGGTCGGTTCGCTGGGTCTTTCCTGACGCGATCTCGGCCTGGAAGAGCTCGAGGAAGGCGTCGTCGCGGCCAAGGTCGACGTAAATCTCGAGCAAGGCACGGACCGCATCTTCGCGGAAGGGCTGGGCACTGTTCTTGACAATCGCACGATAGTTGGCGGCCGCGGTCTCGAGGTTACCCAGCTTCTGAAGGGACTCCGCAAGATACCACTCCGCGTCACTGTGCAGGCCCGATTCGGTCAGCGCGGAGGTCGCCACGAGAGCGTAGAACCCTTCGGCTGCCCGGCGATAGTCACCGATGAGATAGTAGTATACGCAGTCCTTGTATCGCTGATTCGCCGTGGAGGGGCTCATGAAACCCCTACCCGGCGCGACACTGCGTTCGATCTCGTCCGCTTGGGCCACCAAGCGACCGATGTCGACCTCGAGCCCGTCGGCGATGTTCGCCTGCTCGCCCCGGCCGGCCCACGCGGGTCCACCAAGCACACACCAGGCGACGAGGCCAGCGCGCGCGTACCTTGAAAGACTAGTCGCCACGCAAGGACTCCCGGACCTCGGTGTAGGTCAGATCGGGTCGGTCGACGAAGGAAGAGAAAGCACCACCTTGGGAGTTCACCGAGGCCTTGATGACGGTGATCTTGCCGTCTTCGACGGTGAAGCCGTAGTTGGACTCGATCTTGAAGGAGTAATCTCGGACGTAGGAAAAGACCCCAAAGCCCTTGCCCCGGAGCACCATGGTGACCTGGAGCGAGTGCGCCCCCGGCGCCAAAGTCTGAGAGTGGATCTCGACATCGCGCAACTTGTCGAGCCCGCCCGAAGTATCGGTACGACTAAAGACCGCCTTACCATCTAGGAAATATTGGATGGACTCGACCGTGTAGGCGCCCGAGAGCTTATTGATGTGCCAGATGCTAGCCCGCGAACCGACGGTGGAGCCTTCGATGACGAGCTCTTTGAGCAAGCGGAGGGTGGCCTTGCTTCGAAAGACCCGCTCCTTGAGGCTCGATACGTCTTGTTCGACCGAGAGGAGCTCTCGGTTGCGCCGACTGCGCTCCGCGCGGGCGGCCATCTCTTCGTCGGTGAGGCGAGAGGAGGTGCGGGTCGTGGCCGCTGGAGTGCTCGCCGGGTCTCCTTCGAGGCTCTCGACCGTCTCGGAGCCGGGGTCGGGGTCAGGGTCCGCGGCGAAGACCTGAGTCGGGAGCATGGAGGCGAGCCAGAGCATCGCGGCTACGCCAACTCGTCCTACCATCGTCGACTCCAGTGCGTTGCGCGGGGATGGGCGAGACGACACAAGCCGACCACCACCCTGGGTATAGCGCCCAACTTTACAGCATGTCAACGCCGGTCCTGAGGAGAGAGCCCACGCTGGGCGGCGAGGGGGTCGCGCACTGGGCTTCATCAGGGCTCTTCCTCACGGATCATCTCGCGCAGGAGGCGATCGTGCCATCGACGAACCGGCCCACTGCCGCCGCGGAGATCGTTGGCCAAGAAGGAGAAGGCGTAGAGCTTGCCGTCGGCGGCCTCGACGTAGCCGGTGAGGCCATGAACCCCGTCGATCGTGCCGGTCTTCCCACGAACCTTACCGGGATCTTCGCGGATCCGACTCCAGAGCGTCCCGTCCCAGCCCGCGAGGGCCAAGGTTGCTGCAAATTCGTTTCTGAGGGTGGGGTGCTTGGCCATGTCGACCATGACCCGGTTCAGCGCGTTCGAGGTCAGGCGACCTTCACGCGACAGGCCGCTACCGTTGATCAGTTTGATGTTCGGATCCGTCACGTCCAGCTCGTCCAGATACTCGCGGACGACCTGAACCCCGGCCGCCACCGAGCCCGGTTCCCCCGTGACCTCGGCTGCCACAGCCTTGAGCACCTGCTCCGCCATGAAGTTGTTCGAGTACTTGTTCATATCCATCAGGATCGAAGGCAGCGGAGGCGACCGATGCTGCCGCACAAGCTTAGCGCCAGGCAGGACCTCGCCCACGCGGTGCTTGCCCTTGACCTTGAGGCCGTGGAGCGTCTCGAGCTCCCGCCACACGGCGATGAAATGGGCCGTAGGGTCGGCGACCGACCGATAGTATCTGACGACAGGATCCCCGGCAGGGACCGAGCCTGTCAGCGTGAAGATCATGCCGTCACGGCGCACGACACGGTCGATGCTCAGCCAGCGGCGAGAACCCTCGGCCCCGGTCTCGACGTTATTCTCGAGCGTGACGTAGTGCCCGGCCGCGGTGTCGAGCACCGCGCGGGCGGCACCGCCGACCTCTCCGCCCGGCCCAACCACGAAGGTCACGGTGTTGAAGTTGATCGAGAGCGCGGAGCTCGTCGCAAAGTAGGACGGCCCCTCGTCGAGGTCCTTCTTCTTAGTCCAGCCAGGCATCTGCCGCTTGCGGTCGAAGGCGGAGTCGTCGAAGATCACATCGCCTCGGATCTCTTCGATGCCTTCTTGCTTGAGCTCGAGGAGGATCTTCCAGAGACGCTCGACGACCATGCTGGGATCGCCCTGGCCCTTGATGTAGAGATTGCCTTGGAGCACCCCGGCCCCGTCGACCTCGCCATCGACGAAGAGATCGGTTGTAAAGCGGAAGCCCGGCCCGAGGGAGCGCAGCGCTGCGGCCGCGGTGAGCACCTTCATGGTGGAGGCAGGGATCAGGGCCTTGTCGGCGCCACGCTCGTAGACCACAGCACCGCTCTGCACGTCTACGACCTCCATACCGATGGATGCGCTGCGCAGCGCACGATCGATCGGAACGCCTCGAAGTCGAGCGGCCATGTCGATAGACGGGTTGGCCGCTTCACCTTGGGGCTCCGCGATCGCACCGGGTTCGGCGAGCGCCGGCAAGGCGGTGAGCAGCGAGAAGAGCAGGGCACGCAGGAGTAGCATTGGCGGGCCGGAGGAGAGAGGGGAAGGAGGGAGGTCGGAGCACATCCGAGGGCGGTTGTATATCGTACTTCAACACAATACGGTGGTTGGGTGCAGGGATGCCCGCTGCGACGATCCTCGAACCCCCCTCATGACCGGCGGCGCGCCGCGCGACGGAGCTACCTTGCGCGCACTCTTCCTGAGCTTGCTGCTGCACGCGACCGCGTGGGCCACCCCGCTTCCAGCCGATCGCCCCTTCGTCCCTTCTGCGAGCGTCGCGGGTGAGGCCGGGCCGCTTCAGGCGTGGGTCAACCCAGCCCTACCGGGCTTCGACCCAGACCCAAGGTACGGCGCCGTCCTCGCCTTCGACACCCTGGGTCGGCGTTCGATCGGCGCTTCCGCCGGAATGGGGGGGCTGAGCGTTGGGCTCGCAAACCTGGTCCACGCTCCGGGGCAAGAGCGCTGGGTGGCCCACTACGCCTCCAGCGCCCAGTTGCCGGGCCGCCTGAGCTTCGGCACGTCGGTGAACTGGCATCTCGTGGGAGGCAGCGGCAATCACCTCGCGATCGATGCAGGGCTCGCTTGGCGCCCTCGCTCCTGGATCGGCTTCGCCGGTGCGGTGCGCAGCATCGGCGCTCCCGATCCCACCGGGACGATCCCCACGTCAGGTGTCGTCGGCGCCGTGATTCGACCGCTCGACGACGCCCTCCTCATCGGCCTCGACGGCGAGCTCTACGGCGGCGCCCGACCCACTCGGCTCGCCCGCGCCACCGTCAGAGCGCGTCCGGTCGAGGGTCTCTACCTTCGGGGCTACGCCGACACGGAGCTCTCCTTCGGTGCTGGGTTCGAGGTCTACTTCGGTGGAGCAGGCGGCGGAGTTCACGCGTCGGCAGGTCGTCACGCTCCCTTGGGCGCCTTGATGATCGGCACCGATGAGCCCGGCGAGAGCCTGGCCGGACTCCCGCCGCCTGTCCAGGTGCTCGACCTCCGAAGAGACCTACCCTACACCGCGCGCGACGGACTACTCAGCGGACCCCAGCCCGGATGGCTCGACACCCTGGGCAGGCTGAAGAAGGCACGAGAGCGGGGGTCGGCCCGCGCGGTTCTGCTGAGACTCGGTGGGGCCTCCATCTCGTGGGCGCGGCGCCAGGAGCTCCGTCGGGAGCTGCTCGCGCTCCGCGCCGAAGGGGTGCCGGTCATCGCCTGGCTCGATGGCTCCGTCGGTACGGGGGATGTCTGGGTCGCCAGCGCCGCCGATCGAATCATCGCGCACCCGGCGGCCGACATTGGACTCATCGGCCCCACCCGCAAGCTCACCTACCTCCGAGGGCTCTTCGACCGGCTGGGGGTGCGCTTCGAGGTCGTGCGACGAGGCGACTATAAGTCGGCGGTCGAGCCCCTCACCCGAGACAGCCCCTCCGGCCCGACCTTGGAGCAAGAAGGGGCCCTCCTCGACGACCTGCACGCCCAGCTCGTCGCGGATCTGGCCGAGGGCCGTGGCGAGAGCAAGGGGTCGGTGCATCGTTGGCTGGAGGGGCCGTGGACCGCCGAAGAGGCCCTAGACCTCAAAATCGTCGATGCCTTGGTCTGGCCCGACGAGGTCGACGACTTCGTCGAAGCGATGCTCGAGCGCACCGCGCCCTCACGCAACCTCCAGCGACTCCCCTCCCCTCGCAGCGGGTGGGCATCCCAACGTCAGATCGCAGTGATCGTGGTCGACGGCATGATCATGCCGGGGGCGTCTCAACCGGGCCTGATCGGCCCCAGGGTCACGGGGGGAGCCACCATCGCTCGAATGATACGCAGGGCCGCCGAGGACCCCGACGTCGCAGCCGTCGTACTGAGGGTAGACAGCCCCGGAGGCTCGCTCTATGCCTCCGAGGAGATCTGGCGGGCCACCACGCAGCTCCGCGAAGAGGGCAAGCCCTTGGTCGTCTCCTTGGGCGGGGTCGCGGCCTCTGGCGGCTACTTCATCGCGACCGCCGCGGACGCGATCTGGGCCGAACCGACCACGATCACGGGATCGATCGGCATCTTCCTACAGAAGCCCGACCTTTCCGAGGGCCTCGCACAGCTCGGCTTGACCTTCGCCGAGCTCAACCGAGGCGGGGGGGCCCGCCTGGACCCCACCCGCCCCCTCACCCCCATCGAGCGCGCCCGCTACGAGGAGATCGTCGGCGCCGGCTACACCCGCTTCAAGGACCGGGTGGCCCAGGGGCGCGGCTTGACGGACCTGGAGGTCGAAGCGGCGGCGGGAGGCCGGGTGTGGAGCGGACGAGACGCCCACGCAGGCGGGCTCGTCGACCACCTGGGGGGCTTCAACGACGCGGTCGCCGACGCCAAGGCGCGCGCGGAGCTCAGCGACAAGGCGCAAGTTCGCATCGTGCGCGCGGGGAGCTCCCCCGCCCTCGATCGCCTCGCTCCCCTGATCTACGACGGGGTTCAGACGGTGCGCGAACGGGGCGCAAAGAACGAGCTCCCCGAGGCCCTCAAGCCCCTCGTGCACGATCTGGCGACGTGGATCCTGGTCGGGAGCGAGGGGTTATGGATGCTCGCCCCCTTCGATCCCGAGGTTCGATGAAGCCCAACCCACGCATCCTCGTCGTCGACGACGACCGGGCGGTGCGCACGGCCCTCCAAGTGAACCTGAGCAAGCGAGGTCTCGAGGTCCGGCTAGCCGAGCGCGTCGATCAAGCCCTCGAGACGCTGGCGGCCGAGCCGGTGGACCTGGTGCTCACCGATGTGCGCATGCCCGAGCGGTCGGGCCTGGAGCTGCTCGCCACCCTGCACGAGGAAGATCCAGAGCTGCCGGTCATCGTGATGACGGGGTTCGGATCGGTGAGCGACGCGGTCGCCGCCATGAAGGCCGGGGCCGCCGACTACCTGATCAAGCCCGTCGAGCGCGACGAGCTCTTGTTGGTGGTCGAGCGCGCCCTGGAACACCGCGCGCTTCGGGCCGAGTTGGCTCAGCTCCGCCGAGAGGTCACGACTCGCTACGGCTTCGAGAACCTGGTCGGGGCCACGGAGGTCATGCAGGACCTCTACGACGATGTCGCAGCCGTAGCCGAGACCTCCGCCTCGGTGCTGCTCACTGGGCCTACCGGAACGGGCAAGGAGCTGCTCGCGAGCGCCCTTCACTACCGCTCCCAGCGCGCCAAGGGTCCCTTCATCAAGGTGAACTGTGGCGCGATCCCCGAGTCGCTCCTCGAGAGCGAGCTCTTCGGCCACGAGCGCGGCGCCTTCTCCGGCGCCATCCGGCAGCACAAGGGGACCTTCGAGCGGGCGCACCGCGGAACCCTCCTCCTCGACGAGATCGGCGAGATCGACACCGCCACCCAAGTCAAGCTCCTGCGCGTCCTCCAAGACGGGGAGCTCACCCGCGTCGGCGGCTCCAACCCCCTAAGAGTAGACGTCCGGGTCATCGCGTCGACGAACCGCGACCTCGCCGTCGAGGTCCGAGCCGGTCGCTTTCGTGAGGATCTCTACTATCGCCTGAACGTGGTCCAGATTCGGGTGCCCGCACTCGCCGAACGGCGTGAAGACATCCCCCTGTTGGTCGATCACTTCGTTCGAAAGTTCGCGGAACGCGAAGGGCTCGCAAGTCCAAGGATCGATCCGGAGTGCCTGAAGCCGCTCCTGCGCTACGCCTGGCCCGGCAATGTGCGCCAGCTAGAACACGCCGTAGAACGAGCAATGATCCTCCATCGAACCGATCCCCTCTTCATCGAGGTGCCCGACGACGATCCGATCGCGCCCGACGAGCACGACGAGCGCGCCCTCCTTCCTCCCGAGGGCACCGCCTTGCCCGACGCTCTGCAAGCCTATGAGCGGCGGATCATCATCGCGGCGCTCCAGGCGTGCGAGGGGGTACAAGCACGCGCGGCCCGACGGCTGGGCGTCTCTCGGTCAAACCTCAACTACCGGATCCAGCGGCTCGGGATCGAGGTCCGGTCGATCCGCTATGACTAAGACCCCTTACCTCGCGGAGAGCTCGGTCCTTCGTGGAGACGACGCTCAAGCAGCACCCGCAACCCACGAGGGGCGTGGTGAAGCGCGAGTCCACTCAGGGCCGCTCCGCATAGAGCGCTCGGATCTCATCGCACCGACCCGGCTCATCTTCAGGGATTCGTTGGATCTCCCGCCGTACGTCCCGGCAGACCAACGTCGCCTGCTGTAGCTCGTAGCTCGTCAGATCGGCGCGCGCCTCGCTCCACTGGTCGAAGCACTGACGCACAAAGTCATCTCGGTCCGACGAGCCGAGGTCGGCCCACACGAAGGTCTGATCGATGCAGGGCTCAATGGCATCGGCGACGTGGCAACAGAGCCGATCGCATCGGGAGGTCCAGATCGCAGCGACGCTACACGGAGGGCCGCAGGCTGAGAGCGCCAAGGCGACGAGGATGGCCAGAGAGGGAATCGAACCCCCGACACGGGGATTTTCAGTCCCCTGCTCTACCAACTGAGCTATCTGGCCGAAGCCTCGTGCGTGGGTCGAGTCGCACGAGCGACCCCGACCGGCAGCGCTCCATAACATCGCGCCCCAGCGACGCAAGACGATGGGCTCACCTCGGGGTGACGAGTGGGTGGTGCGGCGAGAAGCGTGAGGTTCTCGGACCATTATAGCCCCGGTTCGGGACGTACTACGACATGGCCCAGGACGATGGCCTGGCAGCCGAGGCGCTGCTGCTCGTCGTCGAGAAAGGGTACCTCCTCGGCGGAGCGGGGCGAGAGGTTCTGCGCACCCGAGATCACTCGCACCCGGCATGCGTTGCAGGCCGCGACCCCGCCACAGTCACTCTCGAGGGGATGCCCGAGGTCTTCACTCACATCCAGCAAAGACAGACCAGCCGTGACCGACTGCGCGGGATGAGGCTGGAGGGTCACGAGGGGCACTGGGGTGACCTCGATGCACGGGTGCGAGACCCCCGCCAGATCCTATAGATACTGAGGGGGATCTGCAGCACCGCTGCCAGAAAGAAGAGCGGGCCGAGCCAGTTCATCTGCACAGAGGTCCAAAGATCTCCTCGGACGAGATAGGTCCAAGAGCGGGTGAGCCCACAGCCCGGGCAGGACCAGCCGGTGAGGTTTTTGATGCCGCATATCTCAGGGATCTCCACCCCGTAGATCGCGACCCGCTCCGCACCCGGCGTGAGCCAGAACGCCGCGAAGATGGCCCCAGCACAGATCAGGATGAGGTGGAGATCGAACATCCACCACCTTCCCCGAGCCGGCGGGCGCTCGCCGCTCATCCGCGACCCTTTCCGCCGAGGCGGCCAAGCTGCCGCGCGATGCGATCGACGATCCCGTTGACGAAGGCGCGAGACTCGCGGGTTCCGTAGCGCTTCGCGAGCTCGACGGCCTCGTTGATGCTCACCGTCGCGGGGATGTCGGAGCACTCGAGCAGCTCGAAAGCCGCTAGCCGAAGGATGTTCCGATCGACCACCGGCATGCGGGGTACGCGCCAGTTGGTCGAGCACTGCTCGATGAGCAAGTCGATGCGATCCCGGTGGGCGTCGACTCCCATGGTGAGCCGCTGCGCGAACTCGACCTCTTCGCTCTCGGGCGGCCGCTCCTGATCGATCCCCTCACCGTCGAGCAAGCCAGCCCAGAGCTGCTGCAGCGCGTCGGACACGGAGGTCTCGGTGAGATCCGAATGATACAGCGCCTGGAGCGCGAACCCGCGAGAGCGACGACGCGAGGCCATTCAGACCTCCAAGCGCGCGAGCAGCGAGACCATCTCGATTGCCACACAGCCAGCTTCAAAGCCTTTATTCCCAGCCTTGGTGCCCGCACGCTCGATGGCCTGCTCGATCGTATCGGTCGTGAGAACGCCAAAGGCGATCGGTACGCCGGTCTGGGTCGACACAGCACCTGTACCCTTCGCGACTTCGCCCGCGACGAAGTCGAAGTGTGCGGTAGATCCACGGATCACCGTGGCGCAGGTGATGATCGCCGCGTAGCGCCCCGACGACGCGAGGCGCTGACAGACGACCGGGACCTCCCAGGCACCCGGAACCCAGACGATGTCGACGCGCTCCTCGACATCGACCCCATGGCGTCGGAGGGCATCGACCGCCCCCTCGACCAAGCGCTCGACGATGAAGTGGTTGAACCTGGCACCGACGATGGCAAATCGGCCTCCAGGATCGGTGAGGTGTCCTTCGAAAGTACGCGGCATGAAGTGCTCCGGTTCAGGGGACGGGGATCCGCTCGACGATCTCGAGGCCATAGGCATCAATGCCCATGATGGGGCGCGTAGAGCTGGTCAGCAAGCGAAGCCTGCGCAGACCGAGATCGAGGAGGATCTGACATCCGGTCCCCAGATCGCGCAGAGCGTCGGCGCGGGGCTGGGCCACCTGCGGAACTTCCCCTCCGAAGTCTCGCACAAAGCTACGATAGAGCGCACGTGCCCCCCCGCCGTCAAGGTGCATGAAGACGAGGGCGCCGGAGCCAGCCTCGGCGACCCGCTCGAGCGCCCGCCGGGGCACCTTGCCGTGAGGACCCGCAAAGGGATCGAAGAGGGCCCACGGAGGCGGCGCGGCTTGAACCCGAACCAAGGTCGGCTCGTTGGTGACCGGCCCTCGCCAGACGGCGAGGTGCAGCCCCCCGTTGGTGACCTCGCGGTACAAGCGGGTCTGCCAGGTGCCCAGATCGGGGATCTGGAGCTGACCCTCGGACTCGCGGCGGACCAAGCGCTCGTTACGCATGCGATATTTGATGATGTCGGCGACCGCGCAGATGCGGATCTGATGCTCGGCGCCAAAGATCTCGAGGTCGGGTAGCCTGGCCATCGTGCCGTCATCGTTCATGATCTCGCAGATGACGGCCGAGGGGTGCAGGCCGGCGAGCTTCGAGAGGTCGACTGAGCCCTCGGTCTGGCCAACCCGCTCCAGCACCCCACCATCGCGCGCACGGAGGGGGAACATATGGCCCGGCGTGACGATGTCGCGCGAGGTCGCATCGGGTCGGATCGCCACCTGGACCGTGAGCGCACGGTCCGCGGCGCTGATACCTGTGGTGACGCCCTCACGCGCCTCGATCGAGACGGTGAACGCCGTGTTGTACGGGGTCTGGTTCTGTTGAGCCATCATGTTCAGGCCCAGTCGATCGATCTGCTCCCCCAGCATCGGCAAGCAGATGAGGCCCCGACCGTGGGTCGCCATGAAGTTGATGTGCTCGGGGGTGCACTTCTCGGCAGCGCAGATCAGATCGCCTTCGTTCTCGCGATCTTCATCGTCGACCAGGATGACGAGCTTGCCGTCTCGTAGATCCTGCATCGCGAGCTCGACCCGACGGATCGGATCAGGATGCATTGGCACGAAGGTCTCAGCGGGCTCAGACATACAGGGTATCCATGGGTCAAAGGGGGTCTTTGGTGCCGCGGACAAGCAGCGGCTCCACACCCCCGAGTGGGGAGGAAGGTACGTCGTTCAGGCGAAGGTGGCAACCGTGGTGCTTAGGGATGGTCGAGGCGGTGGTCGAGCCTCCAGGTGAGGCGCACGTCGGAGTCCAGCGGGAGGATCTGCGCGGGTGCCCCGAAGCGGCGCGCGTCACCCAGATGCGAAAGCGCTGGATGCTCGGCGATCCAGCCACGACCGCCGGGAATCAGCATGGGAGCGAGGTAGAGGTGAAGCGTATCGACCAGGCGCGCCTCGATCATCGTGCGGTGCACCCCGGCGCCGCCTTCGATGAGCACGCGGTGGAGCCCCTGCGCGGCGAGAGCCCGGAGCGCTTGGACCGGGTCTACCCCTCCCGCGGAGGCTCGAGGGACCCGAATCACCTCGGCAGGCAGCGCTCGACGCGGCGCATCGTCGGCACAGACGACGACCGCAGGCCGTCCCGCGGTCAGCAGCCGCGCTTCCAAGGGCAGACGGAGCTCGGTGTCGAGCACCACCGGAACGGGATCTGGACCCCGGCCGTCGCGACATGTCAACCTGGGATCGTCGGCGATCGCGGTGCCGATGCCGACCAGGATCGCGTCGTGGCTCGCCCGAAGGCCATGCCCATCCCGCCGAGCCAGCGCCCCGGTGATCCACTGACTCTCGCCCGTGCTCGTCGCGATGCGTCCATCGAGGGAACAGGCGACCTTGCTGGTGACTTCGGGGAGGCCCTTGGTGAGGGTGCGCGTGAAGCCAAGCACCACCTCGGCACACGCCACCGCCTCGACCCCCAGGAGCACCTCGACCCCCTTCGCCCGGAGCCGAGACAAGCCCTTCCCCCGCATCGGCGGATAGGGATCGACCACCCCCACGACCACGCGCGAGAGCCCAGCACTTAGAATGGCATCGGTACAAGGCGGTGTTCGGCCCCAGTGGCAGCACGGCTCCAGGGTCACGTAGAGGGTCGCGCCCACGAGCTCGTGCCCCGCCTCCCTGGCCGCGCGGATCGCCTCGACTTCGGCGTGCGGCCCCCCCACGGGCTGAGTCCTTCCCGCGCCCAGAACCACCCCATCCCGCACGACCAGAGCCCCCACCGAGGGGTTGGGGGCGGTTCGACCCAGCGCCTGCCGGGCCTCCTCGATGGCCATCTGCATGAAGTGCCCATCGATCTCAGCTGGATCGCGTTGGCGGGGGCTCATGCGCGCTCCGTCAGGGGGCGAATGACCTCGACGAACTCAGCCACGCTCTCAAACTCCTGATAGACACTTGCGAACCGCACGTAGGCGACCGCATCGATCTCGCGGAGGACCTCGAGCACCGCCTCGCCCACCGCCGAGGAGGGCACAGGACTCTCGCGACGCTGCTCCAGCAAGACCCGCACCGCCGCAGCCGCCTCGTCGAGTTGTTCAGCGCGCACAGGCCGCTTTCGGCACGCGAGCGCCAGACCATGAAGGACCTTCTCGTGGGAGAAAGGCTCCTTGACCCCGCCCTTCTTCAGGACCCAGATCTGTGGTCGCTCCGCGCGCTCGTAGGTCGTGAACCGATGACCACACGACGCACACTCGCGACGGCGACGGATGTGGTCGCCGGTGGAGCGGGAGTCCACGACGCGGGACTCGAGGTGCTGACACTCCGGGCAGCGCATCAGGCCGGCTCCGACTCCGGGTAGACAGGCAAGGAACGACAAAGTTCCACTACTTGGGCTCGGATCGAGGCGAGGCGCTCCGCATCGTCGCGGGCGTGGATCGCGTCGGCGATCCAGTCCGCCACCTGACGCGCGTGATCCGTCTTCATGCCGCGGGTGGTCATGGCCGGCGTACCGATGCGAACGCCAGAGGTGACGAAGGCGCCGCGCTTCTCGCCGGGCACCGTGTTCTTGTTCACGGTGATTCCCGCCCGGCCGAGCGCTTCTTCGGCCTCGCTCCCCGAGCAGAGCTCTTGGAGGTCGATCAGCAGGAGATGGTTGTCGGTCCCGCCGCTCACCAGGTGGAAGCCACGCTCGACCAATCGCTCGGCCATCGCCTTGGCGTTGGCGACCACCTGCGCTGCATAGGCCCGGAACGACGGCTGAAGGGCCTCGCCGAACGCCACCGCCTTGGCCGCGATGACGTGCATGAGCGGTCCGCCCTGGGTCCCGGGAAAGACCGCCTTGTTCATCGCGTTCGCCCACTCGCGATTCGCCATGATCAGCCCACCGCGAGGGCCGCGGAGGGTCTTGTGGGTGGTGGTCGTGACGAAGGCACAGTGAGGAACCGGGCTATCGTGAAGCCCGGCCGCCACGAGGCCCGCGATATGGGAGATGTCGGCCACATGGAGCGCTCCGACCTCGGCGGCGATCTCGCCGAAGCCGGCGAAGTCGATCGCGCGAGGGTAGGCTGAGTACCCCGAGATGATGAGTCGGGGCTGATGCTTGCGAGCCAGATCGCGAACCCTATCCAAATCGATCCGGCCAGTCTGCTCATCGAGCTGGTAGTGCACCGCGTGGTAGAGCTTGCCCGAGCTGTTCACGGGTGAGCCGTGGGTCAAATGGCCCCCATGGGTCAGGTCCAGGCCCATGATCGTGTCACCGGCCTTGCAGGTCGCGAGATACATCGCCGCGTTCGCCTGAGCCCCGGAGTGCGGTTGCACGTTGACCCCGACCGCCCCGAACAGGGAGCGGGCCCGGTCGCGCGCGATCCGCTCGACCTCATCGACGTGCTCACAGCCGCCATAGTACCGACGACCCGGTAGACCCTCGGCGTACTTGTTCGTCAACACCGAACCCATCGCACGCATCACCGCCTGGGAGGTGTAGTTCTCGGACGCGATCAGCTCGAGCTCGTCACGCTGGCGGACGAACTCGGCGGCCATGGCCGCGTGAACGGAAGGATCGAGCTCAGAGAGACGGGCCATGACTGCTCCGGGAAGCGAGGGCTGGGGATCTAAGAGGAGGCCGCCCTGGGTGGCCGTGGGGGTAACGCCTGCCGGGGCGACGCGCCCGACACCTCCCGAGGGTTCAGGTTGGGGGGAGTGTTTGACCACGAAGAGCTCGGAGCGGAATCCGCGATCAGTCGCGCTCGACCTCGATAGCGGTGATCCCATCGACCCTGCGCGCGTGCCTACCGCCTTCGAAGGTCGCATCGAGCCATGCGTCGAGGCAGAGGGTCGCCACCGAAGGCCCCAGGGTTCGCTGACCAAAGCAGAGCACCCGTGCATCGTTGTGCTCGCTCGCCATGCGGGCGCTGAAGGGATCGCTCACCACGGCCGCCCGGATCCCGCGCACCTTGTTCGCGGCGATGCTCATGCCGATCCCAGTGCCACAGACCAACACCCCCCGGTCCGCCTCCCCATCGCGGACGCGCTCGGCCACCGCTCGCGCAAACTCAGGGTAGTCACACGAAGACGGGGTGTGGGTTCCGAGGTCCACGACCTCGTGTCCGCGTTGTTCAAGGTGCGCGACAAGGACGGCCTTGAGATCCAGTCCTCCGTGATCGCTCCCCACACTGACCTTCATTCAATCCTCCCAGCGGGCAAAGAGCAAGGAAGAGTTCGTGCCCCCGAACCCGAAGGCGTTGCTCAACGCATACCTGGGACGCAGCTCGCGGGCGCCTTCGACCACATAGTCGAGATCGCAGTCTGGATCGGGGTTCTGATAGTTCGCGGTCGGAGGTATGATCCCGGTGTGCACGGCCATGACGGTCAGCACGGCCTCAAGACCGCCGGCGGCGCCGAGGAGGTGACCCGTGACTCCCTTGGTCGAGCTGACCGCGACCCGTTCGGCCGCTGGCCCAAGAGCGGAGTGAATCGCAGCGGTCTCAGCCGCGTCGTTGGCGGGCGTCGAGGTCCCATGCGCGTTGATGTACCCGACCTGCTCGGGTGAGATCCCCGCGTTCCGCATCGCGATCGACATGCACCGCGCGGCCCCGGCTCCCCCTTCGGCCGGCGCCGTGACATGGTGCGCGTCGGTCGTGGCGGCATAGCCCACCAGCTCTGCATAGATCCGAGCGCCCCGCGAGCGAGCGTGCTCCAGCTCTTCGAGGATGACGACGCCTGCGCCCTCGCTCATCACGAAGCCGTCGCGGTCGCGGTCAAAGGGGCGCGACGCCGCCTGTGGATCGTCGTTGCGCTTGCTCAGGGCCCGCATCACCATGAAGCCGCCGTAGCCCAGAGGGGTGAGGGCAGCCTCGGTGCCCCCCGCGACGATCACGTCGGCATCGCCCGCCCGGATGGCGCGGTAGGCTTCGCCGATGGAGTGATTGCCCACCGCGCAGGCGGTGGAGATACACAAGCTGGGCCCACGGGCGTCGAGTTCGATCGCGACCTGGCCCGTCGCGAGGTTGACCAGGGATCGGGGAATGAAGTAGGCGCTGATCCGGGTTGCCCCTTCATCGCGCACCTTGTTGGCTTCTTCGACGATCTCGGGGAACCCCCCGATGCCAGAGCCGACATACGTACCGAGACGCTCCGGGTCAGGCCAGCGCCCCGCGGAACGGTCGAAGCCCGCGTCGGCCATGGCCTCGCGCACCGAGACCAAAGCGTACTGCATGAACAGGCCCAGACGTCGACAGGCTCGGCGACCAAAGATCGCCGAGCCGTCGAAACCCTTCACCTCGCCTGCGACCTGGCTTGGGAAGCCCGAGGCATCGAAGCGCGTGAGCAGCCCCAGCCCGGAGCGGCCCGCACACACGGCCTGGAAGGTCTGGGGCACATCGTGACCACAAGGGTTGATCGTGCCCAAGCCCGTGATCACCACGCGTCGGCTCAACGGACCCTCGGGTCGTATCAGTTGGTGTGGGCGACGATGTAGTCGACCGCGTCTTGTACCGTGCGGATCTTCTCGGCCTCTTCATCGGGGATGGTGAGATCGAACTCCTTCTCGATCGCCATGACGAGCTCGACGATGTCGAGGGAGTCGGCGTTGAGATCCTGAATGAAGGATGAGGTAGGCTGGATCTCGTCGCGCTTGACGTCGAGGTTCTGCGCAATGATGTCGGCCACCTTCTGTGCGATCTCGTCATGTGCCATGGAGGACTCCACGATGCTGGGGGTTGGCTGGGGCTGGCTGGTTGAACCGTAACATGGCCCGTGCGGGTCCCGACGGCGGGCGGCAGGATAACGCAACGGACCGGGCCGGCAACGGAGGATGAGACCTCAGCGACCGTCACGGTCTCCGCGGGGCACGAACCCAACCTGCGACCCGAGAGCCACCGTGAGGGCTCAGTCTTCGCCGAGCGTCGCTCGCAGCGAGGTGAGCGGGTCGCGCGCCGCGGTGCGGTGAGCCTCACGGATGGCACTGAGCACCGCCGCGTGACCCGAGCGCCCATGGCCGACGTAGACGAGGCCTTCCACGCCAAGGAGACTCGCTGCTCCAAAGCGGGACCATGAGAGCTCCCCGAGAGCCGACTGGGCATCTGGGATACGACCCCGGAGGTGACCCAGGACGACCTCGTGAGCCGCCTCGAGCGACTTGAGCATGACGTTGCCGACGAAGCCGTCGGCGACGAGCACGTCGCAACCGCCCGCCAGGGCGACGTGTGGCTCGATCTGGCCGACGACCTCGCCCACCGCCGGTGGACCGAGCTCGGCGAGCGCCGAGAGGGCTGCGCGGACGACGGCGGTTCCCTTGCCGGGCTCGGCACCGTTAGAGAGCAGGCCGACGCGGACGTGCTCACGGCCTGTCGCCCTCAGCCAAGCGACCCCGAGCCGCGCGAAGTCCACGAGGTGCTCGGACCGACAGTCCACGTTGGCCCCCGCATCGATCAAGAGCGCTGGGGGACCCGACGGACGGGGCAGCGAGACCGCGAGCGCTGGACGCGAGAGGCCGCGCATGACCCCGAGTGTGCGAACCGACTGCAGGAGCACAGCGCCCGACGGCCCACAGGACACCAAGGCCGAGACCCGCCCCTCGTGGAGGGCCTGCAGCCCAACCGCGACCGATGAGCCCGGAGCGGCTCGGATCGCTTCGAGGGGGCTCAAGCCTTCGTCGAAGGCCTCGGGGGCGTCGAGGATGGGGAGATCCCCACAATCTAGGGTGGCTCGCAGCCGGTCGGCCGGACCCGCCAACACCACGGGGACGCCGTCAGCGCGAGCGGTCAGCGCCGCCCTGACGACCGCGTGGGGGGCCTGATCTCCTCCGCAAGCGTCGACGCAGATCGAGCTCAACTCCGCTCCTCACCCTCGAGAGACGGGAAGGTCCTAACCGGCCGTGCGCCGAGCAACGAGGACGGATCCGCAGAGTCGGGGGACGGAGCTCGCCCCACAACCCGGATAGGCTGGGCGCAGGACAGGCCCTAGCCTGGGACGCGGGGTGAGGACGCTACTCGGCGGCGTCGACGACCTGACGACCGCGATAGGTCCCACAAGCTTCGCACAGGCGATGCCGGAGCTTCAGCTCACCGCAGGTCTCGCAGAGCTCGACGGCAGCGGAGAAGGTGATGGAATCGTGGGCACGCCGCATGTCGCGGCGACGGCGCGAAGTACGCTTCTTAGGGACGGCCATGGGAAACCTCCAGGGAGTTCAGAAAAGGTCGCGGAGTGAGGCGAACGGGCTCGTTTCGACCCCCGGCGCCGCCTGCGCAAGAAGTTGGGCGACACGCTGGTCGCAGGAGTCCGTGTCGAGGCACACGACGCGGGTGGGGAGCTCGAGCGCGAGGGCTTCAGAGAGGACCTGTGAGAGTTCGAGGGCGCCATGTTCATACCAGCCGACGTCGAGGTCGGACTCACCCAGGCGCAGCTCCCCCGACCCGCGGTTGGGATCGGCTGGAATGTAATTCAGCTCGATGTCGGTCGCTTCGATCACGAGCTCGACCTGCTCTCCGCAGCGCTCACAGGCTCGGGCGGCCGAGGCGCGCACGAAGCCCTGTACCTTGAGCATGTCGGCGATGCGCCGGACCCGCACCACACCACTCAGAGACGTCGGCTCGATCTCGAGCGCGTGCGCCGCCGCCTGCGTGGCCCAGGATGCGTCGAGATCGATCGTGACCTCGAGGCCTTCGCTGGGGATGGTGTCTGCCGCGATGTTCACCCGAACCTCCACCCGACCGACGGTCGAGTCCCGCGCAGTTAGCCGGCTGGGCATGTGAAGGCAAGGTGGCCCTCCACACGAGAGCGCGCAGCGGTTAGCATGACCCCATGGCAACCCGTACCGCTCTCATTCTGCTCGCGCTGAGCTCCTGCGTGAACCCCGCGCCCAGCATCGATAACGCGACCTATGTGATCGCGCTTCACCCCCTCCTGCACGAGAACAGCCTTCTTGCGCAGAGAATGCTCGAGACGGCTGCAGATGTGCACGCCGAGCGGGCCGATGGTGACGGCGCGGTCGAGGCCTGGCGCACCGGCATCGTTCCACTCGCTCAGCACCTCCACGATCAGGCTGGCTTGGTGAATGTACCCGGCCCTTGGGTCGATGCTCACGGTCAACTCGTCACGATCTGGGGCTCCCGCGCCGAGGGATACGCGCTGATTCTCGAAGGCATCGAGCGCGGTGATGCACAGCGCTGGAAGCGCGGGCGCTCCCTGGCCGACAAGGCGAAGCTCGAAGAGGAAACCTGGTTTCAGACCACCAACAAAAGACTCGCCGCCGAGAACCTCTCGATCGACCAGTTTCCCTGAGCCCGTTCATCTCCTGCGCGCGCCTCCTTGACGACACCGGGCTCCGAGATTAAACCCTCGGGGCTTGATGGCCTGTGGTCGAATTGGCAAGACGTCGGGTTCTGGCCCCGAAGGTTCCAGGTTCGAGCCCTGGCAGGCCAATGTGCATGCTCCCATAGTCTAGCGGTTAGGACGTCGCCCTCTCACGGCGAAAGCAGGGGTTCGATTCCCCTTGGGAGTACCAGCTACGCCGAGTGATGGAGCGCCACGCCCCTCGCTCGACGACCTCGAAGCGGTGACCGACTCACGGTCGCCGCTTCATTGCTTTCTATCGCTGGAATCTTGCCGGGCTCACATCGAGCCACCCCGAGCCTTGACGCGGGGCGACCCCATCGCTACCATCAGGAGGCTCTGGCACGACGCCACCCGCCTCTGCGGGTGGCGTTTATGCGTTAACAAGTTTCAACCCCACGTCTCGAGTCCGGCTGCAAGTCTCCTTTCCGCGCTCCCTCGATGCGAGTGCGACCGCGCGACGAAGCGAGCAGTCCCGCGATGGGCAGAGCGGTCGATCCCAGCCATAGGCCGAGCTCAGTCGACGACCTCGACCTCATCCCTCGAGACGCGACGGGCCAAGCTCCGCAGGCGGTCGGCTCGGTCGGCCATCTCGTGGTGTACGTCGGCGAGCTGCTTGCACAGATCCTTGGCGCGCCGAAACGTCCCAACGACATCGCCAGCGACGTCGGTCTCGCTCTCGATCTTGTCGAGGATCTCGGCCATGGACTCTCCGAGCACCCAAGCCTTTCCAAGCGGGATCCAGTAAGGGGACCACTCGACCTCCTGGCGCGTGATCGCCTCGGCGTCCGTGACGATTGGAGACTGGCGCACCGTCTCGACCCTGCGAGCCAGGTCGCGTAGGTCCTGATCGAGCCCGTAGCGTCGGCCGACCTTGCGAGGAAAGTTCGAGACAAGGGCGCAAAGCAGCCCAAAGAGCGTGGGATCGTCGAGGTCTTCAAAGACCCCGGTGAGCACCAACTCCGTCATGAAGATCTCGGCTATCTGCAGATGCATGAGCACCCGAGCCCCGGCGTTGAAGGAGCCATCGTCGGCGATGTATCCGGCCTGGATCAGAAAAGCTTCCTTTCGCTCGAACTCCTCCCAGCACCGCCCCCCGGATCGACGCGCGCGCGCCCGCAGTCGCTTCGCCTCTCGGCGAGCTTTCTTGGCCGCATGCTGAGAGCTCCGCTCTTGAGCTCGACGCTCCAGCTCGTCGGCACGCTCCCGCTGGGCGTCCGCCTCGTGCTCGAGGTGCCAGCTCAGGAAGGATCGCTCCACGATCGTGCGGACCTGCTCTCGATTCTGGGTAGAGAGGAGCCGCACGATCGAGTTCCACGACAGGCTGAAGCTCGAACGAACCGGCTCGGGACGGCCCTGAAAGTAGTCCTCGAGGAGCGGCTGCACCTCGGGATACTCGTGAAAGTCGATGCGGAGGACCACCGTGCCGGCGGTGTCGATGCCCCGACGACCCGCCCGCCCCGCCTTTTGCATGAAGCCGCGCACCGTCAGCGGGTTGACGCCCTGCCCATCATACTTCTTGAGCCCGTCAAAGGCGACGGCACGAGCCGGCATGTTGATCCCCAGCGCGAAGGTCGAGGTGCAGTAGAGCACCTTGATCAATCGGCTCTCGTAGAGCTCTTCGACCAGGGCCTTGAGGCTGACGTGCAGGCCCGCGTGGTGAAAGGCGATCCCGCGACGGTACATCTGGAACAGATCGGGATGGAGGACCCGCCCCAGCGCCTCTTGCGCGTCGTCGAGGCGCTGATCCAGCGCGCGCTGCTCTTCGACGCGGAGCAGATCGCCGCGAAGTTCGGTCGTGAGCCAGCGGGCGTTGCTCTCGATGTTTCGACGACTGAACGCGAAATAGAGGCAAGGCAGCAGATCTTTCTTGACCAGCATGCGCACGATGTCGCTGTGACGCGTCTGTCGGGGTCGGCGGCGACGATCGCGATCACGTCCTCGAGGCGGCCCCCCGCGACCTCGGTTCCGACCCCCGCGACGATCTCGACGACCTCTGCCGCGACGCTGGTTCGATCCCCGGTCGGAGTCCTCGCGATCTTCCTGCTGACTTCGAAGGTAGAGCTTATGGTACTCGGAAGGCTCGACGATGCCTGTGCCGTGGTTCGCGATGAAGAACGACAGCGGCACCGCGCGCTGCGTCTCAACCAAGACCTCGATCGGCGCTTCTCGCACGTCCGATAGCCACTCCGCGAAGGAGTGCATGTTGGATAAGGTGGCGGAGAGACCGATGATCAGGACATGCTTGGGCAGATAGATCAGGACCTCTTCCCAGACCGTGCCGCGCTCTCGATCGTCGAGGAAGTGGATCTCGTCGATGACCACTGCGTGAAGGTCCGAGAGGTCCTCGCCCGAGAGCAGCATGTTTCGGAGGATCTCGGTGGTCATGACGCGGCACGGGGCGTCGCGGCGGATCACCAGATCTCCGGTTACCAGTCCGACGACCTCCTCGCCGTGCAGCCGAGTATAGTCCCGAAACTTCTGGTTGGAGAGAGCCTTGATCGGTGCTGTGTATACGACCTGCCTGCCGCGACGCATCGCATCTTCGACGACCCAGTCGGCGATGATGGTCTTGCCGGTGCCGGTCGGTGCGCACACGAGCACGGACCGCCCTTCCGAGAGGTGCGTGATCGCCTCGGACTGGAAGGGGTCGAGATCAAGGCCTCGGTACTGCATGGACTTTCCTCCTGAGCCAGCCGTGTATGCCGCCGAGCCCACTTGCGGGAGTCCCACATGATCGAGGCGATCGCATGGGGCTGCGGGATCGGGGGTATCCTGCTCGGGTTAGCGGCCGCCGCGATTCCAGGATTCCCTGGTTGTGCCGTTGCATTTCTCGGACTCGTCGCCTTCGCAGGCCTCACGGACTTCGCGGTGGTGACGCGGGAAGCGTTGGTGCTGGCGGCGCTGTGTTGTGTCGTCGGCGGGGTCGCCCAGCTCTTTGGTCCAGCCCTGGGCAGTCGAGCGCTCGCGGGCTCGGCGGGGGCCGCGACCGGAGCGGTGATCGGAGCCTGTCTGGGCTTGTTCATCCCCGTGCCCGGCGTCGGGTACGGCCTCGCGGTCGCCGGCGCGGTCGCGCTGGGCGTCGTCAGCGCGCGCAAGGAGGTGCTGGCGTGGATGCGAGGGGTTGTGGGTGCGGCGGGAGGCTGCTGCATCTCGGCGGGCATCGATGCCCTCGCCGTCCTCTGCTGCGCGGCGATCCTAGCGCTCGCAGACTTCGCGCAGGTTTCGGGCGTCTAGTAGGGTCGGCCCTCAGTCCGCCTCGAGATCGAAGACGAGGTTCAGTCGCGCCCCATCGGCCTCGACCGTGACCTCGTTGCGCACCACGACGAGTCGATCAGGGAGCGGGAAGCGGCGGAGCTCGGTCACCAGGGCCGGCCACGCCGGCTCGAAGGCCTCTCGGAGGGCCCTCAGTTTCTCGGGAGGGACCTCGGCGTCGACGCGGGCACGCACCCGGCCTACGAAGCGAAGGTGATTATCGAAGGCCGGAAACTGAAAGAGGCTATCCTCGTCGAACGAAAGCTCGATGCTCGACGCATCGATCGGTAGGCCGACCTCGTGCAGCCCCTCGATGACCGTACCCAGGAGCACCCTACGGAACCAGGGCCAGACGGAACCTTCTGGCATGTGAACTCCTTCATCGATCCTCGTGGATCCCAGCAACCCATGGTCGGGCCCAGCCGGCGGTCAGGGGACGTGTCGCACATCGCGGCCGTCGACCAGGAACACGACCATCTGCCCAAGATTCACCGCGTGATCCGCGATCCTCTCAAGGTAACGCGAGATGGAGGTCAGCGCGAGAGCCCGCTCCGCTTGAGAGGGGTGGGCCGTCATGACGTCGATCCAGCGCTGGACGAGCTCTCGATTCAAGCGATCGACCTCGGCGTCACGCTCGCGGAGCTCGGCGCCGAGGGCAGGGTCCCCCTCGACGAACGCATCGGCAGCCGCGCGGACCATGTCGGCCGAGAGCTCGCCCATTCGCACGAGACCAAGCGAGGGCTGGAGACCGGCGCCCGCGCTCAGCTCCAAGCCACGCTTGGCGATGTTGACGGAGAGGTCACCGATCCGCTCAAGATCGACGACCATCTTGAGCACCGTCGTGACGAAGCGCAGATCGTGCCCCACCGGCTGACGAAGCGCCAGACAGCGTAGACAGGAGCGATCGACCTGAACTTCGAGACGGTCGAGCTCGACATCGGTCTGGATGACGGCGCGACCCAGCTCCGCGTCGCGCGACACCACCGAGCGAACCGAGCGACGCACCATGGACTCCGAGCGCACACACATCTGCAGGAAGAGGGTGCGGATGTGCTCCAGATCGCGATCGGTGGCGTGAAGGGTCATGCAGAACTCGGGGCGTCTCCGAAGGAACCCTACTCCGCCCGCCCAGCCGAGGCGCGCATCCGCCCGAGGTGTTGCGCAGGCGCCCCAAGGCTGACGTGAGAGTGTCACACGCTAGCCGTCCGCCCCCGCGAGATCCCTCAGGAGTATCGACGGGAGAGGTAGGCTTGGGTCTCGGGCTGGCTTGGGTTGGTGAAGAGCTCTTCAGCGGGCCCCTGCTCGATGAGTCGCCCTCCCTCGATCAGCGCGACATGGTCCGCGATCCTTCCGGCCTGCGCGACGTCGGGCGTGACGAAGATCACGGTGACTTCCGGGCAGATGCCACGCACCACCCTCTCGATGCGAGCCCCGTCCGCGGGGTGAAGCCGACCCGTCGGCTCGTCGAGGAGCAGCACGCGGGGCTCCAACACGAGCGCCCGTGCGATGCAGAGCAGCTGACGTTGGCCGGCACTCAACGACGCGGCAGGGCGCGAGAGCGCTTCCCCGAGCTCATCCCAGAGCTCCGCCCGCCGTAACGCGCGCTCGATTCGCGAGGGCCGCTCCGCGGGCTCAACCCCCCTCAAGACCAGACCGAACGCCACGTTGTCGCGCACGGTGCCAGGGAAAGCCGTGGGGCGATCGAAGATCATCCCGACCTCTTGGCGAAGGACGCTCGGATCCAGTTCTTGAACCTCGCGCTCCCCAACCTTCACCACCCCTTCTGAGCGAAAGCCCGGCTGAAGCTCCGCGACCCGATTGAAGAGCCGGAGCAGCGTGGACTTCCCCGATCCAACAGCACCCAGCACCGCAGTCACCGCTCCCCCCGCGAAGCGAACACTGACCTCGTGGAGGACCCGCACGTCTCCGTAGTGAGCGCTCACCGACTCCAGGCTGAGATCTGGCCCATTCATGTCGCGCCTGTGAGCTGCACGTTTCGCTCCAAGTACGCCGCAACCCCGTGGAGAACCAGCACCGAGAGCACGAGCAAGGTCGCGCCTGCGACAGCGAACCCCATCCTACCCGCTGCGGCCTCGTGAAACACCTCGAGAGCGAGAGAGGAGAGCGCACCAAGGAGGAGCAGCGGAGCGACGACCCCGAGCACTCGCGCCAAGGCGCGGAGCAAGACCGCGAAAAAGTCTGCGCTCGATGAGGGGCCCACCACGTAAAAGAGGACCTGAAGCGTGGAGGCTCCGAGGGCGATGGCCGAGAGGCGCTCGCGACTCCTCGCCCGCCCAAAGGCTCCCCGAAGCCCATGCGCCAGCACCGGCAAGGCGATGATGGACAAGACGATCCAAGCCCCGAAGAGGCCTCGCGCGCCGAGCATCCAGCCGATCACGCCAATCAGGAGGGGAGGGATGTCTCGGAACGCAGACAGCCACCGCTGACCCGCGCTCTGGTGCCAAGCACGGCGCGCGTGTCGGTCAAGCGCGAGCGCGATCGCCAAGGCCACGGGCAAAGCTGATAAAACCGCCGCGGCCGAGAGCGCCACCGAGCTCAGCAGGAGCTCCGCCATGGCCGGCAGGGCCTCGAGATCGAGCCGCACAAACAGTAGGCTCGCTGCCACGACGAGCACCCCCAGGGTCAGGGAGGCCGAGCCCCAGGCCCACATCGTGACCAGCCTGGACAGCACCCTCATCGCAACACCCGCCGTGCGAGCATCGAGATGGCGAGCGCCACGAGTCCCCAGACCACCGCCGCCGCGAGAGCCCCAGGGAGCGCGAGCTCCGAGAGCGTAGGATCGACGACCCGAAGCGGTAGGACCGGCGCGTCGATCCAGAGGGGTCCAAGGAGGAGCAGGACGATCACGGTGTCGGCGAACGCCCTCGAGAAGCCGACCAGGATCGCCCGGGCCAAGCCCCTCCACACCGCAGGGAGCACGACCCCGATGACCGCCTCAGCCTGGGAGGCCCCCAGCGCGTAGGCCGCGAGCATGCGGCTCGGCGAGACCGTCTCAAAGACCCGTAGACCCCGCGCAGCGATCGATGGCGCAGCCACGGCTCCCAACGCGAGGACCGCCAGGAAATAGGCCTCGACTCCTTCCTTCGGCTGGAGCACGACCAGGGCAGACACCGCCCAGACCACAGGGGGGACGTCTCCCAGCAAGCTGATCAGCCACAGAAACGTGGGTCGCAGCCGAACCGGCGCGAGCCACCGCGCCCAGAGTGCCGTGCCGATCGCGACGGGTGCGGCCACCAGGAGGGCGAGCGTCGAGAGCCCTAAGGTTCCAAGGACCGACGTCGCCACTCCGAGGAACGAGGTTGAGAGAGCATCGAAGGCTGCCGCGCCGACCAGGAACAGGGAAGCCACCACCGCGCAGCCCAGCGCACCGACGGAGATCCCATCGACGAGCCCCCAGAGCCATCGCTCTCGACGAGGTCGTGACGTGCGGTCCATCATGCGGCCCTACCCGCTTGCGGGAAGGTGACAACAAAGGTGCTTCCCTGGCTCGGAGCGCTCGATAGTCGAATGTGTGCGCCGGTCGCGAGGCTGAGATGCTTGACCATCGCGAGCCCCAACCCTGCGCCACCCGAGCTGCGATCTCGCCCCTCGTCTACGCGAAAGAAGCGCTCGAAGATCCGCTCCTGATGGGCGGCCTCGATGCCGATGCCCGTGTCGATGAAGTGCAGCTCAACCTGACCTTCAACCGCGGCGGCCACCACCCGAACCTCGCCCCCTTCTGGGGTATACTTCACCGCATTGAACGCAAGATTTCCTACGATGACGTCGAACGCCTCCGCGTTGACCGACGCCGTGAGCTCCGGGGGACAGTCGACCTCGAAGGCCACCCCCTTCTGCGCCGCCAAGTCCGCCGGTGCTGCCATCGCCTCGGCGAGCAAGGGGGCCAGACGAAGCGGCTCCAGCGAGAGCTGCCCGCTCCGAGCCTCGACCCGCGCAAGGTTCATGAGTCCCTCGAAGGTATCGCGCAGTCGTCGGCTGTTTCGCGTGAGCGCCTCGACCAAGGGAAGCACCTCGTCGGACAAGGCAGGGTCGGTCGACAAAGTCTCGGCGTAACCCAGAATGGCCGCCATCGGCGTGCGCAGCTCATGACTCACGTTCGCTACGAAGGCGGTGCGGGCACGCTCCGCCGAGCGAAAGCGCGTGACATCCTGCGCGACGATCGCGAGCTCCCCAGACCCGGTAGGCACCAAGCGCAACACCACATCCCGAGAGGAAGCGATCGCGAGCCGATCGCCATCGGACGCGGCCTGAGCCCCCCGCTCGATCATGTCTAAGACCTCCGGTGCGGTGATCACCTCTGCGGCGAGGCGCCCCTCCGGGTTCGCGCGGAGATCAAAGATCTCACAAAACTTACCGTTGACCATTAGGATCCGCCGCCTCTCATCCACGATCAATACCCCGCTCGGGCTGTGTTCCACCAGCGAGGTCAGCAGTCGATGATCGGACTCGGCCTGCGCGAGCTGAGCACGGGCTCGCGCGAACACCTCGTTCGCCGCACGAGCGACGATCGCTTCATCTCGGGGTCGAAGCTCAGAGACGCGTTCGATGTCGTCGGCAGCCGACGACGCCCGTCGAAGATCGGAGGCTAGGCGCTCGAAGCGGCGCAGCGTGAGACGCCCCCACCAAGCCCCGAGCCCCGTGGCTCCTGCGGCAGCGAGGCACACGCCGAGCGCCATCGTGAGCAGCGTTGAAAGCTCGGCACCGGCAAGGACCGCCGCCCCCATCGCGCTCCCTCCTCCGAGGAGGGCGACGAGCCCACAGGCCAGCGGTGGTGGGGCCCGCCACGCCACGCTCAGCTCGGATCCGTGTTGAAGCGGTACCCTACGCCACGCACCGTCTCGATGTGTGCCGCCGCGTCGCCGAGCTTCTCGCGGAGGCGCTTGACGTGGGTATCGACCGTTCGGGTGTTCAGATCAGGGGGCATGTCCCAGACGTCCTGAAGGAGATTACCTCGAGTACGGACACGGTTCGCACGCTCGACCAAGGAGGTCAGCAGCCTGAACTCCGTCACCGTGAGGCTGACCTCTTCATCACTCACCCACACCCGATGCGACTCCGGCTCGAGGGCGATCACCCCGAATCGGAGCTTGCGAGGTTCCATGGTCATGGCAGGCTGCTTCGCGGGTGAGGCACCGCCTTGACGTCGAAGCAACGCGCGGATCCGCAAGACCAACTCGCGGGTCGAGAGGTTGGACTTGACCACGTAGTCATCGGCCCCCACCTCGAAGCCTACCACCCGATCGATCTCTTCTCCGCGTGCCGAGAGCATGATAATGGGGAGCGCCGCCGTCTTTGGCTCCGCGCGAAGCCGGCGACACACCTCGGTCCCCGAGAGGTCAGGCAGCATCATATCGAGGATGATCAGGGAGGGACGCTGCTCCAACGCGAGGGAGAGTGCCGTCTCTCCGTCGGGAGCATGCAGGACCTGAAAGCCCTCCCGGCTTAGGTTGATGTCGAGAAGCTGACGCAGGTCCGCTTCGTCATCCACGATGAGAATAAGTCCTTGCTCCCTCACCTGACCCTCCTCGACGCTGACCGCGCCGTACCTCGCCACGCACAACCCGAGCCACGCCCTCGGCCCCTTGTAGCGCGCGAAGACGAATCGTCACCATCGCGCGACGGTCGACCCAAGTCCCACTCCCCTGAAGAGGCGCGCTGGGCTCGACGAACCTTCCACCCAAAACCAAGGTGATGCGCTCGCCTGAAGGTTCGTCGCGAGGCCGAGCGGAGTCGCTAGCCCAGCATGAGGTAGGCCAAAGCGCCTGCCAGACATACTCCAAACCCACCCAGCACCAGCAGGAGCGCGACGACTCCGCCGATGATCAGCGGAAGGTTGCTCTTGGGCTCGGCGTCGCCGGGAGGGCCCGCGACGGGCCCAGGGGCCTCGACCTCTCCGGGTGCGACCGTTGGCGCGTGCAGGTGCCCGCCCTGCTGCCCAGGGGGGCCGAAGCCCTGATCGGAGAAGTCGAAGGTCGGGTTCTCATCTTCCTGGGCGAGATCGCTGCTCGCCGCTCGCGGGGTCGCGTTGGGCGGCTGAAACGATGGGTCGAAAGGCTGAACCGCGGTGCCCGCATTGATCAGGGCGATGGTGATGTTGTCGTGCCCCCCACGATCGCAGGCTTCTTGGATGAGCAGCGAGATCGCGCTGCCGGAGTCCTTGCCCGCCATCATGCGCCCGATCTCGTCGTCGTCGAGCAGGTCGTGCAGGCCGTCACTACAGAGGAGCAGGGTGTCGCCCTTGTCGAGGACGAGGGGCTCGTCGAGGATCTCGGGCACGAGGGGCTGCCCATCGGCCATACGGGCGTGTCCCAGGGCACGGGTGAGCATGCCCGCTTCGGGGTGGTGGCGGGCCTGCTCTTCGGTGAGGCGGCCCTCGTTGACCAGCATCTGTACTCGGGTGTGGTCTGTGCTCCGCCAGATCCGGTGACCACGCCGAAACTGGTAGGCGCGGCTATCGCCCACTTGACCTAGATAGACGTGGTTACCCTTGAGGATCGCCGCGATCGCCGTGGTCCCCATGCCGCGGGTGCCAGAGCTCTGGCCTTCTTCGAGGATGGCCTGGTTGGCCTCGAGGAGCGCATTGTGAAGCCTGTCCCTTGGGTCGGCGTCGGGGTCCTGACGAACGACCTCTTCGCTGACCCGAACGGCCAGACTCGAGGCGACCTCGCCAGCCTCGTGCCCGCCCATACCGTCGGCCACGATCACGAAGAGGGACCCATCGTCAAGCCAGGCGTAACCGACGGAGTCTTCGTTATTATCTCGGATTTTGCCGACATCAGTGCCAACGTCTACCGAGAGCGGAAACCCAAAGCTCTGCCTGACGGTCATCGGCACGCCACCCCATGCAGCCGGCCAGCGACCTTCGACGGCTCCGACCAGCCCTTCGCCACCCCAAGCGAACGACTGCGGCCCCGCAAGACACCTGACCCGATCGATAAGCGCAACATAGAGACTCCGCACAGCCGGGGGAACGCCCGGGGCGTGCTGACAGACCCTACAACAGGGAGCGGCGCCGTGCATCCCCGTTCGGGCGCTCTTGGAGCAGCAGCGCCCCTCTTTGTGCTTGGAAAGGTAAACATGCTCTTACTAGGGCCATCGTCTAGAGTACGCAGCCAGGGCGCTACCCTGGGAGCCATGCTCCCGAGTGAGGGGCAGACACACGAAGCCCCGCCGAGTGGGCTACAAGAACCCACGCGGCGGGACCACGAACCAGCGTAGGTTCAGTTCAGGCCAGGGAGGCTGTTGAACAGCTCGAAGCCGTTCTCCTTCTGGCCGATGGACTCGCCATTCTTAAGCTTCTCGCCGAGTTTGTAGGCATCAACGGCGGCGAGGATCGAGATGATCCAGCCGATGCCGAACATGTTCAGCAGGACCGCGTAGACGAGGATGATAACGGCCTTGCTGGTCTGCCCCATCATGAAGTGACCAATGGGAATGCCACAAACAATGATGTTGAGCACCGCGTAAAGGATTGGGTTGGCGTCGGGCTTGGTGATCATCTCGCCCATGGTAGAACCTCCGTGAGTCGTCGTTGTAGCGCCGAGGAAGCCTTGACAAGGCCCCTCTCCGCCGCCGACCTTAGTAGGGAGGACCACGACAAGCAAGGGGGTTGCGACAACAATGGCGAAAACCATGCTTTGTCATGAACTATTTCATTCACCGATCGACGTGGCACGCCGTTCCAACTGGAGGAACTCCATGGAGCAGAGGCTCTCAGCGACCGCCGCGTTATGCCTGCGAACCCCGTGCCTGAGAGCTATGCGCATGTCTCGCCTCCTGGTCCTTAGTCTCCTCGCCTGCGCGTGCGTGGACACCTTCGACGTGGCGCTGCAGGGTCTCGTGCTCGACGGCTGGGACGAAGACGCTCCTCCGGCCTCCGAGCTCACGGTGCAGACCCTCGACGAGGACGGCGACGAGATCGATCGTGCCACCTCGGCGGCCAACGGCTGGTTCCGGGTCGGCGCCGCCCCAGGGGTGACCAACGTCGTCGTGATCGATGGGCCGGAGCACGTCCCAACCACCTTCCACGGCAACCCGGGGCTGAACCCCCGGTTCCGCATACCCAACGGCGAGGTCTTCGCGGTCTCCGAGGCGCGTTGGTCCGAGGAGCTCGAACGCTGGGAGGGCTGCCCTACCCTGGAGAACGAAGGAGGCGTGCTCCTGGCCCGCCCCCTCTTCGACGGCTTCATCGGTGGCGAGGACGGGGAGGTTGTGCTCGTCGAGTCCTCCTTCGCAACGATGTTCCTGAACGACGGACGCGCGCTGGAGCCCTGCTACCTGAACGAAGAGGGCGTCTACGACCCGCTCACCTTCCGGGTCGGGATAGGCGGCTACCTGCTCGTCGGCGGTCTGCCCGTCGGCGGGCATGTGCTCGAGCTCACCTACGAGCCCGTGCCAGGCCTAGAGCGTCGCTATCAGTACGAGATCCGGCTCCCTCCTGGTGCCATCGCACCGAGAGTTCCTCTCCTCGTGCCGTTCGAGCCGTGAGCGCGGTCGACCTCGCCATCGTCGTCGGTACCATCGACTTTGGCGATCACGACCGGGTCGTACGGCTGCTCACCGCCGACCAAGGCCGAGTCGCCGTCATGGCCCGAGGGGTGCGGAGCGGCCGCAAGCCTTGGGCCACCTCCCTTCAGACTGGGGCCTTGATCCGACCGGAGCTGAAGCGCACCCGAGGCGCCCTCCCCCTCTTGGTCGAGGCGAGTGCCCAACAACTCCCCAAGCGGCCCCGCGAAGATCTGGACCGCCTCACCGCCCTCGCCTACGGCATCGAGCTCTGCTCCGCGCTGGCTCCGGAGCACAACGAGGCGGAGCGACTGTTCAAGCTCGCCTGCGCCTGGCTTCAGGTCTTGGAGGTCGACGAGCCGATCACGCCCTCCTCGCGTCAGGCCCTGGAGGCCAAGGCGCTCACCTTTGCCGGATTTACCCCAGCCCTGGTGCTTTGTCCGATCTGCCGTGAGCGCCTCACGGATCCCTGCTGCTTCTCCACCTCTTCCGGCGGGGGAGTCCACGCCGCCTGCGCGCCGGCGCCCCGCGTCTCTGCCGACGCTCTCCTGCGCCTCGAGGCCTTGCGCCGCACCCCGCTGCGCGACACGCTGGGAGTCCGTCCCGCAGCGCCCCTCTATCTGCTGACCGACTTCGCCGAGTGGCACCTTGGAGCAGGGCTCAAGTCTCGCCCCATGCTCGAGGAGGTCGAGGGGCTGAGCCCCACATGACCCGTTCATGACTGGCATCGCTCAGATCTGCAGCAGCACCGTCGCGACGCCCAAGTAGATGATGATGCCCGTAATGTCCGAGGCCGTGGTCACGAAGGGCCCGGTGGCGAGCGCAGGATCGACCCCGATGAGCGACAGCACGACCGGAACAGTGGTTCCAAAAAGACTCGCGACGATGATCGCCAGACAGACCGAGATCCCGACGCTCACGCCGATGAGCGGCTGGTCGAGGTAGCGGACCAAGCCATAGCCGCCAAGGACGACCGCAAAGAGCAGACCCATGACCACGCCGACCCTGGTCTCGCGCCAGATGTAGGCCAGCGCACCCCCGAGTTGAACGTGGCCCGTCGCGATCCCTCGCACCGTGATCGTGGCCGACTGCAAGCCCACATTGCCGCCCATCCCCATGATGACCGGGATGAAACCCGCCAGGACCGCCACCGCCATCAAGGTCTGTTCGAACGATCCGATCAGCTCCGACGAGAGGACCCCTCCACCGATGGTCGCCAGGAGCCAGCCCGCCCGGTCTTTCACCAGCGCGAAGATGCCCTTGCCATGGGCTGCATCGTCGTTAATCCCCACGAGAAGCATCATGTCTTCGACCGCCTCCTCGCGGATGACGTCGACGACGTCATCGACGGTGACGATGCCGAGCTGGCGCTGGTGCTCATCGACGACGGGGATAGCGAGCAGGTCGTAGCGCGCCACGTAGCGGGCGACCTCCTCTTGGTCCTGCTTGGGCCCCACCGTGATGACTTCACGGGTCATCACGCTGACGAGGGGTGTATTCGGGGGATTGGTGAGGAGCTGGCGCAGGCTGACGACCCCGACCAGGCGCCCCTGCCCGTCGAGCACGTAGACGTAGAACAGGCTGTCGAAGTCTTCGCCCTTGCTCTGGATCTGCTCGATGGCCTGCCCGCACGTCGATGCCTCGGGCATCGAGAAGAAGCTGGTCGACATGATCCCGCCCGCCGTGTCGCTGGGCCAGGACATCAGGACGCTGAGCTCTTCGGTATCTTCGCCACGAAGGTCGCTGAGGACCGCCGCGCGAAGCTCTTCGGGCAACGCCTCGATGACATCGGTCGCGTCGTCGGGCTCCATGCGCTCGAGGAGCTCCACGATAAGCCCGGAGCCAACCGAGGCGAGCACGTCCCTCAGGGCGCCTTCGGAGAGGTTGACCATGACTTCGGCGGCGGTCTCACGATCCCCGAGCATCGGGAAGAGCCGTTGGCGCTCCGACCGCGTCATGTGCTCCAGCGCCGCCGCGACGTCCTCCGGGCGGCTCTTGGCGAGCACCTTGCGCACCTGAGAGGTCGCGTCCCGGCGGACGAGTCGCCGGAGCACGGTCTCGGTGCGGGTGTGGAGGGAGTTCGCCATCAGTCCCCAGGAGAGAGATCGTCGATGAAGATCAGCCGACGCGGCACCCCCTGCCGCCCTTGAGGCACCACGGGGTCGCCGTTGTATTCGATATGAGCCACCTCGGCTCCCGCAAGCTCGATCTCGAGCCTGTCGCTCGCCGAGAAAGCCTTCGCTACGCCAGGAGCCAGCACCCCTTCAAAGGCCGACTCGCCATCGCTCCAAACCCTGAACCGAGACTCCTTTCGGGGCGTGATCACCACGAGCAGATCAGGCCCCGTCGCCGCCGAGCGACCCGAGAGCGCCTCCGTGAGCACAGCGACATCGTCGAGCCCGAGCTGTCGGACCTGCACGACCGTGAGGGTCGCGAGCAAGAGCACCGCCGCGATCGCGACCCCGCGGATCATCCAGAGCGGCAGGCCGTTAGCCTCGACCGGCGGGGGATCCTCGAGCTCCTGCAGCAGCTCCTCGCCACCCACCGCGCCGAGAACCAGCCGGTAGTAGGCCAGCACATAGGGGCCCGACGGCAGCTCGTCGATCTTCCCCTGCTCCAGGGCCTCGACATGCGCGACGGGGAGACCCGTCCGCTCCGCCACCGCGTCGAGCGATAGCTGAGCCGCCTGACGAAGGCCTCGGAGCCGACGAAGCTGCTCGGGACCGGGGTGCTTGGAGCGATGGGCGACCACGGCTAGCCCAAGAACTGGCCGGCGATCACCGCCAGGGCCTCGCGACGATCGGTAGGGATCTTGGAGGGATCGGTCATGATCGCACCCTCGGCGGCCCGGGAGGCGGGGCATGGGCCTGCGTGAGAGAGGATGAGCGGCACGGCGTGGGCCACGGCGCGCTGAGCGAGGGCGACGTTCTTTTTGAGGGTCGCGACAACCTGATCGACCGTGACGGCGTCGTGGGCCTCGTGCCAGCAGTCGTAGTCGGTCGCCATGGCCAGGGTCGCGTAGGAGATCCCCGCCTCGCGCGCCAGCTTAGCCTCGGGCAGGTTGGTCATGCCGATGACCTTGCCCCCCCAAGAACGGTATAGATGAGACTCCGCGCGGGTCGAGAAGGCCGGCCCCTCCATGCAAACATATGTACCGCCATCGTGCACCGTCGCGCCTGCCTCGTTCGCAGCCTGGAGGAGGAAGCCGCGCAGGGTGGAGCAGACCGGGTCGGCGAAGGCGATGTGCCCCACAACGCCGCCCTCGAAGAAGGTGGCGTGCCGACCCTTGGTGCGATCGATGAACTGGTCGATGACGACGACGTGCCCCGGAACCACCTCTTCGCGCAGGCTACCCACCGCGCTCACGCTGATGATCCACTCGACACCGAGCTTGCGGAGCGCCCAGACATTGGCTCGATAGTTGACTTCGGAGGGGTTGAAGCGATGGCCGCGCCCGTGCCGAGGCAAGAAGGCGAGGGTCTCTCCGTCGAGATCGCCGAGCAAGATCGCGTCGGAAGGGGAGCCGAAGGGGGTGTCGACGCGCTCTTCGCGACGGTCCTTGAGGCCGGGCATGTCGTAGAGGCCGCTGCCTCCGAGGATGCCTATACGTGGCATGTGAACTCCATAAGGCGTAGAGAAGGGTTCAGGAGGTTGGGAAGGGGGCGAACCCTGCGACGCGGCGCGCGTCGGAGAGCCAGCCATGCTCGGTGGCCTGCTGTCGAGCCTTTCCGAGCTGACCGCAGGCGGCGGAGATGTCGGTGCCTCGGGTGGTACGGATGGAGCACGAGAGGCCACGGCTCACGAGGTAGTGTTGGAAGGCCTTGACTCGGTCGTGGGGAGGGGTCCGCAGGTCGCGGTCGGGGTTCTCATTGTAGGGGATGAGGTTGACCTTGGCCCGCACGCGCTCAAGCAGCTCGAAGAGACGTGCGGCATCATCGAGCGAATCGTTGAATCCCGCGATCATGACATACTCGATCGTGATGCGCTTGTTGTTGGGCAGCGGGAAACGCTCCATCGCCTCGATGAGCTTCGCGAGGCTGTGCTTGCGGGTGATGGGCATGATCTGGCGCCGCTGCGCCTCGGTGGTCGCGTTGACGCTGACCGCCAGGTTGACGGGGAGCGCCTCGGCGAGCTCCACCATCTTATGGACCAGCCCCACCGTCGACACCGTGACTCGACGATGGCTGAAGTTCATCCCGAGATCGTGCAGGCAGTTGGTGAGCGCTGGGATGAGGTTCGGCAGGTTGTGCAGGGGCTCGCCCATGCCCATGAGCACGAGGTTGGTGATGCGCCGTCCGTCCTCACGAGCGAGCTGCAGGCCGACCTGAAGCGGCTGGTTGGCGATCTCGCTCGCCTTGAGCTGCCGCTTGAGCCCCAGATCGCCGGTGAGGCAGAAGGTGCAGGCCATGGCGCAGCCCACCTGGGAGGACATGCAGAGGGTGAGCCGATCGCCATCGGGGATGAGCACGCTCTCGATGCGGTGTCCATCTTCGAGGCGCCAGAGGTACTTTCGCGTTCCATCGTCGCTCGCGAGCACCAGATCGGGCTCGAGCATGGACACGAACGCCGCGTTGCGCAGGGCCGATCGCCAGGCAGCGCCCACATCGGGCAGCTCGTCGACGGTGCGGGCGCCCCCCTGCCAGAGCCCCTGATAGATGCGCTGCGCCAGGGCGGGATCCCCACCGAGCTCCTGCATGACCCACGCCTCGAGCTCGGTCAGCGTCAGACACTTGAGGTCGACTCGGCCCTGCGCATCGCACCGGAGCCGATGTGCGCGCGAAGGAGCAATAGGCTTGGAAGAAGGTAACTTCATGACAGAGCTCAGTGCGGGTTGGCGCGCAGGTGCTAGGGTGCGGCAAGGCTCGCGATGGAGGCGGACGGATGTCGGTTCAAGCGCTCATCAACGCCCTTCGATCGGTCCCCTACTTGGAGACTCTGGGTATCACGGTGGAGCAGGCACGGCCCGGCCGAGTCTCGCTCAAGCTTCCCCTCTCGGACCCGCTGAAGGATCATGCAGGGGGTATGCACACGAGCGCAGTCTTTGCCGCAGGCGAGGCCGCGGCGGGCGTCGCCGTCGGCACCCATCCGGTGCTCGCGAGCATCACCTCGCTGCAGAAGGCCACGGGGATCAAGTATCTCCATCGAGCGACCACCGACATCATCGCCAGCGCCGCCCTCGACGACGCCTTCGTCGACGATGTGCAGCGCGGCCTCAAAGAGACCGGGCGCACCGAAGCGGACGTCATCGTGGCGATCTACGACGCCAAGGGCAAGCAGGTCGCTGAGATCGTCGCGGTCTACACGTTCCGCTCGAGTCCCTGAGCCCGCCCGGTCCTCCTTGCAACAGCCAAGGAACGTCTACCGGGCTCCCTCTCGTCGCTCCGCAATCCGCGCCGCGAGCTGCGTGAGGCGCTCTTCGCCACGGGCTTGGTCGACCGCCCGGCGCCATGCGCGGTTCGAACCGACCACGCACAAGAAGTCGCGGGCCCTCGTGACGGCGGTGTAGAACAACGTCCGTCGGAGCATGATCCCGTGGCTCGGGTGCAGCGCGAGCACCACCGCGGGATACTCGCTGCCTTGACTCTTGTGCACGGTGATCGCGTAGGCGAGCTCCAAGCTCGACAGCTCCTCCCAGGCCCAGTCGATGCGTCGCCCCTCGAAGTCGATCCTCAGCCCGCTCCGATCGGCACCGAGGACCTTGCCAACATCTCCATTGAAGACCTCGACGTCGTAGCGATTGCGGGTACAGATCACCCGATCGCCCTCGCGGAAGGAGCGCCCGCCACGAGAGATCTCGCGACCGTCGGGGTTCAGGCGAGCCTGTAGGACCCGGTTGAGGCCCTCGGTGCCCAGCGCCCCGCGGCGGACGGGGGTGAGCACCTGCACCTGATCGGGCACCTCGAAACCGAGCGCGGGCAAGCGCTCCGAGACGACGGTGAGCAGCGTCTCAACCGCTCGGTCGGGATCTTGACGCTCAAGCAAGAAGCAGTCCTCCCACGGTGCGCGCTCGCCGCTTCGGGGAACCTGGCCCGTGAGGATCGAGGCCGCAGCCTCGAGGATCCCCGAGCCCTCGCCCTGGCGATAGACCCGGTGGAGCCGCACGACCGGCACCGCGTCGCTAAAAATCAGGTCATGGAGGATCTGTCCAGGGCCCACCGAGGGGAGCTGATCGGCGTCGCCCACCAGGACGATCGGGATGGGTTCGGGGGGCAGCGCCCGCATGAGCGCCTCCATGAGCGGTAGATCCACCATGCTCACCTCGTCGATCACCAGCCCCTCCAGCTCGAGGGGGTTCTCGGGCCCCCGCTGAAATCCCCCTTCACCTGGACGAAGCTCCAACAGGCGGTGGACGGTGCTGGCGGGCTGGCCGGTCGCTTCTTCGAGACGTCGGGCGGCGCGCCCGGTCGGAGAGGCGAGGGTCCAGGTCTGACCTCGCTCCCTGGCGACTCGAAGGAGCACCCGGAGCAAGGTCGTCTTCCCCGTGCCAGGACCCCCGGTGAGGATGACCATGCCACCGCTCAGGGCCAGCTCCACCGCTCGGCGCTGCTCCTCGCCCAGGCTCACCCGCTCGAAGGCCTCGGCTGCGGCGATCTCGACGGCGAGGGCAGGATCCGGCCGCTCCGCACCCGCACGCACGCAGACCGCCTCCGCGACCTCGAGCTCGGCACGATGCAGCCAAGGCAGCCAGAGGCGGTCCTGAGGGTGCGCGGGTGGCAGGACGAAGGGGTCTTCGCTTCGACCCATCGGCTCGATGATGAGCCGGCGATCCATCGCGACCCCGTCGAGCGCGGCGTCGAGGCCATCGATCGGCACCCCGAGCGCCTCCACCGCCCGCGACAAGCGCGCCCGGTCGAGGTAGGCGTGGCCCTCGCTCTCGGCTCGTCGGAGAGCGTGCAGCGCCGCGGCGCGCAGCCGCGCCGGATCGTCCTCGGGCAAGCCCTGCTGACGAGCCAGAGCATCGGCGGTATGAAAGCCGACCCCAGTGATCTCTTCGGTGAGGCGGTAGGGCTCCCGGGCGACGACCGCCGCGGACCGTTCCCCATAGCGCTCCCGAATCCGACGAACGATGCGGGGCGAGAGTCCGAGGGCGCGCAAGCGGACCGCCAGCGCGGATCCCTGAGCGTCGCGCTCCCAGCGTTCGGTGATCGCCTCGATTCGCGCCGGGCCGAGCCCAGGGACCTCGCTGAGTCGCTGGGGCTCCTCGGCGAGCACATGGAGGGCGGAGACCCCAAACACCTTCACGATCCGACCCGCGATCGCCTTGCCCACACCCGGAATGCCCGCCTGGGAGAGGTAGAGAGCGAGCCCCTCGAGGGTGCGGGGGAGGCCCTGCAGAAAGCCCGTCGCGCGGAACTGGCGGCCGTGGACCGCGTGCTCCTCCCAGCGCCCCTCGACCGCGACGAAGTCATCGGGCTCGGCCTCGTCGGCGAGCAGCCCGATGTCCCCCACCGCCGTCACCGTGCCGCCCTCTGTTCGAACCTTGACGACCGCGTAGCCGCCATCATCCGAGGCCCAAACGACCCGCTCGAGCCGGCCTTCGAGCCACGTCGGAGACGATTCGCTCAACAGACCTCCTCAGGGGATGCGCCGAAGAAGGACAGCAGCGGGGTGGGCGGTGCCATGCCCGCTCGATAGCACAAGGCTGCGTGCGACGGGAGCCAGACTCCCGGAGAGCGACGTTCCCACTTCCCAACAGCCCTGCTAGGAGTCCCCGTGGCGACGCCGCATTTGACGCTACGCCAGCTCACCCTGGACGATCACGACGCGATCGTCGCGCTCCAGAAGGCCTGCTTCCCAAACATGCCCCCTTGGAGCCTCGAAGACTTCACCTCGCAGGTCGGGACCTTCCCCGAGGGCCAGCTCTGCATCGAGATCGAAGGGCAGATCGTGGCGAGCGCCGGCGCCTTGATCGTCGACTCCGACGACTACGAGGAGTGGCACGACTGGCGTACGCTCTCGGACGACGGCAAGATCACCAACCACGACCCCGAAGGCGACACCTTGTACGGGATCGAGATCCAGGTCCACCCCGACCACCGCGGCAAGCGCCTCTCGCGGCGACTCTACGAGGCCCGCAAGGATCTCTGCCGGCGCCTCAACCTGGCACGGATCGCGATCGGGGGCCGCATCCCCGGCTACGGGCGCTACCAAGGCGAGCTGAGCGCCACCGAATACGTCAAGAAGGTCCTCGATAAACGGCTCTTCGACCCCGTCTTGACTGCTCAGGTCTCCAACGGCTTCGTGCTCGAGGCGATCATCGAAGACTACCTCCCCGACGACGAGGACTCCGCCGGCTACGCCACCAGCTTGGTCTGGCCCAACCTCGATCACGTCCCCGACCGCTCGCGTCGTCGCCGACGTCGCGCAGTCCAGCGCCTTCGCGTCGGCTTTGTCCAGTGGCAGATGGGGGCGATCGACTCCTGGCAAGAGTTCGCCTCACGCGTCGAGTTCTGCGTCGAGGTGGCGAGCGATCGTCGCGCCGACATCTTGCTCTTTCCCGAGCTCTTCAGCCTCCCCTTGCTCTCGCTGATCGACGGGATCCGACGACCCGCCGAAGGCGCACGCGCCTTGTCCTCCTTCGCCACCAGGATCGAAGACATGCTCTCGACCTTGGCGGTCAAGTACGCCGTCAACATCGTCGGCGGCAGCCACCTCATCCTGCAACCCGACGGGACCCTGCGAAACATCGCGCCGATCTGCCATCGTAGCGGCAAGGTCGAACACCAGCCCAAGCTGCACATCACCCCCGACGAAGCGCGCTGGTGGGGCGTAAAGGGTGGTGAGACCCTAAAGACCTTCGATCTAGACTGCGGTCGGGTCGGGGTCCTGATCTGCTACGATGTCGAGTTCCCTGAGCTCGCGCGCCTGCTGACCGAGCGGGGCGCCAGAGTCATCCTGGTGCCGTACAACACCACGGATCGCTACGGGCATGTGCGGGTGAGCACCTGCGCTCATGCCCGCGCCATCGAGAACCACCTCTTCATCGTCACCGCGGGGTGCGTGGGGCTGCTCCCTCACGTGGCCAACGCCGATGTGCACTACGCGGGCAGCGCGCTCTACACCCCCTCCGACGTCCAGTTTCCCCTCGATGGGATCGCCATGGAGGCGCCGCCGAACCTTGAGACCGTCCTGGTACACGAGATCGATCTGGAGCTCGCCCGACGCCAGCGCCGCGAAGGAACGGTCCACAACTGGGAGGATCGGCGGACCGATCTGGTGGAGGTCCGGTGGATCGGCCCCGAAGACTGAGCGCCCAGACGCCGAGCTACTTCGCGTAGACCTCGAACTGTTCCGGGTGGTAGTGCCCGAGCGTGCGCACCACCACCCGGCGACCGAGGGACTCTTCGACGGCGACGACTTCGTCGTAGTGCTCGCCGTAGAGCATATCGGCGATGGCGGGGGTGGTGTTGACGTACAGCGCGGTCGCCGATCCCGCGCGGGTGGCTTCGCGCGCGAGCTCGCGGAGGATCTCGTAGCACAGCGTGGTGCGCGATCGAAGCACGCCCGTACCGGAGCAGGTGGGGCAGGACTCGGTCAAATAGCGGTCCAGTCCTTCCTGTACCCGCTTGCGGGTCATCTCGACCAGGCCCAGATCGCTGATGCGCAAGACGTTGGTACGCGCCCGATCCTTGCGCAGCGCCTCTTCGAGGGTGCGGTAGACCTGCTCGCGGTGGTGCTCCCGATCCATGTCGATGAGATCGATGATGATGAGCCCGCCGATGTTCCGCAACCTGAGCTGGTAGACGACCTCTTCGACCGCTTCGAGGTTGATCTGCAAGGTCGTCTCTTCAAGGGAGGACTTGCCGACGAAGCGCCCGGAGTTGACGTCGATCGCCATCAAGGCCTCGGTCTGATCGATGATCAGGTAGCCCCCACTCTTCAGCCAGACCTTGCGGCCCATGGACTTGTTGATCTGGGTCTCGACGCCGTAGATGTCAAAGACGGGCTCCTTGCCCCGATAGAGCTGAACACGATCCTTGAACCGAGGCATGAAGTCGGACATGAAGCCCCGGACGGCGTCGAAGGCCGAGCGATCATCGACCACGACCCGGCTCACCTGCTCATCCATGAGATCGCGGACGGTGCGGAGGAGCACCCCATACTCGGCGTGGAGGAGCGACGGCGCAGACTGCTTCTTCGCCGCGTCGGAGATGCGCTCCCAGATGCGGACGAGGAACTCCATGTCGGCTTCGAGGCGCTCGGTCGGCTGACCTTCGCACACGGTGCGGACGATGAAGCCCTGCCCATCGCGGCGGTGCTTGTCGACGAAATCTCGAAGGCGGCGACGCTCCTTGTCTTTATCGATCCGACGACTGATCCCGACGTGCTCGACCGTCGGCATGAACACCAGGTAGCGACCTGGCAGGGCGATGTGGGTGGTGAGCCGCGCACCCTTCGTGCCGATGGGATCCTTGGCCACCTGGACGACGATGTTCTGACCTTCCTTCAGAAGATCCTGGATGGGCGGATGGCCGGACCGACCGCTGCGGCTGTGCTGCGGAGCCGCCTCGGGGCGCTCCGCCTCGTTGACGTGCATATGGAGCGTCTGCGTGTAGATGTCGCCGACGTAGAGGAAGGCGGCACGCTCGAGCCCGATGTCGACGAAGGCCGCCTGCATCCCAGGGAGGACCCGAACGACTCGCCCGAGGTAGACGTTGCCGACAAAGCCGCGGTTATCGCCTCGATCGATGTGGAGTTCGGTGAGCTGGCCGTGCTCGATCAGAGAGACACGGATCTCGCGACCTGTCTGGTTGCAGATGATCTCGGTGGACAAGGCGGACTCCTGCCCTCGATCGGAGGAGTGACTCGCGGGACCTGCCATGTTGTAGGGCGATCAACCGGACTCCACCAAGTGAGAGGTCAAAGGGGGGGATACTTGGGTGAGCTCAGTCGACTTCGACTCGGGAGTAGCCGAGATGGGGAGGACCGAACCCTAGAGATGATGAATGAGGCGCGTAGCCTGAGAGGGGGGTGGCGTAGAGGCCACTTCACCGCGCAGCGTCACACGACAGCCCCAGCCGCGTCAAGCGCAGATCGAACCTCAACGCCGCCGGAGCAGCGCAAACTTGAGGTAGTGCCCTTCGGGATGACAAACCGTGACGGGGTGATCCACCGGCTCCCCGCTCCGATGATGCCAGGACCAGTCCCCGTGTTCCGCCAAGCATTGCTCGATGAGCTCCGTCCAGGCTCCAAAGTCGATCCGCGCCGTGCACGACGAGGTCGCCAGCAGGCCATCACGAGGGATCTTGGGCCCGAATCTGTAGTGTAGCTTACGGTAGGCTCGCGCGGCCGCGGCGTCCGCCCCCCGCCCTCGCGCCAGGGCGGGGGGATCAAGGATCAGGAAATCCACGGTTTCGCGGGGGCTCCATGCAAAGACGTCGGCCACCTCGAAGGCGTGCTCCGAGGGATCGATCCCGTTGAGCCGGAAGGCCTCGCGCGCATCTTCGACGGCATCGGGCGCAAGGTCGACCGTGGTCACCCTCGCCGCTCCTCCCAGGGCTGCCGCCACAGAGAACCCTCCGTTATAGGCGAAGAGGTTGGCGACCAACCTGCCTGAAGCCCACCGCCGGACCAAGGCACGATGCTCTCGCTGATCCAGAAATAGGCCCGTCTTCTGGCCGACGTAGGGCCGCACCGGGAGCGCCATGTCCCCCTCGTGCACCACCAGCAGATCCGCCGGCGCTGGGCCATGCAAGACCTGGAGTCCCTGGCCTTCGTCGACCTTCGCGACTCCGAGGCGACGCGCGACCGTGGCGCACCAAGGCAAGGCTGCGACGCCCTGAACGATCGCGTCCAGGTGCGGCTCCCAGGCTCTCGCGTACAGCCGAAGGACGGCGAGCGACCCGTAGCGATCGACGATCAGATCCGGCAGGCCATCGCCCGCGCTCGAGACCACCCTGTAGGAATCGGTCGCTGCATCGAGTAGGCGGGTTCGCGCAACATCGGCGCGAAAGACTCGGTCCGCGATCTCGGCGGCGAGCGGTCGGGAGCTGGGCTCGCCCCGACCCAGCACCCTCACCGCGATGGAGCCTTCGTCGGCGAGACCCCAGGCGATCACTCCCTTGTCGTCGTGCAGGGTGACCACGGTGCCCGGCGCGGGTCGGGGGCCGCTCTCGCGCAGAAACCATGGGTGGCCCTTGCGCAAGATCCGTGAGGCGGCACGGGAGATGGTCAGGCTGGTCTGAGCACGGGGCATGGACAGCTCCGAGGAAGCGGGTCATCATAAACGAACGGGACGAGCGCGTATCGCCTCGTGGCGGGTCGGGACGTCGCAGCGCGTCGAAGATGCAACACGGTTGAATGACCGGCTAGGCGGAAGCGTCTTCTGACTGAACGAAACGGCACCCGCCTCAGCAGCCCCAAGGAGGACCCCATGCTCAACCGCATCACGCTTCCGGCCCTCGCTCTCGCCACGATCGCCTCCGGCTGCATCGTCTACGAGTCGGACTACCGCGACCAGCCCGTGCGCCGCGCCCCACCGGCGGTCGTCAACTACGCCCCCGAGATCCTCGACGCGGACGCCGGCTGCTACTTCGACCGGACCTACCGCGACGACATCTGGGTCTTCGACGCCATCGTCGACGACCCGAACGGCCCCGAAGACGTCATCGCCGTCTGGGCCGATGTCTACGACGAGTGGGATGGTAGCTTGGTCGAGAGCTTCGAGCTCTTCCCGACGCAGCACGACCCCTACCACTGGTTCAGCGACTGGCTGGGATCGACCACCTGGCTCATCTGCGGCTACGACCTCTACACCGTCGACATCGTGGCCTACGACCAGCTCGACGCCATCGACGTCCTCACCATCATGCCCTGGTGGGACTGACGACGAGCCCGCAGACCGCAAGATGACGGCGCGTCCCCCTCCGGCTGGCGCGCCGTTGCTCTGACCAGGTTGAGCGCCGCCGCCTCCTCTGCCTTCGCATGATCTTGCTCGAAGTCCTTGCACACCCAGGGAGGACCGTGGTACATTCTTCTTCCCTCTCCCTCCCCCCTCCCCTTCCCCTCTCTCCCTCCCTGGCTACGCCCATGGCGCCCCCGACCCCGGCGCTCGATGCGCCTCAGATCCTGCTCCTCTTCCGCGACGAGATCGCCGTCTTCCAGATCCCTGAGACGGTCGAGTTCGAAGGCGTGCGCGAACAGATCGACCGACTCATCGCCCTCGAACCCCCCGACGCCTTGGGGCCCACCTGCCGCCTCGACCTGGGCGAACGCCCGATCACGCTGCTCGACCTTCGACGACTGGTCCACCACCTCGACCAGACCCACAGCATCGAAGTCACGGGCCTCTACAGCTCGACGCAGGCCATCCACCGCTTCGCGCAGCGCGAACTTAAGCTCAAGCTCTTCCTCGACGGCACGCCTCCTCCTGAAGACTTGATGCCGCAGCCCGAGCCCACGGACCTCGAGCCCGCTTCCGCGACAGCCCCCGAGGCGCCCGACGTCGACGCGAGCACCGCACCCGCCCCTCAAGCGGGCCAAGCGCTCGACCTCGACCCCGACGACATCCTCGACGCGGAGCTACAGACCCCCACCCCTTCCGACGAGCTCGAGCCCGAGCCCGAGCCCGCCGAAGAGGAGTCTGGAGTTCGCACCCTCCACGTCCCGCGCACCCTGCGATCCGGCCACGCGGTCAGCTTCGATGGAGACGTCACCATCTTCGGCGACGTGAACCCCGGGGCGCAGATCACCGCAGCGGGATCGGTGATCGTGCTCGGCACCTTGAAGGGGGTCGTCCACGCGGGCGCGACCGGCGATGAGCAGGCCTTCATCCTCTGCCTCCAGCTCCAGGCCACCCAGCTCCGCATCGGCACCCGCATCGCTATCCCTCCCAAAGAGGGCAGCCAAGGGCCCGAAGTCGCTCTCGTCCGCGAGGGGCGAATCGTCATTGAACCGTACCGTTCCAGGCTTCCAAGGTAGGAGACCACCATGTCTGAGTGCCTCGTCATCACGTCCGGCAAGGGGGGCGTCGGCAAGACCACGACGTCCGCCAACCTGGCCGTCGCGCTAGCCCGTGAGGGTAAGAAGGTCGCGGTCGTCGACGCCGATATAGGCCTTCGAAACCTCGATGTCATCCTTGGCCTCGAGAACCGGATCGTCTACGATCTGGTCAACGTCATCGAAGGTCAGTGTCGGCTCAAGCAAGCTCTGATCCGCGACAAGAGGATCGAAGGGCTCTTCCTCTTGCCTGCGGCCCAGACCCGCGACAAAAACGCGGTGACCCCCGACGACATGAAGAAGCTCGTCGACGACCTCAAGGAGCTTCACGACTACGTCATCATCGACTGCCCCGCGGGCATCGAGCAAGGCTTCAAGAACTCCATCGCGGGTGCCGACCGAGCCCTCATCGTCACCACCCCCGAGGTCAGCGCCATCCGTGACGCGGACCGGATCATCGGGCTCGTCGAGGCCCACGACCTGCCCGAGCCCGAGCTCATCCTCAACCGCTACCGCGCCGGCATGGTGGGTCGGGGCGACATGCTCGGCCGCGAGGATGTGCTCGAGATCCTCGCCATCCCCCTGCTCGGGATCGTACCCGACCACGAAGACATCATCATCAGCGCCAACCGAGGCATCCCCGCGTCCTTCGATGATGACAGCGTCGTGGGCGCCGCCTACCGGCGGATCGCCGCTCGCCTGGGTGGGGCCGAGATCGAGATCCCATCGTTCGACGACAAGCAGACGTTCTGGGGTTCCGTGGCCCGCTGGATGGGTCTCGCCCCCGCCCGCGAGGTGATGTGATGCGTGCCCTACTCAAGAGACTCATCGGCCACGGCGAGCCCCCGAGCAAGTCCGACGCCAAGCAGCGCCTCCAGCTCCTCCTGATCCATGATCAGGTCGATCTCAGCCCCGCTCAGATGGAACAGATGCGCCAAGAGATCCTCGAGGTCGTCGGACGCTACGTCGAGATCAATCCCGACGAGATGGAGTTCCGCCTCGACAAGGAAGGCGGCGCCATCGCCCTGGTATCGACCTTGCCGGTCCGGCGCGTCACCGCCCGGAGCGCTTGAACCCCAGCCGACCTCGGTGCAGCCTCCTTCATGGGGCGCACCTCTGCGGCGATCGGATCGTGCGTCTCTTTATCGTCCATCGAGCTCGTCGCGCGGCTCAGACCCTGGTCTTGAGCACCAGCTCGCCGGGCGATGTGTAGGCGGCTGAGATACGCTCTTCCCGATGCCGATCGCGCCACCCAAGTCCATCCCGCTGCGGCTCGTCGGAGTCGCGGTCCTGGGGATCCTCCCCGCCCTCGCGCTCACGCCGTCCCTACTCGCTCAGGGTGGCCTCGCCATTCTCGCCGCGTGTTCGGTGGTAGCCGTCGCAGTGGGGCTCCCGCTCGTCAGCGCGGAGCGATCGGTCGAGGCGGTAGACTCGCGCCTACGGGTCGGGGCGGAGGATCTCGGCAGTCTATTGTTGACGCTGGCCATCGCCGCGGCCGCCGCGCCGTGGGTCGCGCTCCTCGGGTGGCCCGGGATCGCCATCATGGCCGTAGGATGGTCCGCGGCCTCATGGCCATCGCGTGCCTCCTGGATCGGGATCGTGGTCTTGCTCGCCCTCGGCGCGACGGGCGTCGTGGTCAGCCTGGGGATGGGGCCCGTCCAGGACCCCGGCTGGACGCTGCTGCGACCGTGGTGGTCCAGCTGGGCCAGCTGGATCGGGCTCACCCTGATCGGGGGAATGCTCCTGGCTGGAGTCGGCTACGGTGGACCCAAGCTCTTGCCAGGGCCGCGGTGGCGCTCAGCGGCAGCGTGCGTAGCGGTTGGGCTCTTCTTCGCCCTGGGCCTGAGCCTGCTGCACGCGACGAGCTACGAGCTCGATCTCTCGCTCCAACCCTCGACGCTCACGATCGTGGCGGTCCTGCCCCTGCTTGGAGCCGCCCCTCTGATGATCGCGACGCGCACCGAGCTCCCGCGCCTGCACGCCGCGATCGGGCTCGCCCTCAGCCTCTTGCTCGCCGGTCCTGGCCTCGAGGGTCTCCCCTTCTTCTGGGGCGCACTCCTGCCGGCGGGTCTGGCGATCTGCCTGATCCTGAAGGTCCTCATCGCCCAAGGCGTACACCGCTTCGTGCTCGGACTCGGTGCCCTGCTCAGCCTAGCCGTGATCCCTCTCACCGCACCCTCCCTGCCTGGGACGTGGGCTGCCGCCGTTCTCGCGCTCGTGCCAGGCTTGGCGGTCTGGCTTGTCGGAACCCGACAACTCCTGGTCCAGAGGCACGCATGATCCTCCTGCTTGCGACGCTCGCTTCGGCCAGCATCCTCATCGAGGAGCCCGCGACCGTCGGGGAGGAGGTCGAGATCACCGTGCTCGACGACCTCTCTCGCCCGATCGTAGGCGCCCCGGTGCGGGTCGCGCACCGAGTCGGACTCACGGGGGAGCGGGAGCTCGCCCTCGGGCTCACCGACGCGCGGGGGCAAGTCTACTGGACCCCCACCCAGGGCGGCCGCACCCAGGTCCGTGCCCGGGAGCTCTCCACCACTGTCCGCGTTCACGACAAGACGCCGCCTGCTCCCACCTTGGTCCTCTTGGGCCTCACCGCCCTGACTGGCTTGGTCTTGGGCCTGCTCGCCCTTCGCCCCCCTCGTCGCCGCGCGCGCAGGAGCCCGAAGTGATCCGTCTCGCCCACGCCACCGATCTGCATTGGTTCACGCCTCCCTCCCTTCGCCGCGTCCCAGGCAAGCGGCTACTCGGCACCGCGAACCTCTACCTGCGCGGGAGGGTCCACCACTTCGACCGGACGGTCCAGCAGGCCGCGGTCCAGGCCATGCTCCAAGCAGAGCCGGACATCGCGGTCATCACTGGCGATCTCACCGCCCTCGCCTTGCCCGAGGAGTTCGAGCTCGCCCGACGTGACCTGAGCCCCCTGCTCGAGACGGTGCCGACCCTCGTGATGAACGGCAACCACGACGTCTACACGGTCGGCTCATCCAAGCAAGATAGGATCGCCGAGCGCTTCGGACCGTTCCTGCACCGCATCGAGGGCAGCCGGGTCGCGCGGCTCGATCACGACTACCTCACCCTCCTCGCTCTCGACCCATGCCGACCTCACTGGTCGGCCTCAGGACGGCTGCCGTCCGAGCAGCTCGACACCCTGCGAGCCCAGCTTCATGACCCCTCCACGACGGATCGCGTCGTGGTGATCGCCCTTCACTACCCGCTGCTCCACCCCGACGGCAGCCTCTACGACAAGGTCGGGCACGGCTTGCGAAACGCCTCCGATCTGATCGCGCTCCTCCGGGAGGCCCCGGTTCGTCCCTCGGCCATCCTCCACGGGCACCGACACCACGGCTATCGGATCGACCTCGATCTGGGCGACGCCAAGGTTCCTATCTTCAACCCCGGGACCGGAGGGCAGCGCTACGAGCCCGACCACGACCGCGCCGCCTGCGTGAACGTCTATGGGATCGGACCCGACGGGGCCGTCACGGTCGAGCGCCACCGACATGATGGCGAGCGCTTCGTGCCCGAGCCGGGCGGCGCCTACGCGACAGGGCGCTGAGCGGGCAGGCGCTCAGCGAGGTACTACCTGAAAGACGGCGGCGGTCTGATCGGGGAGCACCGCGGGGAAGCCCGCCTGGGTCAGGCCGAAACGGGAGGTGTCTTCGACAAACTCCTCGACCGTTCCACGCTCGTCGAAGATGCGCTCCACCCGCAGAGAGTCCCCGGTGAGGCCCGCTGCGTCGAGCAGCTCCTCGGGGAGCTTGACGGAGCCGGAGCTCGCATCCCCGGGGCGGAAGTTGACCGCGACGACCAGGAGCCGGCCTCCGTTGGGCTGAAAGCGGGCGAAGGTGTAGATGTCGTCGGGAAATCCGGGGTTGTCTGTGCTGTTGTTCAGGTACCGAAGGCCCCAGTAGCCCGAGCCGCGCACCGCCGGATCCTTGACGGGACCGTTGAGGAGGTCTGAATACCACTCTCGGAGATCCGACTGCGCTGGGGTGAGGCCGCCACCATCGTAGGCGTGGTCGTTCACCCAGCCTTGGAGGGCGGGCAAAGATCCATAGTCGTAGATCGAGGAACGCCCGTTGTTGTCGCTGAAGCCTTCACGGCCTTCTCCGAGCTCGCCCACTTCTTGCCCGTTGTAGAACAGGATGGGCCCCGGCGTGATCAAGTACTGAATGGGGGCGACCTGACGCCCGGCTGCCGCGGAGCCAAACCCGCTATCGTCGGGGTTGGACGAGTCGACGATCGGAGAGGCGATGCGGCGTTCATCGTGGTTCTCCAGGTAGAGGACCCAGCGGTGACGGTCTTCGTCGGACAAGGCTAAGTAGGCGTTGTCGACCTCGGCCTGGCTGGCGCGCCCCTGATACAGCGCCTTGAGCGCGTCGTAGGCCGGATCATAATAGACCCCGTCAAAGCCTGCATCGAGCATGCCCTGGAGGTTGTCATAGGCCTCGGCATAGAACTCGAACTCGGGATCTCGAGCCTTGGCTTGGGCGATCACCCAAGAGAGTCCCTCGGTGGGCACGATGTGCACGAAGTCTGCTCGGAAGCCATCGACGCCCATATCCTGCCAAAACTCGACGATCTCGTCGAAGGTATGCCAGACCGGAGGGGGAGGATCGTAGAAGGTCTCGCCCGTGACGAAGTTCAGACCCCAGTTTAGCTTGATGGTCTCGTACCAGTCGTTCTCGGAGGGGCGGGGAGAGGTGACGTTGTTGCCCGTGACCTTGGGAGTCCGCTCGGGGGCGGTCCCATCTTCGGGAGGATAGAGGCCATCGAACTCCACCCCTTCGGGGTTCCAGTACGAAGGGCGCGTAAGCTCGAGAACTTGCCCCGGAGGATCCGCAAGGTAGAAGAAGCTGTTGTCGGGGTCGTAGAACTGGGTGGGATCGTCTTCGGCGCCGAAGTCTCGCTCAGGGTGACTCAGAGAGCCATAGCCTCGGGCCACATGATTGGGGACGATGTCGATCAGCACTTTGAGACCCGCGTCATGGATGCGGTCGATCAGCGCCTTGAGCTCCTCCATGCGCCGTTCGGGATCCTCGGCATAGTCCGGGCTGGTATCGTAGTAGTCCTTCACAGAATAAAAGGAGCCGGCCCTACCCTTCACCACGTCGGGGTCATCAGGCGGGATCCCCAGATGAGACCAGTCGGTGAGGGTGGCCTGCCGCGGGATCCCCGTGAGCCAGATGTGTGTGGCGCCCAGCTCCTTCAGCGCGTCGATGGCGGTCTCGTCGATGTCGTTGAACTTCCCCACCCCGTTCTGCTCGAGCGTCCCATCGACCGCGCGCGTCGCGTTGAGGTTCGAGAAGTGCCGCACGACAAGCTGATAGATGACCACGCGCTCCGCCGGCGTCTCGGGGTGGGTCGATTCGCCGGTGTCCGAGTCAGAGTCGGTGTCGGAGTCCGTGTCGGAGCCCGTGGAGGTCCCCGAGCTCAATACAGTGTCAGACTCGACCGGATCAGAAGGGTTGCAGGCCACAAGGAGGGCCAGCATTGCCGCGTGACGGATCATCCTCATCCTCCAGCTTCGTCTAAGACCCGCGCGCGCCGATTGGTCACCGATGCTACGCAAGCTCTATTCAAGGGTTGTTCATTCCAGTCGTAGCGCTTACCCCAGGGGTATGAGGTAGAGCCCCAATGAGCGACCGACCCGAATCTCTAACCCCCCAGACGCTCGGCATCACGATCGGAGCGATGAGCCAGGCGACGGGTATTCCAGCCAACACGCTTCGCACCTGGGAGCGTCGCTATGGCTTCCCGGAGCCTGACCGCACTGCTTCAGGGCAGCGCGTGTACGACCCGACCGTGATCGGTCATCTCCGCTTAGTCAACCAAGCCCTCGAGGCAGGGCATCGTCCGCGCCAGGTCTTGGGCCTGGATGAAGATCAGATCCGCCGCCTACTAGACAAGACGGCCCCCTCCCCTGCGGAGCCCGCTCCGATCCGACCCGGTACCACCTCGGTCGATCGCTGGCTCAGGGCGGTCGAGAACCTCGACGGGGCGACCCTCGCCGCGGGGTTCCGAAGCGAGGCCGCCCGGCTCGGGGTGCTTCGCATGCTCACCGAGCGCGCCGGGCCTTTCATGGTCGCGCTGGGTGAGGCCTGGAGACAAGGTAGGATCCAGATCTATCAAGAACACTGGGTGAGCGAGCACCTCCGAAGCTTCCTGGTCGAGACCTGGGGCCCTCTCTCGACCGCGGCCGCCGGTCCACCCATGGTGGCGAGCTCCCTCCCTCACGACCGGCACGATCTCGGCCTGCACATGGCGGCCTCGATCGTCTCGATGTGTGGGTGGCGGATCGTCTTCCTCGGACGCGACACCCCCGTCGATGACATCGCCAAGGCGGTCGTGCGCGCCCGTGCTCCCGCCGCCCTGATCTCGATCTCGGCCTGGACTGCCCCTGATCTCGCCCATGCCCACCTCGAGCAGCTTCGGGCGCGCCTCGAGCCCGAGACCTACCTGCTCGTCGGAGGGAGCGGGTCCCCTGGGGCGCTTCCCGGAATCACGCACCTCTCGGGCCTTGAACCTCTATACCAGTGGGCCTCAAGACCCTTCCCTACCGCGACATAGCTGGGCGAGCCCTGGCGGCTCCCGTCCGGCTCACATCGCTGGCACACCCTCGGACCCGGAGCGCGCCATGGCTTCCTTAGAAACTTGTGTCATCGTCGGAGCGACCGGCGGAATCGGCTCAGCTCTCGCCCGAAGACTCACGGCGGAGGGCACCCGCCTCGTGCTGGCCGCCCGAGACGAAGCGCGACTCGCGGAGCTCGCCGCGGAGTTGGACGCGCTGCCCGTTCCCACGGACGCGACCCGCTCCCAGGAGGTCGAGGCGCTCTTCGCCACCGCCGAGGAGCATCTGGGCTCGATCCGAGGCGTCGCGCTGAGCGTCGGCTCCATCCTTCTCAAGCCGCTCCACCGGACGCGCGACGAAGACTTCGAGCAGACGATCGCCTTGAACTTGGGTACCGCTTTCAGGATCGGACGCGCCGCCGCCCAGCACATGAGGCGCGACGGAGGCAGCGTGGTCTTTATCAGCACCGGCGCCGCAGGCATCGGGCTCGCGAACCACGAAGCCATCGCCGCGGCGAAGGCCGGCGTCGAGGGGCTGACGCGCGCTGCCGCCGCGACCTACGCCGGCTGCGGGCTGCGCTTCAACGCCGTCGCCCCTGGGCTGGTCGAGACGCCGCTCTCCGCCAGGCTCACCCGAAGCGACGCGGCGCTCCGCGCTTCTCTGGCCCTCCACCCCCTAGGCCGAATCGGACAGGCTGACGACGTGGCCAACGCGATCGCCTTCTTGCTGGACCCTCGCAACGACTGGATCACCGGCCAGGTGCTCGGCGTCGACGGCGGCCTGGCCACTCTGAAGACGGGCTGATGCGCGACGCCGACGCCGTGGTGATCGGCGCGGGCTTCGGCGGCCTGGGCGCGGCGCTCACACTCGCGGAGGCCGGCGCGAAGGTGACGGTCTACGAAGCCCTCACCTATCCGGGAGGCTGCGCCTCGACCTTCAGCCGGCGGGGGTACCGCTTCGAGGCAGGCGCCACCCTCTCCGCGGGCCTGGAGGTCGATCAGCCGATCCGGCGCTGGCTCAGAAGGCACGGCGTAGAACCGACCATCGACCTCCTCGATCCCAGCCTGGAGCTCCGCGCCCCCGACCTGCGCATCGTCGCGCACCGAGACCGGGACCGCTTCGTCGACGCCTTCTGCGCCCTGCCCGATGTGCCCGCAGCACGACTCCGTAGGTTCTTCGAGGAACAAGGGCGGATCGCCGCGATGCTCTGGTCGCTCTTCGACGATCCCGACCTCCTCCCTCCGCTGTCGACCAAGGCCCTGGTCTCGCATCTCAGAAGGGGCCCCGAGAGTCTTCGGGTCATGCGCTGGATGGGTCGATCTCTGAGCGCGATGGTGCGCCATTTCGGGTTGAGCGATTGCGCCCCCCTCACCACCTGGCTCGACGCCATCTGCCAGATCACCGTCCAGTGCGACCACCACACCGCCGAGGCACCCTTCGCGATCGCAGCGATCGACTACTTCTTTCACGGAGCCGGACACATACGCGGGGGGCTGGGCAGTCTCGCTGCGGCCTTCGTGCGTGCCATCGAGTCCGCGGGAGGCGAGGTCCGTCTCGCCGATCGGGTACGTTCGTTGTGCCGAGGTGGCGGAGGCTACACCATCCAGACCCGCAAGGACGCGGTGCGCGCTCCCCTCGTCCTGGCCAACGTGCTCCCTCAAGCCCTGTCGAACCTCCTGGACCAGGACCTACCCGCCCTCAGGGCCCGCGGGGCACGGGTCCGGGAGGGCTGGAGCGCCTGCATGCTCTACCTGGGGCTCGACCTCGACTGTCCCCTCCCACCGCACGCACACCACATCGAGATCGTCCAGCGCCCAGGCTTCAGGCTCGACGCCGGGAACCATCTGCTCGTCAGTCTCGCCGATGCCCGCGACACCGATCGCGCTCCGCCAGGCCAGCGGGTCGCGACCGTCTCCACCCACGTCGATCCCAAGGCCTTGGAGGCAGGCGACGCCGGTGGGATCATCGACGCGATCCACCAGACCATGCGCGAGGGTCTCCGAACGCACCTGCCCGAGTTGGACGGCCACATCAAGACCGAGATGACCGCGAGCCCAAGGACCTTCCAGCGGTTCACGCGCAGGCCTCAGGGACTGGTCGGCGGGATCCCGCGCCGGGTCGGTCTGCGCCAATACCTGGATCTGCTCCCCAAGCCTGTCCTTCCCGGACTTTACCTCGTGGGGGACTCCGTGATGTTGGGGCAGAGCGTGCTGGGCACGACCCTCGGCGGTCACCGGACGGCCATCGCCGCTCAGGGAGCGTGATCCTCGCGGGCCTCGAGCTGCTCGAAGACGAGCTCCACCGCACGGTCAAGCCGGTTTCCAGGCCGAAACCCGCTCACCGAGATCACCACCAGCTCCACGTCGCGGACCACCCAGAGGGCCTGCTCCTCTTCGATGCTCCTCCGCGCGCCGCTCGCCGTCGTCGGTCCGACGATCCGGCGAACCACCGCGTCGCCCTCGACCTTGTCGTAGGGGACCGCGTCGACCGTCCAGGTTCGGGCCGCCTCGGAGCCGAGCACGGCGGCGTGATCGGCCTCCAGGCGCGTCCGCGCCTGGGCCTGGGCCTCGAGCCCGTCCGTGAGCAGCTCCACCAGCGCCTTGGCATCTTGGGAGCGCTCGAACCGAACCACCTGCACGAGCGCCTGACGAGGCCCCGCGTTCGGGCCCCCTTCGCTATACATGCGCCGCTCATAGCCCCAGTCGATACTCCCCAAGACCTGATCGACCCGCTCGGGAGAGAGCCCGATGACCTGGCTCCGAAGGACGCCCTCGCCCAGGTTGGAGTCAGCCGGCACCCAGGGGATGCCGCGGGTGAGGACATCTTCGACCCCCCGAAAGACCCCGCGAAGGTCCGGTCGCTCTGGGAGGGAGGGTGCATACCGCTCGGGCCGGAAGAGCATGGTCGTGCTGCGAGGCGGCTCACGCACCAGCTCCCAGAGGCGATCGGTTCCCCCAGCCTCCGCGTGGTGCTCACACAAGGTCATGCCCTGTCCGTAGAGCATAAAGATCGGGAAGGCACCGGGTTCGATCAGGCCCTCAGGCCCCCAGCCCTGCGCCCGAGAGAGATCCCAGAAGGCCTCTTCGCGGCCGATCGCACGGGCGACACGCAGGGTGACCCAGTTGGCGTGGCCTTCGGTGATCCCACGAAATCCATCGAAGTGATCCCGGTCCTCGAGCCCTTCGATGACGGGATCGAGGCGCGCCACCTGATCCTGAAGCGCGTGCACCAGCTCGTGCACCAGCAAGAGGACCATCAGGTCGTTGACGTCGTCCGGGGTCGCGCCGACGGTCTGAAGTGCGGCGATCCCGCTTGGGACGAGGTAGACCGCCCCCGTAGACGAAGCATACTTCCCGAGCAGACCAGGAAGTTCGCCCGAGACCGCAGAGGCCATGCGCTCGATGACCGGCTCGGGGATGTCGTAGATCTTGCCCAAGACCGACCGGGTCTCGGACCGCAGCACCTCGCGCAGGGCATCGGCGGTGCCGAGCAGGCCCTTGGGTGTGGTGTGGAAAGTCGCGCCTGCTTCGGCTTCGATCACGGGCTGCAAGGCCTGGATCAGGAGGTCGATGTCGGCTTCGGTGAGTTCGGCCGCGTCGCGCGGGGTCGGGAGCTCCATGCGGGGGGTCGGGCTGAAGGACTCGCCCACCTCGTCGAGCAGATCGGTCACGGAGGATCGGGACTCGGGCGGGCCCGAGAGGCAGGCTAGTCCCAGGAGGACGAGCGCCACCGTCAACGCCAGGCGTGCCACACGCATGGTCAGTTGCGCTCGCGCCACATCAGGCCGTGGCGCTCTAGGGCTTCGACCGCGGCGTCGCGAGACTCGAAGACGGCGATGAATCGGTTCTTGTGGCAGAAAAGCGAGCCTTGGACGCCCGTGACCTCCGACAGAGACGAGCCGGTGAGCCCCGCCCAGGACTCGGGCAAGGGGCGCTTCTGATCGAAGCTGTCTTCGTGTGGGGCGATGGCGATGACCCGCCAGGTGCCCTCGATACCCGGAAACACGATGTACTCGGTGGGGTGCTGCGCTCCACCCTGGGCATAGTACACAGGCTTCCACTTTTGGTAGCCGTCGAGGAAGATCACATTTCGACCAGCCTGTTCCGCATCCTTCATGGCCTGGACCACCGTGGACCGGGCGCGACGGACTTCTTCGATCGAAGAGACGACGCCGCGGACCGCGCCTTCTGCCATGGCGACGGCGCGGTGGTAGGCCGCGTCGAAGGCTTCGTGCGTGTCGTGACCCGCCGCATAGAGCTCGACCACCCTGGCGAAGCACGGCACGCCGCGATCGGGAACCAGCCGACCGTTATCGACAGCGTCGACGTAGTCGACCATCTCGGCCTTGAGCTTAGCCCCGACCTCGAGTTCGACCTCCCCTCGCTCCATCAGCCACTCGAGCACCATACCCGCCGAGGACAGCGGCCCCTGGTAGCTCGCTTGGTGATGATCGAATCGGCCGTTCTTTGGGTCATACTGGCCCCCGACATCGAAGACGAGCTCGGCTTGCCGGATCTGGGCCGGGTCACGCGTGCGAACGAGCTGACCGTCTGGGGCGTGGAAGACCTTGATGAGCGCCCATGCAAGGACGTCATCGGCGTGAAAGGGCCCGGAATGCGTAGCAGCGGTGAGCGTCATGGACTGCAGAACCTCGAGGGGCCGGAGCGAGCGAGGCGCGTGCATATCTGCCACGCTCTGCCCTCGCCATCCATCCCAGAGATCCAAGCCCTCAGCGGCGGCGACGCAGCGCGAGCGCGCCGAGGAGGACGAAGGAGAAAAGAAGAGATTTCGGCGAGGTCACCGCCGCGCACCCCCCGCAGGATGCCCCGTAGAAGACCTCGGAGTCGTCCGGGTCGTCACAGATCTCGGTGTTGTCCGGATCGTCGTCATCGCAATCTCCGCCGATGAGCACGTTGCCCTCGACCAGATCGCAGTCGTCTCCCTCCCACAGTTCCCCCCCGACGCCGTCGCCGTCGTTGTCGACATACTGTACGAGCCAGGCTCCGAGGGCCGGATCGTGATCATCACAGTCGAAGATCGCCGGCACTCCATCGTCATCCGCGTCGCGGCGCCAGTCTTCGGTGTGTCGGTACTCTCCGCCAAAGGGGCCGATCAGAGGGTCCCCCTCTTCGGCAGGCCAGCCATCGAGCAACAGGGGCGAGAAGGGACGCGGATGGAAGGCGGAGAGCTCACACGAGAGCTGCGAGTCTCGACCGCGCAGCGCACCCCTGAGGTGTGGGTGCTCGATCAGGACGCCGCTCCCGAGCTCCGCGGGTTCATCATCGACGAGCGCCAGAGGAGCCTGCGGCTCAGGCCAGTGGACGCTCCCCTGGAGCATGAGGTCCCCCCCCGACAGACGGACCACGGGCGCTTCAGCGCTCCGAGACCAGCCGAAGAGCGACCCTGCCACATTCAATGATGCTCCTCGAACCTCGAGGGCGGTGCCCGCGGAGGAGACGATGGCGCTGTGCTCGACGATCACCCCCGCGCGGTCGGACCAGATGGTGGCGTTGGAGGTCGGTCCATCACTAAGCGCGATCAGGTTGCGCAGCTCGAGGGTGCCCGGCTCGTTGTCGTCGATCTCGCCGTAGGCGATCGCGGACCCGTTCGAGGCGCGGTTCCGACACATCCGTCCACGTTCGACCAGGTGGTGGCCGTCGGACGACAGGTAGAGCGCTCCCCCTGCTAGGGCCTCGTTGTCGAGGTAGTCGGTATCGACGGACCGGAAGTCGCCATGGCCCATCGTGAGGATGGCGCCCCCGTTGCCCGCGCTGCCTCCCGAGAAGCGCGAGCGCTCGATGTCCAGCGAGGAGTGGAGCGTCGCGATCGCCCCGCCAGCCAGCTCCGTCCCGGTCGCCTCATGGTCGCTGAAGACGGAGTCGTGGATCTGGAGGTCCACCCTTCTTGCCGAGACCGCGCCGCCGATCCGCGCCCGGCCACCCGAAAAGGCACTGTCGAGGATCGAGACCGCGTGATGAGGATCGCCGTCGTCTTCGGGTCCTGCGAAGACGAGGTGCCCTCCCGAGCCGCCGAGCGCGCTGTTTTCTTCGAAGTCAACGCCGTCGATGCGCACGTCAGGCGAGAGGATCCAGAGCGCGCCACCCGCACCCGCGGCGTTGGCGCGGAGGGTGCCCCCCTTCATGCGAAGCTGCGAGACGGCGGTGATCATCGCCGCGCCACCGATCGCCGAGGCGTTCTCCTCGAAGTCTACATCGGTGAGCTCGAGGCTTCCCAGACCGCTCCACAGGCCGCCCCCCTGCTCGCAAGCGTCGCGCGAGCCGTTGCGCGCAAACCGCACGTCTCGGAGGGTAGCCTGGGATGAGAGAACGAAGACCGCACATCCGTGGTCTGCCTCATTCCCGACAAACTCGGAGCCTCGGACCTCGATCTCGGCATCGAAGGCCGCGATCGCTCCACCATGAGCGCTGGTCCCCACGAGCGTGGTGTTGTCGCGAAAGGTCGAGTCGCGGATGTCGGTCTCGACGCGGTGCAAGAAGATCGCGCCGCCGTGGTGAGTCGCGTGGTCGCCCGCCATGGCGTCGAGGCTTTCGTTCACACTCAGCGCGCCGTCCTCGAAGGACGTCCCCGTGATGGAGACCGACAGCCGGGGACCTTCGAGGCCCGAGATCCACAGCGCCCCGCCCTCGCGGGCCCCAAAGTCGCTGAAGCTGGAGTCCTCGATGGACGTGGCGCTCGACACCGCGCACACGGAGCCACCTCTGCTCGCCCGCGCCCCCTCGCTCTGGACGTCGTTCAGGAACAGCTCTGCACCGTCCCAGACCGCGATGTCGCCACCGCAGAGGTCGACGGGCAGCTCAGGCGGCGCTTCGTCGAAGCGGCGGCGGTAGCCGTTGTCGCGGAACAACGCCCCCTCGACCGCGACCCGAGCCCGGTGGCCGTGCAGCGCTCCCCCCGAGACAGAGCGGAGTTCCGAGAAGGTCGGGGCGTGGCCGTCGAGGGGCTCGACCTGAAGGTTGGCGCCCCCGATCGCCGCGACCGCACCCGCTCGGGATTCGATCTTCGAGAAGCTGGAGGCGCCGGTGATGCGGATGGCGCTACCTTCCCCTTGGGCCAGCAACGCGACCCCCACCGTCGAGGGGGCCTCGATGCGCTCCACGGTGACCCCTTGGGCCAGGACGCTCCCGCCCCCGCGGACCCGCGCCAACAGGCCCCCGAACTGCTCGCCCGCCGCCGAGCTGAGCGGCACCCAGATCCGGCGGCCCCCATGAAGGACAGAGCCCTCAGGGGAGAGGGTGACGTCTTCGAGGACCAGGTCCCCCTGATCGACGTCGAAGATCCGGTTCACCGCCCTCGGTCGCAGCGAGGTGTCGAAGATCACCACCATCGGTCGGACATCGACGCCGACCACCCGAAGCCGCGCCCCGGCCGACTTGAGGTTGAAGAGGGCCGCCTGATCGTCGAGCCCCGGCGAGGGATCGGCCGCCACCTCCTCGACCGAACCACGGATGAGGGGCCGGGCCGTCGACGGCTCGGCCAAGAGCTGCACATCGCCCAGGATGTCGAAGGGACGCATGGCGTGCTCGCCCGGCGAGATGTGGATGACCCCGCCCTCGTCGTCGAGCGCGTGGAGACAGTCCATGAGCGAGGTCCCCTCGGAGGGGTGCGCGACGCAGTCGGCCGCGTGGGCGACGCTGACGACGCCGAGGATGGAGAGGACGCTGGACAGGACGATGTGGGGCACGACACGATGCATAGAGCCTCCTTACCGGACCATCTTAGTGCAAAGCGTCACGATTCGCCGCCTGGTGTGAGCCCGCGCTGGCACCGGCACGGGGAACAGACCGACGCCCAGGAGGACGACCGAGGGCCCCCGGTCCGAGAGCGGGTCGCCAGCGATCGCGGTTCGGCGTAGAGGGGGAGACGCTCAGAGCCACGCTGGAGAACGTGCCCTTGCCCGAGCCCACCCAAGACGCCCTGCTCCGACTGGCAGCCGCCGCGACCCTTCAGCGCGCGACCTGGGGGGATCGGAGCGTGCACGTGCCCCTGGCTCGACCCGAGCGCGTCGAGGCCGATCAGATCGAGCTGGAGCTCGCCGACGGGAGCTGGCTCATTCTGGCTGCCCCTCAGCGTGCGCACCAGGCCAGGGCCGATCTGCGCCGCTGGGCGGCTCACTACCCCGAGTCCCGTATCCTCGCCCTACTCCTGCTCGATCAAGATGCCCGCGCCGAGCTGCTCGACGCCCCTCCCGATCGACCGAGCCCGACGATGCAGGTCGCCTTGCTCCAGACCGGGGCGTGTCTGTGGGACGAGGACTGGCCTCAGCTCGCAGACGTGCTCACCGAGGCGGCGGACCGTCGCCCCCCGCCCCCGCCCGACACCCTCGAGCGCCTGGAGCAGCACCGAGACCTCCCCTGGCCACCCCGGTCCTCCCCTCCCCCCACCGAGATCTTCGAACGCCTCGTCTACTCCATGGCGCATGCTCACGACTTGGTGCGTCTGGTTCGAGGCGAGGCACGCCTGCGCCTACGCGCCGGGGGCCAGCTCACGGTGCTCGCCGCGACCGGAGACCCCGAGGTCGATCACGCCTCTCTCGCGGCCGCTCTCGCGAGTATGGCGCCAGCTCTCGCGCGCGATCCGCACTTCCCCGCACTGATCATGACCGAGGGCCCCCCAGACCTCCAGGTACGCGTCGCCGACATCTTCGGAAAGCGTGCCCTGCGCGGCTCGATCCACGCCATCGGCCCCCTCGGTGCCGTCCAGCCTCCCAGCGCCGAGCTGCGTGCGCTGACCCGCCTGGCCCTGCGCTTCGACGGCCCTCGCGACCTGTGGAGCTCCCTCGAGATCGGGCTGGAGCGTCGCGACGCGGTGCTCAGTCGCGAAGCCGACGCCGCAGGAGAGCGCAGGATCGGTCTGATCGATGGACTGCTCGACCTGCTGCCCGACGCCCGTCTTCGCTGGCTCCACGCCACCCTCGCGCTGGTTCAGATCGAGGGCCGCGAGCTCCAGGTGCGTTGGGTCGGCCCCGAGGGGGGCGAGGTTGGCGATGCGGTGCAGCAGTGGCGCCTGGCGGCTGCGGCGGGTCGGTGGTCGCGGACTCGGACCGATCTTCTGCTGGTCGGGGGCGATCAGAGCACCTGGCAGCGCGCGACCAAGGCCATGCCCGGCGCTTCGGAAGGCCACGTCTACCACCTCGGTGCCGACGGAAGGGTGCGAGCCCGAGCCGGGGCGCTCGGGCAGACCCAGCCCCTCGTCCGCGCCCTACGACGATGGCTCAAGCGGCCCGAGCTGGAGCGTCTTCGCGGCCTGCATCAGCTAAAGCAGCGACTCGAGCGCAAGGCGGTCGACGAGTTCCGGGCCATGGTCGCCGACGCCGACTTCCGCCGTCGTCTCTTCGCCGCGACCCCGTGGGCGACCCGCTTGCTCCTCGTGGCGATCGCCGCCGGCTACCTCCTGCAGATGAGCTGGGACGCGACCACCGGCCCCGGCGCAGTGCGCATGGGCGCCCTAACTGGCGAAGGGCTCTTCTCGGGGGAGCCTTGGCGCTGGCTCTCAGCGGCCTTCTTGCATGCGAGCTGGTGGCACATCGCGCTCAACGCCTGGGCGCTGTGGATCCTGGGCCGACGCCTCGAGGCCATGCTCGGGCCCCACCGCTTCGCGATCCTCTTCTTGCTCTCCTGTATCGGCGGCTCGATGCTCCACGAGGCCTTCTCGAGCCCAGGAGACATCGCGGTGGGCGCCTCGACCGGCGTGCTCGGGGTGCTCGCAGCCCAAGGGGCCCTGGTCCTGCGGCGCCCCGATCTGGTGCCTCCGAGGATCCGAAGGCTGCTCTGGCGTGAAGCGTGGATCAACGGCCTGCTGATCCTGGGGATCTCCCTGCTCCCCTTCGTGGGCGGTCTGGCGCACCTCGGGGGGGCGATCGCCGGTTTCGGACTGGTCTTCTCTGGCCTGATCACCCTCGGCGTATCGACGGGCAACGCCAACTCCGAGGGCCCGACCCAGATCGAGACCCCTCCAGCCTGGTACGCCCTCACCGCCGCGCTCGCCGCCGCCGCCACGGTCTCGATACTCGTCGCCATCTCCCTCGGCGAGCCGTGGATCCTCCAGCAACCCGAGGGCCGCGTGCGCGACGTGGTGCTCGACGATGGCGCGCTCACGGTACCCCTCCCCGGATCCGCCGGGCCTCCGTCCCTGCAGCGGCGTCCAGACGGCGCGAGGGTCGTGATCGCCGGCGACGCTCTCCGCGATGGCCTGCAAGTCCACTATGAAGCGCGCCCAACGGGGCACCCCGAGCCGCTAGACCTCGACGTCCTGCGAGTGCTGCGCGGCAGCCCGGAGCTCCCCTGGGAGACCGGAAGCACCCCCGACGGCCCCTTTCTGAGCGCCAGTCCCAGCCCCCGCCCCACCACGATCCTCGACGCCCTCTCCCCGACCGACCGGCTCGTGCGCCAGCGCTTCCTGGTCGAGCGGGATGGCGTCATCGTCAGCGCCCGAGTCATCGGCACCGCCGACGTCGTCCGAAGCCGCCTCTCAGGGACCTGGAAGCGCATCCCAGCCGGGATCGCGGCTCAGCCCGCGGCCTGGGACGAGACCGATCCTGCCCCAGACGTCGCCGCCTTCCTCGCCTTGAGCGAGGGCACGCCCCTGCCTGACCTCCACGGGCTCGACGACGACCTTCGACGGGCCCTCACCCTGGCTGCGGCCGTGCGAGACGGCGGCCCCCTGTCCGACTCTGCACTCGACGATCCGAGCGCTCGGGCTCGCGCCCTGGCCTTGTCCGAGATCCTGGCGGGAGCAGGCCAAGTCGAGCTCGCCCTCTCGCTGAACGATGCCCTGCGGTCGGTCACCCCCGCCGACCGCCTCGACCCCCTGCGCGTGAGCCGATCCCGCATCTTCGAAGAGGCCGGGCGCCCGAGAGACGCCCTCAGCGCCTTGGAGTCCACCCGGATCGTCGCCTTGCACCAAGCGCAGCTCGCCTGGCAGGCGGGCGAGCCCGACCGCGCCGAGCGCCTCGCCCGAGAGTGGCTCGCCCGCGAGGAGCCCTGGTGGGTCCGGCCGGCGGATCTGGCCTCGATCGCTCCGGCGTCTTGGCGAGGCAATCGAGGATGGGGCAAGCTGCTCGCCGGCGATCCAAACGGCTGCGTCTCGGACTCGCGCCAAGCGCTCCAGGACGAGCCCTCGCTCGTCTTCGCGCGCTACAACCTCGGCCTCTGCCTGCTCGTCCAAGGGGACGTGGAGCGCGCAGACGAGCAGTACCGCCAGGCGGATCGCCAGGCGAGAGAACAGCGACTCGGAAGCTTCCGCCGGGCTGCAGCCCGAGATCTGCTCCGGCTGGCCCACGACGGCGTACCGGGCGCGCAGGAGCAGTACCGACACACGTTCGGCGACTTGCAGACCCTACCCGGCTACGCGCTCTAGCCGCCTGCTGGCGGGGCGCCCCTCGGACCTCAGCGCTTGCGCTTCTTCTGCTTCTTCGACCGCTTGTTGGTGGGGTTGCGGAAGCCCGGACGAGACGCCACCGCGCCTTCGTGCTTGGCGTGCGGGTTCTGGAGCTGGGGAGGCAGATTGTCGGGCGCCTGGGACCGGCGGGCTCCGGGCTCGTCGGGGGTCGGCTCGGCCTGGGCTCGGTCGGCGTCTTGCGGGGAGGGCTCGCTCATGTCGTCTCCAGCGGTTGTTGCGCTCAAGGGGGGTGGGGCCACGTTATACCCCGCCTGCCGGAGGTGTTCATGGAGCTGTCGGGAAAGGTCGCGCTGGTCACCGGCGCAGGTCGAGGGATCGGGGCGGCGATCGCTCGGGAGCTGGCCGAAGGCGGCGCGAAGGTCGTGCTCAACTATCGCGGCTCGGCCGAAGCGGCCCAGACCCTCGCCGCCGAGTTCGAGGGTGCGATCGCAGTGCAAGCCGACGTCGCCACCCTCGAGGGCGCCAAGGCGCTCATCGCGGCGTGTGTCGATCGGGGCGGACTCGACATCCTGGTCAACAACGCCGGCATCACCGACGACGGTCTGGTCATGCGCATGAGCGACGAGCAATGGCAACGGGTCTTCGACGTCAACACCACAGGCCCCTTCCGGCTGATCCGCGAGGCGCTCCCCCTCATGGCGCGGGCGCGCGCGGGCGTGATCGTCAACCTCGTGAGCGTCGCGGCGCTGCGTGGAAACGCGGGCCAGGCCAACTACGGCGCCTCCAAGGCCGCCTTGATCGCCCTCACCCGGAGCCTCGCCCAAGAGATGGGGCGGCGGAACATTCGGGTCAACGCCGTGGCGCCGGGCTTCATCGAGACCGACATGACGGCGGCGCTGCCCGAGAAGGTCCTACAGACCGCCCAGGAACACATTCCCCTGCGACGGTTAGGTCGACCCGACGAGATCGCTCCGCTCGTCCGCTTTCTGGCAGGGCCAGGTGGCAGCTACATCACCGGCCAGGTGCTCGTGGTCGACGGCGGACTGAGCTGCTGACGTGAGCGACTACGAAGACATCCTCTACGACGAATACAGCTTCCCCCAGGCCCACCCGAGCACGGTCGCCGCCGTGGCCCAGATCCACGGCGCGCCCATGCGCGCGCACCGAGGGTTGCGCGTGCTCGACCTGGGCTGCGGCTGCGGCTCCCACCTGCTCCCGATGGCCGAACGCGACCCCGAAGGTCGCTACATCGGCCTCGACCTCTCCCGCGCCCAGATCGCAGTCGGTGAGGGCATGGTCCACGCTACGGGGCTTGAGAATGTTCAGCTCATGGCCGGCGATATTCGCGACCTTTCAAGCGAACTCGGGCGCTTCGATCTGATCGTCTGCCATGGGGTCTACTCTTGGGTTCCCCCGGATGTGCGCGCGGCGATCCTTCGGGTCCTCCGCCAGCACCTCGCCGCCCATGGGGTCGCCTTCCTCAGCACGAACATGCTCCCTGGCTGGCGCAGCCGCGGCACCCTTCGCGCCGGCCTCCTGCGCCACGTCGATCCAACCCTCCCTCCCCGCGAGAAGATCGACGCCGCACGACGCGTGCTCGATTTCTGGGCCGACGCGGCCCAACGCGACACTGCGGGCTTCGGACCCTTTCTGACCGAGGAGCTGCGCGCCCTACAGAAGGCCAGCGACAGCTACCTGCTCTACGAGCACCTCGCGCCCCTCAACGAGCCCATGTGGTTCTCGGATCTGCACCGCGCCTTCGGCAAAGCCCAGCTCTCCTACCTGGGCGATGCCTGCCTGGCGATCCACGCCCCCCTGGGCGATGTCTCCGAACAGCGCCTCCGGGGTCTTGCTTCGAGCCTCGCCGCCAGCGAGGAGCTGCGGGACCTCGCCACGCACCGAATGTTTCGCCGCAGCCTGCTCGTGCATCGTGAGCGGGTCATCGATCGCGAGGTCCACTGGCGGCGCCTCGAAGGCCTCTACTTTCATACCGCGCTTCGCCCAACAAAAGACGGGGGCTATCAGAGTTCCAAGGGCCTGCGCTTTCAGACCTCCAGCGCCGTGGAGCGCGCGATCCTCGACACGCTGAGCGACACGGCCCCTCGGCTCCTTCCCTTCGACGAGATCGTCGAGAGGGTCGGGGAGCGCCGCGCTGCGGTCGGCAAGATCCTCTTGGGCTTGACCGCGCGGGGACTAATCCTGCCCCTCGCCCACGACATGGGCATCGCCGCAGCGCTCCCCACGCGACCCCGCGCCACCAAGATCGCGCGGTTCCAGGCGGAGCACCGGCCTCGGGTCACCAACCTCCGCCACGAGAGCATCGAGATGCCCCGCAGCGCCCAGTGTGTCTTGCGTCACTGCGATGGCACGCGCGACCCCGGCGCGCTGGCCGACCACCTGGCCCAAGACCTCGCACAGGGCAAGGCCGAGATCCTCGTTGAGGGTGAGCCGGTTCAGGACCGCCCCTCGATCGAGGAGGCGGTGGACCTAGCGCTCGATGCCCTACACCACAGCGCGATGTTCCTGCAGGGCTGATCCCAGGGCCTCGCGCCACAGAGGCCCCGGCGCCCTGCTCCGCTCTTACGACAGAAAAACAGCCAGTCGCTCATCCTGGTCGAGGACGAGCACCTGCTCTTCGAGGGTGGTGACGATCAAGGCGGGCAGGTGACCCGGCGCGGGCCGCGCCCACTGGACCTCGGCCGCCGCGTCGCCAGCGGCCTGAAGGAACCTGGCCCCCTCACCCGGCAGGGTCGCCCGGTAGGTCAAAGAGACAAGGAGATCCTGCGCCTCGACCCAGGCGACCTGGACCCCCTCGACGCTCGGCGCCACCGCGAGACTCTTGAGCCGCATGGCGCGGTGCAGGGTGTGGACCTCGGGCTTGCCTCGACCGCCCAGGACGGCCCAGCGGATCCAACCGGGCTCATCCGGCACGCCGTTCGGTTCGAACCAGACCGCGACCAGCTCCCCCTGTTGCTCGATGACCTTGGCGGTGCGGCCCGGAAAGCCCGTTGGCGTGCGAACGGGATCGCCCACTCGGCCGTCGATGACGGGGATCACCACCCCACCTCGGGTGGCGACCACCGCGGAGTGCTCGCTCCAGAACCCCGATGCGGTCGGCACGGGGGCGCTGCTGAGCAGCTCGACCTCGCCTCCTCGCAGGGCTTGCACCACGATCGCCGGCCCACGACGCGACAGCCCGGTCAGCCGGATCCCACCCTCGATGGGCTCGACCACCGGGACCACGGCCGGGGTGTAGCGCAGCTCCGCGTTGCGAGGCACGCCCGCGACGCCGTCCAAGCTGAGGTCTACCTGGTGCAGCGAGGTCCCGCCCGGTCGCTGGATCAGCGCGAGCAGCATGAAGCCGTCGGAGGTCGGGACGACCATGCGGGCCACGACCCCCTCGGCCGAGGTCGCGAGCACCCCGTGGGACGCGGCGTCGGGACCGAGCACCGCCCAGCGAAGGGTGCTCAGGGTGTCGGTGTCGGGGTTGAGCCAGAGCAGGGCCACGCGATCCCCATGCCGCGCGGAGGCGGGCTCGGACACCACGATGGGGGCGTCTTCGGCGACGGCAGCACCCCACGCGGAGAGCGTGACGAGGACCTCTTCAGAGAGCCCTAGCGCCCGCGCATCGTGCCCCGAGAGATCGGCTCCCTCGAGCTGCGCAGAGGAGAGGTCGACGCCCTGAAGGTTGGCGTCCGCCAGGCATGCTTCGCGCAGATCCACGTCCGTCAGCGTCGCGTCGGTCAGGTTGGCACGCGAGAGATCCGCGCCGCGAAGCTTCGCCCTCGTCAGATCAGCCTGGCTGAGGTTCGCTTCGCGCAGGTCGGCTCCGACCAGGCTGGCCCCGGTCAAGCGGCTCTCGGCGAGGTTGGATCGAGGACCGATCAGCCCGTCGAGGCGTGCGTTCTCGAAGACCACCTCGGTCGCGACGGCCTCGGTGAAGTCCGCGGCCCGCAGATCGGCGTCGGTCAAGTCGCACTGATGCAGCCGCGCCTCGGCCAGATCCGCAGAAGGCCAGCGCACGCCCTTGCAGTCGGCCCGCCGGAGGCTCGCCCCCGAGAGACGCACCCCCTCACCCGAGCTCTGAGCGAGGACGGTCTCGGTGAGGTCGGCGCGGGTGAGGTCCGCATGCTCGAGGATCGCTCTGTCGAACCATGCTCCTCGGAGCTTGACCTTGAGGGCCAGGGCGCGGGTGAGATCGACGCCCGTGCCATCGCTGCCCGAGAGATCCGCACGCGCGAGGGTGGCGTCGGTGAGATCGGCCCCGGTCAGATCGGCCTTCGCCATCTTGGCTGCGGAGAGGTCGGCACCGACCAAGCGCTTCTCGGCCAGATCGGCGGCGAAGAGATCGGGGCGATCGCGCAGGGATCGGCTTGCGTTGAAGGCGTCGACGTCGCCTCGTTGAAGTAGTTCTAAAAGAGACAAGGAGCCTCCGAGAAGGTTATGCGGCGTGGACTTGGCGCGGGGCCCCCGCGCAGCATCAAGGAGTCCACATGAGGCGAAGGGTATTCATGGGCTGCGTAGCGCTCATGGTCAGCGCGTGCACCAACGGCGGGAGCGATAGCGCAAATCGAGGCAGCGAATCGTCCGAAGAACCCGCGACCTTCAGCGTCGGTCAGTATCGGGTCACCTCGCTCGTCCTGCTCTCGACCGAAGAGGGCGACGATTTCAACGGCGACGGCGAGCCCGACAACAACCTCCCCAACGCCCTGAACGCGGCCAACGCAGCCATGAGCGAGATCGACCTCTCCCCCGAGAGCTTCAACGCCCAGGTCGAGGCCTCCATCGAGAGCGGGGAGCTGAACCTCCTCCTCGACGTCTCGGTTCAAGAAGGCGTCCTCACCGTCGACGTCCTCACCGGCCTCCCCTGGGCCGAGACCGAGGGTGAGAACGTGATCGACCCCATCTCCTTCGAAGACGACGGCGAGCCACGCACGCGATTGACGGGCGACTACGGCAATATCGCCCAGCACTTCCTCGTTCAGACCGACGCCGCGATCCTGACCGTGCCCTTCCTCCCCGACGAGCCCCTCTCCGACGTCCCCATGGTCGACATGCGGGTTCACGGAGCGATCGATCAAGAGCTCGAGGGCATGGTGACGGGCCTCATCCCTTCCGAGCGCCTGGTCGACGACGTGCTCGCGGACCTGATCCCGCCCGAGGGGGTCGGCTCCCGGTCCAAAGAAGAGATGCTTGACCTCCTCCGAAGGTTCGCAGGCCTCTCGGCCATCGCAGACATCGAGCTCGGTGAAGACGAGCGGGCGGTGTCGAGCGCCATGTCCCTCACCGCCGAGCCCGCCACCTGGTCTCTGCCATGAGGTCTCGGCTCCTTCTCCTCCTCTTGGTGGCCTGTTCGACCTCCCTCGACGACGAGCGGCGCTCCATCCCTGCCCCGAGCGAAGCCGATCCCCACACCGACGAACTCAGCGAGGGGAGTGACCTGAGCGCCATCGACCGTGACGGCGACGGCTTCACCGCCGACGTGGACTGCGACGACGACGACCCCACCATCTACCCCGGCGCCCCTGAACGGTGCGACGCCGTCGATCGCAACTGCGACGGGCGCGCCTTCGACCCCGAAGAGGATTGCCCCTGTCCTCTGATCCGTACCCTCGACGAACACATCCTCAGCGCGTGCGCCGACGGCAAGACCTTCGACCTCGCCCAAGCCCACTGCGAAGACTACAGCATGCAGCTCACCGTGATCCACGACGAAGCCACCAACGAGCGCGTACGGAGCATCCTGAACGAGACCCGCAGGGGCGCGGGCTGGATCGGCCTCTTCGCCGATCCTCCCGACGGGGACCGCGACTGGCGCTGGGTGAGCGGAGAGCGACTCACCTACGACCATTGGGACACCTTCGAGCCGAACAACCTCACGGGCCAGGAGCACTGCGTGCAGATGTACCCCTGGAACGGCCGATGGAACGATGTCCGCTGCGACCTGAGCGCACCCTACGTCTGCGAACCCGACCCCGAGATCGAGCGCTTACGGTAGCGCAGACACCCCGCTTCGTGTGCGCGGTTGCCCCGCGCCTCCCCCTTTGCTACGCCATGACCTCCCCCTTATTCCGCGTGGAGCCCGCATGAGCGAAGGCGAGACGAGCTACGAGCCCAGCAGAGATGAGCTCCTTGAGTGGTACCGGCAAATGGCGCTCATTCGCCGGTTCGAGGAGTTGGCGGCCAAGGCCTATACCCAGCGAAAGATCCTAGGCTTCTGCCACCTCTACATCGGCCAGGAAGCAGTCGCCGTCGGCGCCTCCGCTGCCCTTGAGCCCACCGATGTCGTGGTCAGCGCCTACCGTGAGCACGGCCACATCCTCGCCCGCGGCACCTCGCCGCGCGCCGTCATGGCCGAGCTCTTCGGCAAGGGCACGGGAATCACCCAGGGCGTCGGCGGCTCCATGCACCTCGCCGACCGTGAACGCAACTTCTGGGGTGGATACGGCATCGTCGGAGGCCACCTCACGCTGGCGACCGGGGCAGCCTTCGCCGCGCGCTACCGCCAGGACGAGCAGGTTTCGCTCGTCTACTTCGGCGATGGTGCAGCCCAACAGGGCGCCTTCTTCGAGTCCCTGCTCTTGGCCCAGCTCTGGAAGCTCCCCGTCGTCTTCCTCTGCGAGAACAACTACTACGCCATGGGCACTTCGATCGAACGATACAGCGCCTTGCAAGATATGTCTTTGCGTGGAGACGGCGTCGGCATGAAGCGCTGGCAGTTTCAGGGCTTCGACGTCGCCGAGGTCTACGACAACGTCAAGCGCGCCGTAGACTACGCCCGAAGCGGAGAGGGCCCGGTCATCCTCGAAGCCGTCACCTACCGCTACCGCGGCCACTCCATGAGCGACCCCGCAAAGTACCGAAAAAAGGGCGAGCTCGACGACGTCAAGAAAAAGGACGCCCTCGAACTCGTCCGCGACCGCCTGGCCGCCATGGGGGTCGACCAAGACACCCTCGACCAAGTCAAGGCCGAGGTCAACGAGATCGCACAAGACGCCTACGACTTCGCAGAGAGCTCGCCCGATCCCGATCCGGCACGGCTCTACGACTACACCTACGCCCCCGACGCGGGCGACGACGACAACGTGGAGGCCTGAGATGGCGCAGCTTCAGCTACGCGAGGCCCTGCGCAGGGCGATGGTCGAAGAGATGCGGCGCGACGATCGCGTCTTCCTCATGGGTGAAGAGGTCGCGAACTACGACGGCGCCTACAAGGTCAGTCAAGGCATGCTCGAAGAGTTCGGCGAGCGTCGGATCATCGACACCCCCATCAGCGAGAACGGCTTCGTGGGCCTGGGCGTGGGCGCCGCCATGGCCGGTCTGCGCCCGATCATCGAGGTGATGACCTGGAACTTCAGCCTGGTGGCCTACGACCAGATCATCAACAACGCCGCCAAGATCGTGCAGATGACCGCCGGGCAGTACACCGTGCCCATGGTGATCCGCGGTCCAAACGGCGCGGCCGAGAACCTCGGCAGCCAGCACAGCCAGGCCCTCGAGTCGATCTTCGCACACTTCCCAGGGCTCAAGGTCGTCTCCACCTCCACCCCTGCCGACGCTTACGGCCTGCTCAAGAGCGCGATCCGCGACCCCGACCCCGTGATCTTCATGGAGTCCGAGCTCGCCTACGGCGTCAAGGGCGAGGTGCCCGACGACGAGACCCTGATCCCGCTCGGCGAGGCGGTCACGCGGCGCGAGGGCTCCGATCTGACCCTGGTGTCGTGGAACAAGCAGATCTTCAGCTGCCTCGAGGCCGCCGATGTGCTCCAGAAAGAGTACGGGATCAGCGCCCAAGTGCTCGACCTTCGCACCATCCGCCCCCTCGATGAGCAGGCTCTGTACGACGCCGTCGCCCGCACGCACCGCATGGTGATCGTGCAAGAGGGCTTCCCCTTCGCCGGCATCGCCGCCGAGATCTCCGCCCGCGTACAAGAGGCCTGCTTCGACGCCCTCGACGCCCCGATCTTGCGCGTGACCAACCTCGACCTCAACCAACCCTACGCCACCAACCTCGAGAAGCTGGTGATACCGAGCGTCGCCCGGATCATCCAAGCGGCACGAGCCGTCTGCAATCGGTGAGCCCCTCTCGCCCTCGCAACCCAGGAGCACATCGTGGCCCAGTTCTATGAGATGCCCGCCGTCTCGCCCACCATGGAGCTCGGCACCCTCGTCGAGTGGCGGGTGGCCGAGGGCGAGTCCTTCGAGCCCCAGACCGTGATCGCCGAAGTCGGCACCGACAAGGCCAACATGGACGCCGAGATCTTCGACGCGGGGGTGATGATCAAGCACCTGATCGAAGAGGGCGACGAAGTCCCTGCTGGCTACCCGATCGCGATCGTCGGCGAGTCCGCCGACGAAGACATCAGCGAGCTGGTCAAAGCGTTCGAAGCGCAAAAGGACCGAGGGTCGCCCAGCGGTGGGGACGCGAGCGACGACGAAGAGCCCTCCTCTCCCTCCCAAGAAGCAAGGGATGAAGAGACTGAAGAGGCCGAAGAGCCAAGAGAGCCCAAGGCCGGGGATGAGGGCAAGAAGGCCCCGCCCCCACGCCGAGCCGAGAAGGTCTCGATCACCCGACAGTGGCAAGGGCGCGCCCTCTCCGCCGCCTTCATGGATCCCCCCGGAGACATCGGCGCGGCCACCACCGCCGAGCGCGTCGCCGCGAGCCCGCTGGCCCGCAAGATCGCCGCCGACAAGGGCATCGATCTCAACAAGCTCCAGGGCACCGGCCCCGGCGGCCGCATCGTCAAGGCTGACGTCCTCGAGGCCCCCGCGCGCCCGGCGGCCCCCGGCACCAGCCGCGCCGATGAGCAGGTACGCAACTCCCCCATGCGCAAGACCATCGCCAAGCGCCTCCTCGAGAGCCACCGAGACATCCCCACCTTCTTCCTTACGGTGTCCTTCGACATGGGCGGCATGGTCGCGCTGCGCGCGAGCCTCAAGACCCAGGCCCCCGACGCGAAGGTCAGCTACAACGACATGCTGATCAAGGCGGTGGCACGCGCCCTGGCCGAGTCTCCCCAGGTCAACGCGAGCTGGGGCGACAAGGCGATCACGCGCCACGGCTCCGTCGACATCGGAGTCGCCGTGGCCCTGCCCGATGGGCTGATCACCCCGGTCCTTCGCAACGTCGATCAGCTCGGGCTCGCCCAGATCGGCGACCAGGTACGCGAGCTCGCTGGCCTCGCTCGAGAAGGCAAGCTGAAGCCTGAACAGTACCAGGGCAACACATTTACGATTAGCAACCTTGGCATGTACGGCATCGAAGAGTTCACCGCGATCATCAACCCGCCCGCCAGCGCGATCCTCGCCGTCGGTGCCCTAGAGCGCGTGCCCGTCGTGAACGACCAGGGCGAGCTCGAGCCCGCCTGGCGCATGAAGGTCACGATGACCTGCGACCATCGCGTCATCGACGGCGCGACCGGCGCCGAGTTCCTCCAGGTCTTGCGGCGCTATGTCGAGAGCCCCGCCCTCTTGCTCCTCTAGCAAGGCGGACCGCCTCGAGCCTCAGCGCGGACGAAGATCTCGATTAGAGCACGACAACAGCCCTCCGGAAATGAAGTCCGGGTAGTGGCTGAGGCTCGCCCGAAGATCCTAGATCGGGGCCTCTCAGCCAGGAGGTCTTCATGATTTCTCGTTGGATACCGCTCTTTCTTCTCGCGTGTGTGCGCGGATCCGTCCCGAACGGGCTTGTCCCGCCGCCCACCCCCGCTCACTGGCAGGACGAAGCCGAGCAGTGGATGGACGACGGCGGGCTGGTCGACCTTGGAGATCCCGCCGATCTTCCCGCTGGCTGGCGACCAGAGCTCTCGGTCCAGGGGCGCCGCGAGCTGGCCGAGACCGGACCCGGGCAGGGTGCCTGGTCACAGTGTGTCGATCCAAGGGGCATCGAGGGGCTCTCCTGGGAGCGCGCGTGCCGGCAGGTCGCCGGGGGCCACTCCTCCCCAGACCTGAGCCGGCGCCGCGCCATCGAGTATGCCCACCCCGACTGCACAGGGCCGAGCCGGGCCTTTCCAGACGGGAGGCCCGATCCACATCGAGTACCCCAAGGGCTTCGAGGGGGACTGATCCTACGCTGCGAGTCCGTCACGGGGATCGCCGACAGCGGCGAGTGAGCTTGCCGCCTCGCTGTGGGGCGCTACGGCATCGACTCCCCTTCTCCCGGAGCGTTCCCGTGTCCACCTCCTACGACCTGATCGTCATCGGCGCCGGGCCCGCCGGCTACCCTGCCGCGATCCGCGGCGCCCAGCTCGGACTCAAGACCGCCTGCATCGAGCGAGAACTCCTCGGCGGAGTCTGCCTGAACTGGGGGTGCATCCCCTCCAAGGCCCTCCTCAAGACCGCCGAGCTCGCGAACAAAATGCGCCACGCGAGCGACTTCGGCCTCCGCGCAGGCGACGTGAGCGTCGACTTCGGGCGGGTCGTCGATCGCTCACGCACCGTCTCGGGCCGCTTCAACAAGGGGGTCGCCTCCCTCTTCAAGAAGTACGGGGTGGACCACCTCGAGGGCACCGCTCGGCTCGCGGGCAAGGGGCACGTCACGCTCCAACCTCGAGACGGCGACGCTCAGGAGCTCACCGCCAAGCACATCGTGCTCGCCACCGGCGCGCGGGCCCGCACCTTCCCTGGCATCGAGGTCGACGGAGAGAAGGTCATGACCTACCGCGAGGCGATCGTCTCGAAGGAGCAGCCCGAGCGCATAGTGATCCTCGGCGCTGGCGCCATCGGGCTCGAGTTCGCCTACTTCATGAACGCCATGGGCACCGAGGTCATCGTCGTCGAGGGCCAAGCCGAGGTCCTCCCGCTCGAAGACCGCGAGATCGGCAAAGAAGTACGGCGCCACCTGAGTCGGGCCGGGATCCGCTTCGAGCTAGGCACCCTCGCGCGATCCGCCCAGGCAGACGGCGACGAAGCCGTCGTCGAGCTCGACAATGGCGAGACCCTGCGTGCCGACCGCGTGCTCGTCGCCCTGGGGATCTCCCCTAACTCCGAAGATCTCGGCCTCGAGGAGCTCGGGGTCAAGACCGAGCGAGGCTTCGTGGTGGTCGACGCGAGCTACCGCACCTCCGTCCCTGGCGTCTATGCCTTGGGCGACCTCAACGATCGGGGCCCGGCCTTGGCTCACACCGCCACCGCCCAGGCCCACGTCTGCGTCGACCGCATCGCCGGGCACCGCATCGCCGATGTCGACTACGACAACATGCCTTCGTGCACCTACTGCATCCCCCAGGTCGCCAGCGTAGGTCTCACCGAGGAGGCCGCCAAGAAAAAGGGACTATCCTACAAGGTGGGCAAGTTTCCCTTCGCAGCCAACGGCAAAGCGCAAGGGGCGGGCGCGCCCGAGGGCTTCGTCAAGGTGCTCATCGACCCCGAGTACGGCGAGATCCTTGGTGCTCACATCGTCGGGAGCGAAGCCACGGAGCTGATCGCGAACTTCGTCATGGCCCGCAGCGCCGAGGCCACCGCCGAGCTCTTCGTCCACACCGTCCACGCCCACCCGACCCACGGCGAGGCCATGATGGAGGCCGTCGCCCAGGCGCTTGGCCAGAGCGTTCATCTCTGAGCGCTCCACAGCACACCGAAGGGCCGCCAAGAGAAGCGCTCCGCTCAAAACCCACGCGCGCCGAGCGGCCAAACCACGCCCTGTAGTGTGTCTCTTGTCCACAGGCAAGCGGGAGCACAAAGTTTCTCGATCTTGTAAAAAATCGCCTTCTCAACTATATCTTCACAACCTATCCATCAAGCGTCGCCAGGTCTTCCTCAGGTTATCCACAGGCTACCCATGGACTGGAACACGAAGGTGGGCCGCTGCGAGGACCAAGGGGTCGTGAGACGCCGCCACCACGGTGGCCCCCGATCGCCCAAGCTCATGGAGCAAGCGGATCATGCTCCGGGCGTCGACCGGATGGAGTCCGTCGGTGGGCCCATCGAGCACGAGCAGCGCGCCTTTCACCCCCAGGGCCGAGCGGCCCAGCTCCCGCGCCAGACGTAGCCGAGCCCCTTCGCCCCCCGAGAGGTCGCGCGTGGGCTGACCCAGCGGCACGTACCCAAGGCCTACGTCGACCAAGGCGCGCAGCGTACGCTCGAGCCGGGGGTGCCCAGCGAGCAGACGGTAGGCTTCGAGGGCCGAGAGCTGGAGGAGCTGAGCTGGGTCTCGCCCCTTCCAGGTGATGTCGAGCAGCTCCTCTTGGAAGCGCTGGCCCTCGCAGATCTCGCAGGAGAGAAAGACGGGTGGCAGGAGCCCGAGATCGACCTTGACCTCGCCGGTGCCCTTGCAGGACTCGCAACGCCCGCCCGGCGTGGCGAGCGAGAAGTGCGAGGAGGTCAGGCCGCGGATCGACGCCTCGGTGGTGGCTGCGAGGAGCTCGCGCAAGACATCCCACAGCCCGACGTAGGTCGCCACCATCGAGCGGGCGCTCCCGATGCGCACGGGCTCCACCCGCAGCACCCGATCCAGGCCACCCACGCCGCCCCGCTCCCCGACGTGCGCCGCCAAGGCGACCAGCGCCTGGCTCGTGCCCGCGCCCGGGGCTCCCTCGAGCACGGTGAGTCCCTCGAGCTGAAGCTCGATGACCAGGTCCCTGAGCGCGGGCAGTGGCCCAACCTCCACGATCTCAGTCTGGACCGGAGGGGGGCTTGGGGTGCCGAGATCGCCAGCCAGCCAACGCCCAGTCGGAGTCTGGCCCGCGCGGAGCTCCTCGACCGAGCCCGCGTGGAGGACCGCGCCCCCGTCCGCGCCGGCACCCGGGCCAAGCTCCAGCACCGTCTGGGCGGCGCGCACCAGAGCCTCGCGATGGCTGACCGCAATCACACCATTGCCCCGTTGAACGAGCTCGACCAGCAGCTCGATCACCGCCGGGACCAGCGAGGGGTGGAGGCCTGCCGTCGGCTCGTCGAGCAGGTAGAGCACACCTGAGAGATCCTGAGAGGTCGTGCGCGCCAGCCGGAGCCGCTGCCACTCGCTGACCGAGAGGAAGGCGGCGCGTCGGTCGAGCGAGACCGCGCCGAGTCCCAGCTTTCTCAAGCGTTCGAGCCGATCACGAACGTCAGCCAGCGCGATCTCGACGGCAGGATCGGAGTCGGTCGGCTGCAGCCGCGCGAGGGCTTCGGCGAGGGGGAGCGCCTGCAGCCCCGGCAGGGAGTGCCCCCGGAAGAGCACGTGACGTGCGGCCTCGTCGAGCCGTGCCCCGCCGCAGGCTGGACAGGTCCGCCCATCGAGCTGGCCCCGTCCCTCGCAGGGGCGGCATCGACCTGCCCCGCGCCAAGAGAACCGCGCGGGGCGAAGCTCGGGGAAGGTGCGACGCGTCGAGAGGCTGAAGGGACGATCGACGAACACGCGCTCGTGATCGTCGAAGTGCGCGACCAGGATCCCGCGTCCAGCAGCGCTCGCCAGCCGGAGCGCTTCGGCGAGCCGGGGGCGACGGTCGGGCGCGACCTTGAGACGATCTACCACGACCCGAACCCGAGGATCGACCTCTCGACGCTCGGGGATCTCGTCGAGGCGTCGGACCTCCCCATCGATGCGCACCCTCGAGAAGCCCGCCCGCCTCAGCTCGTCGAGGAGACCCACCATGGAGCTGCCCTCGGAGGGCAGCAGCGGCGCCTCGACATGCAAACGCGACCCCTCAGGCGCGTCGAGGAGCTCCCGCAGGATCGCGTCTTGCGAAGTCGGGCGGATCGCCTCGCCGGTCTGGGGATCATGCTGGACGCCCCCCCGCGCCCAGATCACGGCCAAGAGCGCTTCGATCCCCGAGAGGCTCCCCAGGGTATCCAGCGGCCCTGGCGCGCGCTCGTGCTGCCTGAGCGCCACGGTGGGGGGGAGCCCCTCGATGCGGTCGACCGCGGGTCGGCGCAGGCTCGAGGCGGCCAAGCCAAGGGCCTCGACATAGCGCCGACGTCCCTCGGCGTGGAGCGTGTCGAAGACCAAGGAGGACTTCCCCGACCCGCTCACCCCCGTGACGACGACCAGCCCCTGAAGCGGCAGAGCGAGATCGAGGGAACGCAGGTTGTGTTCCCGAGCACCACGGATCACGAGCGCAGACACGCCGACCTCCCTGGGACGGACGTGACCTCACGCTCGCCCCTGCCCCCACTAACCGGATAGGCCGAGGGCTCCGAACGTCAGGAGCAGCCCATGAGCGATGATCTCCCCCCTTGGCAAGCAGCCATCTCGCCGCGCCTACAGGAGCGCAAGGCGATACCAGGCACGGGTCATTGGCCCGATGAGCGCCCCTGGATCTCCAGTCGGCTCAGCGCCCTGGCGGTCGCCGCCCTCTTGCTCACCCTGGCTCCCGTCTTTTTGCTCTGTTTGGGGGGCGCCGCCGCGGCGGTCGGCCTACTGCTGCAGAGCCCCGAGGTCCTGTCCGATCCCGCCAGCCTCGAAACCGCCCTGTCTGCCGAGGTCCTCTTCCTCTCCTTCTTCGTGGGGTTCGGGAGCTGGACCCTCGCGTGTGGGGTGACGGTCTTCGTCGTGGGCTGGCGCCCCAAACACGGCTTTGCCCTCCGGCGACCCTCCCTCACCATGCTCGGGATCGCGCTCATCGGCGGCCTGTTCGTCGGGCTCTTTCCCGGATGGATCGCCCACCAGATCGTCGAGACGTTCCCCGATCTCGCCAACCAAGGGGCCCTAGAGGCCATCGATCGCGTGCTGAACAGCGGAGGTCCCTTCAGCCGAACGCTGACGCTGATCACCATCGTCATCGGCGCTCCGATCTTCGAAGAGCTCTGCTTTCGCGGCGCGCTGTGGAACGCCCTGGAGCGCCTCGCGCCCGGCATCTTCGGCCAGAGCATCGCGCTGATCGTGACCAGCCTCGCTTTCGTGGTGGCTCACGCCGACCTGGTGCAGTCCCCGGCCCTGGTGCTCACCGCCTTCTTCCTCGGCTGGCTTCGTCTCACGAGCGGCTCCATCTGGCCATGCATTCTGGCTCACTTCGTGAACAACAGCCTCGCAGCCACCGTGGGCATCCTCGCCTCCCAGACCGAGTTCGACGACATCGAGCCCGCGCTCTGGATCGCCCTACTCGGGCTCGGGGTCACCATCGTCTTGGTCGCGCTGGCCTACGTGCTTCGTCGCGAGCCCCTCGCCACCCCCGAGCAGGCCTGGGCGGAGCTCCCCGAAGGACTCGCCCGAGGCTCATGACAGGTCGAGCCGGCGCCAGCGCCCGTGCCAGACCACCAGGCCCTTGCTCACCGCCTTGGCCATCGTGGTGCTGTTGATCGCCCACCATACCCCCGGCGCCCCCATTCCGAGCCCGATCGCCAAGAACCAGGCCAAAGGGACGCGGATGAGGTTGTAGGGCGCGGTCGTCCAGAAGCTCGCGGTCGTGTCCCCCGCCCCGTTCAAGGTGCCGTCAAATAGGGCCTCGAGCGAGACGAAGGGCTGGGACCAGGCAAGGATCAAGGCATAGGTCGCCGCCTGAGCCGCGACGTCTTCGTCGGCGGCGATCAGGGCGACCAGCGAAGGGCCCGCGAGCCAGAACACCAGCGCCACGCTGACCCCGAGCCCGACCTGGGCGGGGAGGAGTCTTCTCAAGGCTCGAAGCGCCAGATCGGTACGGCCCGCCCCCAAGCACCGGCCCACCAGCGAGGCAGCCGCGACCGAACATCCCATATAAAGGGGCCAGGCAAAGGCCTCGAGGGCACCAAAGCCGATCCCCAGGCCAGCGGTCACCGCATCGCCGAGCGGGGTGATCGACGTCGCGAGCAGGGCCCAGTAGACCCCCGCGTAGAGCACGGTGCTCATGGCGACGGGAGAGCCGATCCTCGCGATGCCGACGACTCGCCGACCAAGCTCGACGCCACCGGCGAACAGATCACGCCAACGCAGGTCTGCCGCTCGGGCGAGGAGGGCCACCCCGAGCGTGACCCCGAGGAGCTGGGCGAGGGTCGATCCCAAGGCCGCCCCCGCGATGCCCAGATCAAGCCCGAACATGAACACCGGCGTGAGCACAGCGTTCAGGACCACCACCACTCCTTGAAGGACCAGCGGAAGGACGGTGTTGCCCATGGCCGAGAACGAGGCGTCGAGCAGCGGTCCGAAGGGCAAGGCGAGGCCGGTGACGAGAAGCACCCGAAGATAGACAACGGCGAGATGGGCCGTCTCGCCCTGAAGTCCCATGAGGGCGACGATGCCCTCCGCAGCAAAGAGGCCGGTGAAGGCGAGGCCGAGCGCCACCCCGCCCGCCCCCAGGAGCCCCGCACCGATCCACATCCGTCGTCCTTCCTCGTCGCCGGCTCCGCTCGCTCGGCCCACCAGGGGACCGACTCCCGCGGCGATCAACATGCAGATCCCAAACGCTACGATGAGCACGAAGACCGAGGCCCCGAGAGCCCCCTGCGCCTCGCGACCGAGCCAGGACGCGTAGAGCTGATCCAGGGGGCGGTAGGCGTTGTGCAAGACCGCGCCAAGCGCAGCGGGGACGGCCAACCGGACGAGGGCCCGAGGGCGAAGCCACGCTTCGGGATCGGAGATGCCCTGGATGGGAGAGGCGAGAGGAGCGCTCACGCGGGCTCAGGGGGTGGAGACAGCAGCGTCGGTACCCGCGACTTCGGAGGGGGGATGAAATGATGTCACCACCGAGCTCGTTCGAGTAAGGCCAGACTCATCGGTGGCGATGACCACGAGGGTGTTGAGGCCATCCTTGAGCTCGACGTCGGCGGTAAAGGGCAGCGCTTGGAGACCTTGCCCCCCATCGGCGAAGAAGACCTTGCGATCATCGTGGTAGACGACGACGTGCGACAAGCCTCGATCGTCGGTGACCCGACCTGAGATGGAGACGGCGGCGCGACGCGATTTAGGACCCGGCGCTCGGCTGATCTCAATGTCGGGCGGAACCATGCGTTGCCCGATCGGGAACACCCGGCCCGTGGCGAAGCGGATCGTGTCTTTGTTGGTGAAGGTGCGGTGGAAGTTGCTTCGCATGACCGCCGCGTGGTCGTAGGCCCGCGCATCGCCCACGCTCAGCTCGAGCGCGAGCTCGCCTGGGCGGCGGACCTCGACCAGGAGCTCGCCAGTCCAGGTCTCGCCGGGCAGCAAGGTGCGGGAGCAGTCGGGCTCCTCGGTGGCCGGCTCGTCGAGATCGGCGGGAGAGATCGGGGGCGAAGCGTCGACCTCGTCGTCGGAGGCAGGCCCCGCGTCGACGATCGGGCAGGCGGAGCCGTCGGGGAGCCGCAGGTCACCGACCTCGAGAGTTCCCTGGACGAGATCCAAGGCTTGACCTGACCGATTACGCAGTCGAGCAAAGGCGTCGGAGGTGGGCCCCAGACCCAGGTTCTCGACGGTGAGTAGGATCGCGACCTGCTCGCCGGGGCTGGGTCGGCCATCGCCATCCCCCCGATCCACGAGCTCCCACTGCCAGGCGAGACGCGGCAACTCCCGCCCCACGACGGGTAGGTGTGCGCCCCACGACGCGACCACATCGCCCCCGATGTCTCGGAAGCTGAACCGTACCGGCGTCTTCTCGGTTGGATAGCCCTCATTCAGCGAGATGTGCTGCGGAAAACGCACGGTCTGGCCAGGCTCGACCCGACCAAAGACGAACTCTCGACCGTTGAGGATCTCAGAGTCCGAGGTGCTGACCGCGACGAGACGATGGATCGGCTCCGGCCCCCGATTGGTGACCTCGAGCCAGACCGTCTCTTCCTGGCCGGCGACGAGCTGACGGTCGCTTCCGAGATCAAGATTGACCTCGAGATCCGCCTTGGTGACTGAGGCCCCCGCGGACCAGTCGATGCCAAGCTCCCGAAAGGCATCGATGATCTCGAGCTCCGCCTGACGCCGCGTGCGCTCGACGACAGGGGCGGCGCGCTCCAAGAGATCGGAGCGCCTCACCGACCCCTGCCCTTGCAAGAGGATCTGCCGGGCGAGCTCGACCTGCGGATCCTCGCGCAGGTGGTCGAGGGTCGGGCCTCGGCGCCGCAGGGTGGCCGGGCGAAGCATGCGCACGCCATACGTTGGCGGATCGATGATCTCAAGCTCTCGGGCCAGGCCCCGCTCGTAGTCAGCCTCGCGCCGAACGCGCTCGCGATAGTGCACCAGCGCGATCTTTCGGCCTTCTTCGGCACCGGACTGGGCGACCGTGTGTACGATCTCGATATCGGCCGGGATGCCGATCGACTGAATGCTCTGATCGCCTGGCGGCGTATAATACTGGGCGATGGTAAGCTTCAGCTTGGACCCATCGAAGAAGCTCTCGAGGTTCTGGACGGACCCCTTGCCGAAGGAGCGCTCCCCCAGCGTGATCGCGCGATCGTTGTTGCGCAACGCGCCCGCGACGATCTCGGACGCGGAGGCGGAGGAGGGATCGATCAACACCGCGATGGGGTAACGGGGCTGGGTTCGGGTCGCGCGGGCTCGCTCGGTCTCGTCGGTTCGCCCACGGCCCATCGTGCGTACGATGATCCCATCTTCGAGAAACTTGTTCGCCACCGCCACCGACTGAGAGAGGTAGCCACCGGGGTTCCCGCGCAGGTCGAGCACCAAGCCGTTGAGGCGGCCCCCCGGAGCCTGCCGCGCCAGCTTCGAGAGCACCGCGTCGAGGTCGGAGGAGACGTTGGCATGAAAGCTCTTGATGGTGACGATCCCGACGCCGCCATCGAGCAGCTCCCCCTCGACCGGGTTGATCTTGATCCGCGCGCGAACGAGACGGACCGAGAGGGGCTCGAGCTCCGCGTCGCGCTCGATGACGAGCTGCACGGCGGAACCCACCGGACCCCTGAGGCGGCCGACCGCCTCTTGAAGGCTCATGTTAATGGTGGACTCGCCGTCGATGCGAACGATGCGGTCATCTGCTTGTAAGCCTGCTTCGGAAGCAGGGGTGTCGGGGAGCGGGTAGTCGATGGTGAGCTGCCCTTGACGCTGCACGATGGTGATGCCAAGGCCTCCGAACTCGCCCGAGTTCTCGACGTCCATCTCGCGGCTGTCTTCGGGGGGAAGGAGGCGGGAGTGAGGATCGAGCGTGCTGAGCATGCCGTTGATCATGGCGTACTCAACCTCGGGCCACGGCTCGCGATCGTCGTCGACCGGGATGTCGGAGGGATCGACGTGCGCCGCGATGAGCGTGGCGACCTGCGCCAAGGCCGCCTGGAGCTCCTGACGAGATCCGATGGGCGGGATCTCGAGGACCGTGTGGTGGTAGCCCACCCGCGCGTGAAGGAGGGAGCTCCCCTCGACCCGCTGGAAGAGGGTCGTAGGCACGAGGCGCTCGGTGGCTTGCAGGGCAGCCTCGAACATGGTGTCGAAGTCGACGCGGCCGAGGTCGACGTAGCGGTTGTCGATCTCGCCGAGGGTCGCGTGGAGGAGCGAGAGCTTGCGAAGATCGTATCGTGCGGAGAAGCCCACGCTCTTGGTGATCGAGGGCGTGAGCGAAGCGGTGCGCTCATCGTCGACGAGCCGCTCGGAGCTCGCGAGCACCGCCCCACTGATGCTCACGACCGCGGCGAGGCCCAGTAGCGCTAGCGACGTCAGCAAGGTTCTCAATCCCATCTCCGCTGAAGGGCGCCCGACGCCACCTCTGTCTCAGACTAGGAGCCGCAGCCCCTACCGTCAACATGACCTCCATCACATGCGATCGGTGCGACGAGATGATCAGCCGTGACCAGTGTTGACCTCCCTTGTCAACCTCGCACCCTCGACCGCATCTCGTTAGTAGACCTCTGGTTCGATGCTTCCACGCCGCTCGACCTTTCCGCACCCTCTCCGCCTTGGGCCACTCCCATGCCCCTCAAGCTGACCTGTCCTACGTGTAGCCAGCCTACGCGCTTGTCCGAGCCGTACCCGCTCCCTGGCGCCGAGATCATGTGCACCTCCTGCGGCGTAGCCATGACGGTCTCCTACCCGACCGGCGTGATCCAGAAGCTCCGCGATCGCGGCAAGACTTTCGCCGAAGATCAGGTCGTGATCCCGCCACCACCTCCAGCGCCCCACCTCGGGCGTTCGATTCATCCCTCGCTCCAGACCGAGCCGCCCGAACCCACCACGTCGCACGAGCCGACCGAGCTGGCTTCCCCGCAAGGCCCCCCGGCGGCGCGCTCCATCGACCTCGACAGCATCCCGAGCGGGCCCGTCAAACGGCGCCGGCCGCCGCCTCCCATGACCATGCCGTCCTTCTCCATGGCGGATCCCTACGCGGGCGATCCCGACTCCGACGTGCCCGACGAGTCTCCCCCCGCGGCCTTCGCGGGGGGGGCCACCAGCTCTCGCAGCATCGCCACCGAGCCCACCGCCCCTCTGCCTCGGCCCCCTTCCGTGCCGGGGACCGCCTCCGAGGAGCCCACGGCCGCCCTACCCTCGAGCTCGATCGCCCAAGAGCCGACGGCCGCCCTCCCCCAGGACCGCCACCAAGAGCCCGGAGAGCCCACCCTCCCCCTCCCGCCACCCGCGCCACGGGGCGGCGGGAAGCCCCTCGCTGCGCCGGAGGGAGACGGCGGGCCGAACCCGCGCAAGAACTCGCGCAAGAAGCGGCGCAGGGAGACCAAAAAACCCGCCTCCAAGAAGGGCTCCTTCGTCTGGCGCTGGACGAAGCGTCTCGGCTGCCTGGCCCTGCTCCTCGGCCTGATCGGCGTCGCGGTCGCGGCCGGAGCCCTCTTCTTCGTCCACCAGCACTACAGCAAGGATCTCCCTTCGGTCGATGCCCTTGAGAACTACCGACCGCCAACGGTGACCGAGGTCTACGACCGAGACGGAACCCTGATGGGAGAGCTCTACGAACAGCGACGGTACGTCGTGCCCATCGACGAGATCCCCGAGCACGTCCGGCACGCCTTCATCTACGCCGAGGACTCGCAGTTCTACGACCACGGGGGGGTCGACTTCTTTGGGCTGGCTCGCGCGACCCTCAACGAGGTCATGGGCGGTTCCAAGCGCCAAGGCGCCTCGACCATCACCATGCAAGTCACCCGAAACTTCCTGCTCACCCGAGACAAGACCTACGAGCGAAAGATCAAAGAGATCCTCCTCGCGCAGCGGATCGAATCGGTCTACGACAAAGACACGATCCTCTGGCTCTACCTGAACGAGATCTACCTTGGCTCCGGCGCCTACGGGGTCGAGGCTGCTTCCAGGGTCTACTTCGGCAAGCACGTCGGAGACCTCACCACCGCCGAGGCTGCGCTGATCGCCGGCTTGGCTCCAGCGCCCTCGACCTACAGCCCTCACCGCAACTTCGATCGCGCGCGAACCCGTCAGCTCTACGTGCTGGACCAGATGCTGCAGAAGGGGAGCATCGACGAGCCCACGCACCGCGCCGCCGTCGACGAACACATCAAGATCGTTCGCGAAGAGAACCCCTTTCTGACCCTTGCTCCCCACTTCACCGAGCGGGTGCGGCGCCACCTGATGGAACGGTACGGCTTCGATGCCGTCTACAAGGACGGGCTCCGGGTCATCACCACCATGGACCTCCCCGTCCAGCTCGTCGCCCAGGAGTCCGTCGTTCGCAACGTGCACCGCGTCGACCAGCGGATGGGCTTCCGCCGCGCGGGGCTCGTCACCCTGAGCTCCGACGCCGAGATCCAGGCGCACCGCGACGCGAAGGAGCAAGAGATCCGCGAAGCCAACCGCTTCAAAGAAGATCCGGCCCTGCGGGTCCCGCTCCCCGATCGATCACGGCTAGAGCCCGAGGAGGTCTACGAGGGCGTCGTGCTCGAGGCCAAGCCCAAGTGGTTGCGCGTCGGGGTCGGCACGCACGAGATCATCGTACCGATCGCCTGGTCTACCTGGGCCTATGAGCCCAACCCCAAGTGGTCGTGGCGCCGTCGGGTCGCCGATGACTTCACCGTCGAGGTCCGAGGCTGGGAAGACGACGTCGAGAAGGGGGGAGCCCTGATACGACCTGGCGACGTGATCGTCGTCAAGCTCGCCCATGTCTCGAGCGTCGATCCGCAGCTCCCCGACGACACCCCGGACCTCGCCAAAGAAAAGGCCCAGATCACCAAGGCCCTCAAGGGCACCCCCGCGGCCGACGAAGACCTCCCGGTCGCCCGGCTGTGGCAGATCCCCGAGGTCGAGGCCGCCGCCATGGCCTACGACGTCCACACCGGCGCCGTCCGCGCCATGGTCGGGGGCTCGGACTTCTCAAAGTCCGAGTTCAACCGCGCGACCCAAGCACGCCGCCAAGTGGGCTCCACCTTCAAGCCCATCGTCTACGCCGCAGCCATCGACACCGAGAGGCTGACCGCTGCCAGCATCGTGCCCGATGTGCGCGGTGCCTCCTACACCACCGACGCGGGCTTCGTCTGGAAGCCCGACAACTACGGAGCGGAGTACCTGGGCAACATCACGCTGCGCAAGGCGCTCGCCATGTCCAAGAACACCTGCACGGTCAAGGTGCTCGAGTCGATGGACCCAGGCATGAACGACGACGTCCTCTATCGCTTTGCGCGAAAGCTGGGCATCGGCGGGCCCCCAACTCATTTGCTCCCCGAAGATCACGTGCCCCTCCCGAGCAACGACCGGCTCTGCCCCTGGGTACGCGAGACACCCGAGTCCACCATCTGCATGGACCGCTACCCGCCGAAAGACCCGAACATGAGCAACACCAGGCACCGCCTGCTCATGAAGCCCGACGACGTCTATATGTGCCGGGCCTGCGACATGTCGATGGGCCTCGGCAGCGCCTCGCTCACGATGGAAGAGCTGCTGCGTGCCTACTCCCCCTTCGTCACCGACGGGCGCCTCGTGCAGCCTCACTACATCGTCAAGGTCACCGACCGCGACGGGCAGATCCTCGAAGAGCACGATCCTCAACCCTTCCCACAGGTCGTGCGCCCCGAGGTCGCGACCATCACCAACTGGCTCCTCCAGAACGTGATCAACACGGGGACAGGCTACGACGCCAAGCGGGAGCTCGGGCTGAAACTCGGTGGTAAGACAGGTACTTCCCAGGACTACAAGGACACTTGGTTCGTGGGTTTCAGCCCCGACGTACTCACCGCGACCTGGGTGGGCTTCGACGAGCCGCGCTCGCTCGGGGTGAGCAGCACTGGAGGTCGCACAGCCCTGCCGATCTGGATCGACATCATGCGCGAGGCCGCGCCCAAAGAGAAGGACCGCCCCTTCGCCACCCACGGCGACATCGAGTGGGCCCTCATCGACGAGAAGCGCGGCATCCGTGTCACGTCGGGCGGCATGCGCTACCCCTTCCTCGAAGACACGGTCCCCACCTCGACCGGCGTGGCCGCCGACGAGTACACCGTCGACGACTTCACCGATCTGTAGTCCATCTGACTTCCCGCCGGAGCCTCCTTGCGACCTTGGCTGATCCTCCTACTGCTCGCTGCCTGCCAGCCGGATCTTCGACCCCAGTTCGTCCAATGTGAGCTCGAGATCACCCTCGATCCCGACGTCGCGTCACCGGGCGAGGCGATCGCGGCGGTCGGACGGCCGATGAGCGAGCAGGTCGACACCGAGGTACGGGTCGGGGGCGTGGTCGCCCCGATCGTCGAGGTCTCCGTGGACGCGGGCGCCTGCCAGCCCTGCGAGGCCTGCCGAGCCCGTCGCGGCTGCACCACCTGCCAACGCTGCCTGTCCTGCGCCGACGACTGCGACCCCTGCGAGCCCGCCACCGTCTTCGAAGTGCCGGACCTCCCCCCAGGTGAGCACCCCGTCACCCTCCTCAACCGCTACGGCAATAGCCTGCCCATGCCGCTGATCGTCACTGCTGCCGACGAAGCGTCCGAGCCCGAGTGAACACAGGGCTTCCCCGACACACCCTATCTCCCGCCCCCTTGGCTTCTTGACGCACACCTCGGTTGACCCGGCCGGCCACTTGGTTTACAAGGCTGGGCCGCATCCCCTCCGGAGAGCCCATGCGCTTCGCCCATGCCCTTCTCGCGCTCCTGATTACCTCCGCGTGGCTATTGACCTCCACCGCCTATGCCGGCGGTGTCGGCGTCTTCGCCAACGGGGGCACCTACCAGGAGCGGCTGTACTACCATCGTGTCAACCCCGACGCCGATCCCAGCATCACGGGGCCCTACAAGGAGTCCCAGATGCTCCCCATGGGGGGGCTCGGTCTCGAGCTCATCCTCGGTGATCGAGACGACCGGATCATCGGTATCGCTCGTGTATACTACCAAGCCGAAGGTCCACAGCCCGACCCTAGCGCCAATATTCCGGGCCGGGTCTTGGTCGAGCCCCGCGACAGTATCCGCCACGTTGGTGTCTTCTCGGTCGGCCTCCAGGGCGGCCTCATCGGTGACCCCGAGAAAGCCCAGCTCACCTTGGTCGGCCTCATCGGCTCTGGCTTCCTCACCTTCGACCACACGGAGTTCGTCTTCGGCGAGCTCGGCGTTGGGGGCACGGTACGGCTCAACCGAAACATGGAGCTCTTCGGCAACGCCATGGGCCACCTGCGCTTCCGAAAGTGGGGCCGCGGCGGCGTGATCGGCGCGACCGGGATACGCTTCCTCTTCGACTGAGGTTGCCCATGTTTCAACGCCCCGCTCCGCCGACTCTCGTGCTGAGTGGGGTGCTGTGCATCGGGCTGTGGGGTTGTGCCGAGCCCGAGCCTCCCTGGTACACCCAGCTCCAAGCCGACTCGCCGTGCTACCGGGTCAACCTGATGGACGGCCTCGACGAAGACGACACCGAAGAGCTGCGCGACCTCTTCGCCTGTCTGAACCACCACGGGCACCTGCGCGCCTTGGAGCGCACCGTCGACGCCCTCGAGAGCCCGTCCCGCGATGGCGTGCCCGCGGGGATCGAGCTCGCTCGGGCGGTCAACGCCATGCCCCAAGCCGACGTCGACGTCATGGAGCTGGCCCAAGGTCTCATGGGTGTGGTCGACATGCCTCCTTCGGCCATCACCCACAGCCAAGACCTGGTGCTTGAGCTGCTCTATGGCCAGCATCACGTGAACGTCCGCCGCGAGAGCTTCGACCTGCACGCCCCCGCGAACCTGCAGGGTGGCGCCATCGCGCCCCTCCGGCCCGTGGTGCCGGTCATCACGACGGCGCTCTACGAGCACCCCGAGACCACCGATCTCGTGAGCGAGCTGCTCGTCGACCCCGAGACCCACCGCTGGATCCGAACCGTCACCGCATGGTCCGCCTCCGAGCACCCCTCCGTGCGCGAACCCCTCCGCGGCCTGCTGCCCGAGCTGGGCCGCGCCATCGTCTCCACGCGCTCCCCTGACAACGACCTCTGGGTCGGGGCCTCAGGCGACAGCCTCCGTGATCTGGTCGACGCCGCTTCGCAGCACCGCGCGGGGGGCGACTTCGTCGAGGTCGTCTCCCCTATGGTCGATCCCATGGTCAACGACCTGACCGTCCGCACCCAGCTCCCCGCAGAGCTCGTCGCCCTGTACGACGAAGGCCATCTCGAGCACGCCCCCCGCCAGCTCACTCTGCTGGTCGAGCTCAACGCGGAGGGCCAGCTCGTACAACCCGGCCAGGACTCCGCCCTGGTCTCGCTGGTGCGGTTGATCCACAACACCAACCAGCCCATGGACTGCCGCGTCACCGTCTTCGGCTCGACCTTCGAGTTCAACCTCGGCAACCTCGCGGTCTTTCTGCTCCGGGTGCTCGCGGACCAAGACCCCGACAACGTCCAGAGCGCCGCGGGCATGGTCGGCTCGGTCCTCGGGTCGGGCGTCGGCGAGGGCGTGCTGAACGCGATCGCCGACTCCCAGGCCTGCTCTGCGCTGACTCCCCAGGTCGCGCTCGACCTCCAGGCCCTCGACCTCTTCGGGATCCCGCAGACCCGGCACCTCACGCACACCCTGATCCGGATCCTCCATGTGCTGCACCACGGCGATCAGGATCAGGTGCCCAACGTCGTCGATCTTCTCGCCGCGGCGTGGGCGCACGACGTCGTCTATCCCCTCGATGAGCTGGTCCGCGACATGGGCCCCTCACCTGCCTTCAACCATGCGGTGAACCTGGTCCCGGTCATGAACCGTCCGCAAGACTTCGGGGTCACCGCCGGCGACGAGCCCGCCACCAACCTCAGCGATCTCCTGGCGGTCAGCCGATGGCTCGTCGAGCAGGACCAGGGGCGCACCGGCTGGCAGCGCCTCCAGCCTCTCCTCCTGCCCGCCACCACCTACGACGAGACCTGGGACGCCGTGCACACCGTCGCTCCCGTGCTCGGTCACCGCTCCAGCGCCCTGAGCCGGGCCCACGAGCTCCTCCCTCCCATGCTGGATGCCGATCCCGATCTTCGACTCCTCCAGCAGCTCAGCCCCATCCTCGGGGACCCCAACCTCGTTGGGCCGACCCTCCGCCTGGCCTCGACCGAGCCGGTCCTCGACGAGCTGTTCGCGACCCACCCCGCGCACGAACAACCCGAGGTCCCGCTCGCCTTCGCGGCGCACCTCATCCGGAGTGGCACGCTCGATGATCTCTTTCGTCTGATCCGCACCATCACCGATGACCTGCGTACCCTCGAGGCGAGGCAGGACTGACCCCCCTGGGAGCTTCTGCATGTCTACGACGGCCCATCCCAGCGCCCAACCCAGCCCAACTCGCTGGCTCGAACACCGCTATGGCGGCAACGTCCGTATCCTCGACGACCCCTGGGCGAACGCGCTCCTGGCCCGTTTGTGCGCCCCGGAGTGCGATACCCGCGCCGCCCAGCCCCTCCTCGATGCCTGCTCCCGGATCCTGCTCCACCTCGCGGCCCAGGAACTTCCATCCCTGTCCGCCGACCTGCCGACGCGCATGACCCAGGACGAGCCCAGGGCCCGGCTACGGACCACCCTCATCGATCCCACTGCCCGCGCCATCGTCGTCGACATCGCACGCGGCGGGATCATCCCGGCGGTTCACTTTCAGCGCGGCTTGATGGAGGTCCTCGAGCCACAAAGCGTCCGAGTCGATCACCTCTATCTACAACGCCGATCCGATCCTGACACGGGGGCGGTCACCGGCGTACACCACGCCGGTAGCAAGATCGGTGGACCCGTCCAAGGCGCGACGGTCTTCGTGCCCGATCCCATGGCCGCTACCGGAGCTTCCATGGCCTACGTGCTCGACATCTACCGCGCCCTACCTCCGGGAGCTCCCCGCAAGATCGTCGCCTGCCACCTCATCGTCACCCCAGAGTACCTGGCCCGGATCAGCCGGAACGCGCCCGATGTGGTGGTCTACGCTCTCCGAGTCGATCGCGGCCTCTCAGCACCCGAGGTCTTGGCTGAGGTCCCAGGGCAACGGTGGGCCGAGGAGCGAGGCCTGGACGCCCACAGCTACATCGTGCCTGGCGCCGGAGGGATCGGCGAGGTCCTCAACAACGCGTGGGTCTGATCGCTCGCCCCCATCGGGGCGCATCCGATCAGAGGCCTGGCAGGGCTCGCTCGAGCACCTCGGCGAGCTGCGCTGCTGCGCGGTTCGCGACCTTGGTCACCCCCGCGTGGTCGACCTCGCCATCCCCCACGCCCGCCCCGTAGTTGCTGACGACCCCCACGGCCGCCGCCCGGAGCCCGATCCGCGCCGCCGCCAGAAGCTCAGGGACGGTGGACATGCCCGCGAGGTCCGCGCCGAGGGTACGAACCATACGGACCTCGGCCGCCGTCTCGTAGGAGGGACCAAGAAACGCAGCATAGATCGCCGAGGGCATGGTGATCCCCAGCGCGGCAGCGCTCTCGCGCAGGGCCGCTTGCATGGCGGGGTCGTGGATCTTGGCGCCATCAGGGAACCTGATTCCCCCAAGGTTCTCACCGACAAGCGGGTTGCTTCCCATCAGGTTGAGGTGATCGCTGATCAAGGTCAGCGTGCCTGGAGGCAGGCCATGCCGCACGCTCCCGGCCGAGCAGGTGAGCAGGAGCCGCTCGACCCCCCATAGATGGATCGCCCGAACATACCGTACGACCGAGTCCATGGAGTAGCCCTCGTAGGCGTGTACCCGCCCCGAGAGCAAGAGGACCTGGGCGCCGCCCAGACGGGCCCGGATCGCCTCGCCCGCGTGACCGGGCACCGTCGAGGCGGGCAGCCCGAGCTCGACCGTACGGATGCGGTCAAGGACCTCGCATCGCTCGACCAGTGGCCCCAACCCGGAGCCCAGCGTGATCACGGTGGGCGGGCAGTCGCCGAGGTGGCGTTGCAGCGCCTCGGCCACGCCCGCGATGCGAGCCTTCTCATCGAGCATCGAACCTCCTGCTGGCGGCGTCGAGGCCACCACAGCCCAGCTTCATGGTCCATCGGCCCAGCCTTGTCAACCCCAGATCCCTTCGTAGGCATGTGGCGCAACAGACGCAGACGGGGCAAGTTGCGCACGCAAGAGAGGTAAGATGTTCGGTGATACGGAGTTGTGGTTCGTCGATGATGCAAGCTCGCTGGCCAAGACGGCGCGGGAGCTGGCTAAGGCGCCTGTGATCGGCGTCGATACCGAGAGCGACAGCTTTCACCACTACCAAGAGAAAGTCTGCCTGATCCAGTTCTCGGATCTGGAACGCGACTACATCGTCGATCCCCTGTCCATCCCTGATCTGACCCCCCTCGAGGGCATCTTCGCCAACCGGGAGCAGGTCAAGATCTTCCACGGGGCCGACTACGATATCCTCTGTATGAAGCGAGACTTTGGCTTCGAGATCCACAACATCTTCGACACCATGATCGCTTCGCAGATGGCGGGCCAGCCCCGCTTCGGCCTCGCCGACCTCATCGAGTCCTTCTTCGGTCACCACATCGACAAGCAATACCAACGGCACGATTGGGCCAAGCGACCCCTGCGCGACGAACATATCCAATATGCTCGCGGCGACACCCACTTCCTCCTGGCGATCCGCGAGATCCTCATCCGGCGGCTTCGGCAGGTCGGGCGGCTGGGGCATGTGCGCGAGGAGTGCCGCATCCTCGAGCGAAAGAAGTGGGAGCCGCGCGAGGCCGACCCTCACAAGTGGCTCAAGACCAAGAAGAGTCAGCATCTCGAGCCCAAAGCCCTTCGCGTACTTCGGGCGCTCTGGCAGTACCGCGACGACCAGGCGCGCCGCTCCGACCGCCCCCCCTTCAAGGTCCTTCCCGACTTCGTTCTGGTCCGAGTCGCCGAGAGGCAGCCCACTTCAGAGCAGGAGCTCGACAAGCTCTTCAAGGGCAAGACCTCCATGAAGAAGCGCTATGGCCGCGGCATGATCCAAGCCGTCGAGCGAGGGCTCGCCGACGAGCGGCCGATCCCCAAGCCCAAGCGAAAGAAGCGCAAGGTCCGGAAAGGCCCCCCTTCCCGTCTGACCGGCCAAGCCGCCGAAGCCGCGATGGCCGAGCTCAAGCGCTGGCGCAACGAGATGACCAAGCGCGACGCCCTCTACACCCCGATCACCACGGCGAGCAACGCGACGCTCAAAGAGATCGCCCGTGTTCGACCCACGACCCTCGAAGAGCTGGCCGCGATCCCCGACGTGCGCAAGTGGCAAGTCAGCGACTACGGAGAGGAGATCCTCGAGATCCTCGACACCCACTGCCCTTGGCCTCCCAAAGATGCCGGGGAACCCAAGCTCGCCAAGAAGAAGAAGAAGAAGAAGAAGAAGAGCGTGAGCTGATCCGATAAGGGCGCGATCGGTTCCCGATCGACTACGAGCTTCGACTCCTGACCGACCGCTCCCCCCGCCCCCGAGACCCCATGTCGCCTGAGCGTCCCCACCGCTTGCTCTTCGTGTGCTCTGGAAACCTCTGCCGCTCACCGATGGCGGCGGGCTTCGCCGGAGCGATCGCCCATCTACGGGGCATCCCCGTCGAGATCGACTCGGCCGGAACCCTCAACCTCGTCGGTCAGGCCCCGCCTCCGAACGCGATCGCCGTCATGCGTCAGCGAGGGATCTCGATCGCGGAGCACCGCAGCAAGGGCCTCACCCCCCCACACATCGACTGGGCAGACCACGTGCTCGTCATGACGCTCCAGCACGCGAGCGCCGCTCACGCTCTTGACCCCACGGCGGGCGCCAAGGTCAAGCTCCTGGGACCCTTCGGCGGAAAGCGCCCCGAGATCGAAGATCCGATGGGGCGCTGGCGATTCGTCTACCGAAGGGTTCGGGATCAGATCGAGGGGGCGGTCGACGGTCTGCTCACACGGCTGACCGAAGACGGCTGACCCGGACTACTCCGAGATCGTGACCCGGATCACCTGGATCGGCTCCAGCGGCCGATCGCGACCGTCGGTCTTGGCCGTGTTGATCTTGGTGGCGATGTCTTGACCCTCGGTGACCTTGCCGAAGACAGGGTGCTTGGAGGGGGTGGAGGGATCGAACCAGTCCAGGTAGCGGTTGTGGGTCGCGTTGATAAAGAACTGAGAACCACCGGAGTTCGGACGCCCCGTGTTCGCCATAGACAGCGTAAAGGGCTCGTTCGAAAGCTTCTCGGTGAACTCGTCTTGGATGGTTCCATGAGGCGGGCCGCCGGTGCCCGCGCGGGGGCTCTTGGGATCCTTGCTGTGGGGACAGCCGAACTGGCTCATGAAGTTGGGGATGACACGGTGAAAGTGCAATCCATCGTAGAAGCCGGACTTGGCCAGATCCATGAAGTTCTTGGACGTGATGGGCATCTTGTCGGCGAAGATCTCGGCCTTGAAGGTGCCGAGAGTGGTCTCGAAGGTCGCGGTGGGGTTGCTCATGCAAAGCTCCTTGTTGGGTCGCAGGGATAAGGCCTGCTAGCAGTCTGTTGGAGCAGGGGCTACCGCCTCTCGGAAGGATCCGACGACACGCCCGCTTCCACGGCGATGAGTCGCTGGATCTCGGGGTGTACCTGGTAGACCATGATGACGGATCCAAAAGCGTTCTTCCACTGACGAACGCGTTCCCGACTCACCTGGAGCTCGTCGGCGATCACTTGGCCCGAGACCCCTTGCGCGAAGGCGTCGATCAGGGTTCGAAGGCGCTCCGCACCGTAGCGTCGCACGAAGTTCTCGGCGATTCGTTCTCGACTCGACATCGGGCCTCCTCCGCCCAGGAGGTCTAACGCTCCCTCCGTTGACGCGTCAACCCTGCCGGTGAGGATCGACGCCACCCCAGCTTCGGTGACGGTGCTGGTCCAGCCACTGGACGATGGGAGCAAAGACCTGCTCTGGAGCACGTTCGCCGATCAAGGGATCGAGGTGCCGTCCGCCGGGGACAGAGAGATGCGCCGTTGGGCCTGCGCCCCACAGAGAGGTCGTGTGCGACGCACAGGCGACCCCATCGGCTGCGACGGAGATGGCAAAGAGGGGCGCGTCGGCACCGCGAAGGGTGGCTGCGTAGTCGAGCAGCCCTGTCCGATCGGACCAGACCCCAGTGCGCTGCCACCGGGCTACCTGACGGGCGAGCCCCACCGCCACATCTTGGCTGCCTAGGCACAGGAGGCTTCGCATCAGGTCCCCTGGGGCCTCGGAGGCGAGGTCGAGCCCCAAGCTGGCCCCATCTCGGACCCAAGGGGCGACCGCCCAAGCCAACGAGGCGGATGGTAGACGCCAGTGGGCCGGGAGGAAGGCCAACGCTCGGGCCGCGCGTCGGGCCTCGGAGCGCGCCGAAGAGGGCTCGAACCGCGCCGGCGCACCAAGGACCGTGAGCGAAGCGAGATCGTCGGAATATCCGCGCCCTGCGTGGGCCAAACCAAGGTGCCCGCCGAGCCCGTGGCCGATGAAGTGGACACGAGCCGCTCCGCAGTGCGCTCGGATCTCCCGCAGCGCGGCCGGGAGATCGCGCTCGAGCACGTCATCGAAGTCGAAGGTCGCGCCCACCGACGGAGCCCGCGCGCAGGGATCCCCGCGATGGGTGAGGAGGTAGACCGCAAAACCAGCACGACGCAGATGGGCAACGAGGCTGTCTCGATCGTCGAGGCGAAAGGCGTCTGGGCTGACCCCCAGCGCGTGGGCGACGACGACCGGCTCTCCAGATGCTCCCGGCCGCGCAGGCAGCACATGGACTACGCTGCGCCAACCATCGCGTGTGGCGAAGGGCAGGAGCTCCAGCTCGGGAAGCTCGACCCGGCGTAGGTAGGGCTCGCGCAGGTCAGGGTGCAGGACTCGCCAGGTCGCCCGGCGAACCCATCCCCCAAGCCGCCGCGCCAAGGGGGTTGGCGCGGACGGCGAGGACGGCGTTGGGGAAGCTCCAACCGCGAGGGGGTCACGAGTAGGAGCCGAGGGGGAAGGTGCGTGGAGCATGGGATGGAAGGCCCGCGAGACGGGGGCGAAGGGAAACGAGGCCCTGCGCCAGACATAACCTAGCTGCAACTGCGACCCCTGGCAAGAACTTCATGTTTTCTCAAGGCTTTCACTTGACATGTCAAGGCTTTTAGTACTCCGGCCATCCTTCTGACCCGACCGAGCACGGCCTTGAAGCCGGTCTGGGGTGTGCTGTAAAAAGGAAAGGATCTGGCACTCATCGGCTGCAACCTCTCCCCACTACGATATGACTCTCCTATGTCATCCCAGCGAACCCACATCACGCGCCAAGGCAACGCCACCCTACGCCATCGCTGCACAGGCTGCGGGGGCTGCTGTCAGGGCGTCCGGATCCCGGTATACAATGACCAAGAACGGGCCAAGGTGGAGCGAGCCGCCGCGCACCTGGACATCCCCGACCCCATCCAAGACGATGCGCTCCGTATGTCCAAGGGGCGTTGTGTCTTCCTCGCTGACGACAACCGCTGCCGGATCCACAGCAGCCTCGGCCCCAGCGCCAAGCCGATTCCCTGCCTCCAGTTCCCCCTCATCGCGATCAAGGCGCAGTCCGCCCCCAACACGGGGTCCGAGTTTCGGATCGGGATCGATCCGGCCTCCTACGGCGCCTGGCAGAGCTGGCGCGAGGGTCCCCCCTTGCCTGACGGCCCCATCGTCGCAGCCAGCCCTCCCGCGCCGGGTGGCCAAGACCGGGTCGAAGCGCAGCTCGTCGCGATGTGCGAAGACCCCCAAGCGAGTGTCCCCGGCCTGCTCTCGGTGCTCACCCGCGAGCCCGCACCTCGGGGTGTTCTGCCGCCGGGGTTCGCGAAACGCTGGGCGAGCCACCTGTCCTCGATCGACTTCGAGCCCTTCCTGACCAACGAAGGGGTAGGGCCGAACCTACGCGCCGCGCTGAAGCCTGTCACGGCCTCCGCCTGCAAGTGGGCGAGCGGTCCCCTCCCCTGGCCCGACCGGCTCTCCTCCAACGACGAAGCCTGGGCCATCGAAGCGATCAGGCGCACGATCTTCCTTCGATTGCTACCCCAGATCCCCAACGTCTCAGCGGCGGCGCTCCTGCTCTTGGGCGGTGTGGTCGCCGCAGCCTGGACCGATCCTCGCCCGGAGCCTTTCAACCGCGCGATCACGGGATGGCAGCGCGCCCTACGGTTCTCCCTGTTCTGGCAGACGCTCGCGAGCGACCGAGAGACCATGGTCTGGCTCGGGACAGGCCAGCGCCCCAACTCCGCAGGAGCTGCATCATGAGCGATCCCAGCCCCAGCCCCACCTCGCGCCGGGTCGGCACGACCCAGGCCAATCCATCGGATCCCTCCTTTCCCGGGCTTCAGAACGCCAGGATCCTGGTCGTCGACGACGAGCGACTGGTGCTCAGCGTGGTCCGCCGGATGCTCGAGCGGACCGGCGCCCAGGTTGTCACGGCGAACAGCCCCTTCGAGGCGCAACAGAGCTTCGACGCGGCGAACGAGCCCTTCGACCTCGTCCTCACCGACATCGTCATGCCAGGCCTCGACGGGGTAGGCCTGGTGTCGCGACTGCACGCGTCCCGACCCCGCCAGCCTGTGGTCTTCATGACGGGCTGGTCGAGTCATACCTCGAGCGGCGCCACGCTCCCGGGGCCCTTGGTCACCAAGCCCTTCACGTCTGAAGAGCTGCTCGGCACCCTGAACCAGGTCCTGATCGGCGCGCTCAGCGATGGCGACTGAAGAGCACGCCTGAACGTGGCGCGCCTCTCGTGTCGCTACCGGCCTACCGAGACGAGGGAGAAGGCGTAGCACATCTCTTCGTCGGTGCGCTCGCCGAAGCGGACCTCTTGAGGCTCGGGCAAGATCCGGTGGGGGTTGTTGGTGGAGTTGTCCCAGGTGCACTCGAGGTGGACCTGATCCCCGGCCTGGAGCTCGACCGGCTGCTTGAACACGTAGCTGAGCTGGTTGTCGAAGAGGTAGTTCCCCTCGGCGATGCAGGTCTGGTCCTCGCCGCGGCTGCTCCAGACCCGGTAGCGCGTGCCGAGGACGTGCATATGAGGAAAGACCGCGTGCACCCTTCCGCTCATCCCCGCGGGGAGACTGAAGGACTGCTCGTAGGAGTACGCTTCGTCGCCCGGTGGAATGACGAAGTTGTAGGCTCCGAAAGGAGCCATGATGAGCGGCGTGTCTACCTCGCTCGCGGTCTTGAAGGCGTAGCCCGACTGGTCAGAGAGTCCGTCGACCTCGGGACCGTTGCGATAGTAGTGCATCTGCACGACGATGCGCTGGCCGGGAGCGACGCGAATGCCTCGAGTTCCAGTCAGATTCCCGGCTTGGTCGTACTCTTCGAGGTGGACAGGGGTCATGCCCGGCGCCCACCCCGCGAGCATGCCGTCGATGCGGCCGACCATGCCGCCCCGACCATTGATGCAGTCGACGCCAACCGCCGGATCGTAGTCATCAGGGACATGCCGCTCGTCGAGGGAGAAGAGCACGATGTGGTGGACCAGTGCCGCCTCTCCGACGATGGGGTGGAAGGACGTGATAAAGAAGGGCTCGTCTTGGCCATGCTCGATGACGAAGCAGCGATACTCGTTGCCCACGTTCTCGGGATCATCGAAGGCGGGCGTGTAGGGCTCAGGCATGAGCACCACCAGATCGGGATCCTCGAGCTCGGTCTCGATGGGTTCGATCTCGACGGCGGAGGAGGGGTCGCCCTCGGGCATGCCGCTGTCCACCCAGGTACGGAAGGTCTCGAGGGAGTGCGGAGGCAAGGAGAGGTGCTCCGAGCCGATGTAGTCACGACACTCGGGATCCGCGACAGGAGGCGGCATGAGATCGTGCTCCATGCGCCCAAGGGAGACCTCGGCGAAGGCGCGGGCCTGCTCAAGATCGCTGAAGTCCCCGACGGCCTGTCCGCCCTCGGTGTGACAGCGGGTGCAGTGCTGCTCCATGATGGGGTGAACGTCGGCGTGCCAGGTTACTTCGTGCTCCACGGCGGAGTCCGTTCCGTCGCCGTCGCACGCACCGACCGCCAAGAAAAAACACAACCCAAGTGAACCACGCATGCCAAACCTCTCTCCAAAGACCCTGTCTATCACAGCCATCGTGCCGCTGGCTACCTCCGTGGCCGCGTGCGCCCCGAACCAGGCCCCCGAAGAGGCGATCCTGGTCGAGATCGACGACTGGGAGCTGGTGGATCCTTCCGACGACCCCATCCCCGGCGCTCATGAGCACGAGCCCTGCCCGTCCCGCGCCGCACACCCCGACAACGCCGTCTTCGAGATCGACACCGACCACTGCGAATGGGTCACCATCAGCGCCCCGCTTCGGCACTCCCTCCCAAGTGACCATACCTTGGACCTGCTGTTTTTTCACTCCGCCCTCGCCGCGACCGATCCTGGCCGTGCGGACGTGCGCCTCTGGATCGGGGAGGTCGAGCTCTGGCACCTTGAGATCCCGATCCCGTGGGGCTCAGGCCACCACGATCTGCAGCTCCCCGCGCCCGAGTCCTTCGCCGAAGGAGAGCCCGTCTACCTCCATGTCAGCAACCACGGCGCGAACAGCTACCGCTTCGGGCGGGTCTATCGACGGAGCGAGCCGGGCCAGTGAAGATCCCCGAGTCGCTCTGGAAGGCCGCGGTCGCGGTTCGGGATCGGCTGGGGCCGTCCGACGCGCGACGGCTGGTGCTGGGGCTGCTCGCGCTTCGGATCCTCGACGAGCGCCCCGAGGCCCCCGCCGAAGGCCGCTGGCGTGCGGTCTTACGTACCCGCGAACCCCTGCGCGCTCGCGCCGCGTGGGTCGAGTTCGATCCCGAACTCGCCGAGGTGCTTCCTCCGGCGGTCTCCCTGGACCCGGAGCGACTGGCGCTGGTCCTCCAGGCCGTCGACGATCTCCCCAACCCCGCCCAGCACCAAGACCCACTAGGCGAGGTCTATATGCATCTGGTGGGGGGCTTCGCGCGCTCCGAGGGCCTCCGCGGCGGCCAATACTACTCCCCTCCAGACATCGCCGCCTTGCTCGCCGACCTCGTCGCGCCCGCCCGCGGCGACGTCTACGATCCCGCGTGCGGCAGCGGCGGCCTGCTCCTCGCCACCGCGGGGCGAGCAGAGGCCCAGGTACGGCTCTTCGGGCAAGAGATCAACCCCGACACCTGGAGACTCGCGCGACTGAGCGCGCTGGTTCGAGGGATCCCCATCGAGCTGGGCCCTCGCCCCGCCGATACCCTGCGGGAGGATCTTCATGGCTCCCTGCGCGCCGATCACGTGGTGGCCAACCCGCCCTTCAACCTCGCCCGCTGGCGCGGACCGAACGCGGCAGAGGACCCGCGGTGGGCGCTGGGCCTGGCACCCGACAAGAACGCCAACCTGGCCTGGATCCAGCACGCCCTCCACCACCTGTCGCGGAGCGGAACCGGCGCCATCGTCCTGGCGAACAGCTCGCTCGACGATCGCTCCAAGCGCAACCGCGACCTTCGCCGAGCCCTGGTCCGGTCGCGCCGGATCCAGGGGATCGTCGCCTTGCCCGACCGCTTGTTCTGGACGACCAACATCCCGGCATGTATCTGGCTCCTGGGGCCGAGCCGAGGCGACCAGGTCCTGATGCTCGATGCCCGAGATCTGGGAGAGCTGAGCGAGCCAGGGCATCGAAGCCTCCCTGCTGCAGACCGTGCCCGGATCGTAGAGGCCGTGACGCGCTACCGACAGGGAGGACACCTCGATGAGCCGGGCTGGGCGCGAAGCTGCCCCATCGACACCTTGATCGAGGGCGAGGTCCGACTCAACCCCGGCGCTCACGTCCCTCCCCCAGCCCTTCCCTCGCCCACCGCGCGGTCGTGGCGAGCGGTCGCCGAAGAGCTCCGCCACGCGCGCCACGAGGCCGAGACCCTCGATCGCCAACTAGAACAAGCCTTGTCGGAGCTCATCCCGTGACGGTCCTGCGACTCGATCAGCTGGTCCAACGGGTTCAGGATCGAGCTCCCCTCGAGCGAGCCCAGGGCCCCTTCGTCGGCTTGGAGCACATCGTGCCCGGCCAGCTGAGGCTCGCTCACGTCGGCGAGGCCGGATCTCAGCGCTCGGTTCCTTACCGTTTCCAGAAGGGGGACCTCCTCTTCGGTGCGCTACGCCCCGGACTGCGCAAGGTCGTGCTGGCCCGAGAGGCTGGCGTCTGCTCCACGGAGCTGCTCGTCCTGCGCCCTCGCGACGACGCCGGCGCCGGCCTGGCCCTGGCGGCGCTCGCCCACCCTGCCACGCTCCTCGCAGCCCAGCGCCTCGCGACCGGCACCCGCATGCCGCGCGTGCGGTGGTCCGCGCTGCGGGCGCTCAAGGTCCGACTCCCCCCTCCGACGGAACGGCAGCGCATCGATCGCCTGCTCCTCCTCCTCCACGCGCGGCTCGAGATCCTCCACCGCCAGCAAGCGCTCCGCGCCGAGCTCCTGACGGCGATGACCGAGGCCCATCGGTGCTCCGACGCCCCACCCCTGGCCGACATCGCCGACATCATCGGAGGCCGCCCCTCGCCGGTGAGCCAGATCGGCTCTGGGGATCCGATCTACGGCGTCGCCGACCTTCCGGCCGAGGGCCTCGAGATCGACCGCTACGCCTCCGAACGCCCCCAGACCGGCCGAAGACGAGTACGCCGAGGCGACATCCTGGTGAGCCTGCTCCGACCCAAGCTGCGAAAGGTCGGACTCTGCCCTCTCGACGGCTGGGTCTCGGCCGAGGTGGCGGTGGTCCGGCCCCGGCCCGGATGGCTCGGCGCGGTGCTGGGGACGGTGCGGAGCCGGATGACGCAGGAGCCTTGGATCCAACAGGCGACCGGCGCCAGGATGCCTCGCTTCAGTCTGCGGCAGCTCCGGGCCACCCCCTGCCTGCTCGACCACGGAGCCCGAGCAACGCTTCGCCACAGCCTCGACACGATCGCCCAGAGCATCCTTCAGGCCGGAGATCATGGGCGATGCCTACGACGCGCGCGCGAGGAGGCGATCGGACGCTTGATCCACCCGGCGACGGAACGAGACTCCCGCTGCGTGGGTCAAGCCGACCCGATCGGTTAACGTCGCGCAGCTTCAGGAGGGCCCGATGGGCAAGTCCAAAGGTAAGTCGAAAGGAAAGAAGGCACCCGGCCTCATGTCTTTCGTGGTGTGGCGGCAGCTCGTCATGGTGCTCGCTGCGCCGGGGGCCGCGACCTCGATCCTCCCTCTCTTCGGGCCCGAAGCGAACTTCATGGTCGCCGTCGTCGCCATCGCCATCCCCTCCCTCGTGCACGGACAGCTCTGGAAGTGGACGTTTGACTGGCACAGCAAAGGCCCCGCGACCCTCCGAAAGCTCCGCCTTGGCCAGATCGCCTTGGGAGCCATACACTGCGGGATCGTCGGCTTCGCCCTCCTACGGGTCGCGACAGGCGAGACCCCCTGGCAAGGGGCGGGCTTCTTCTACGGGCTCGCGATCGCCGGCCTGCTCGCCGGCGCCTGGGAGACCCTGCGCCCCGCCCTTGAGCTTCGAGAGCAAGCCGCACCCTCCACCAAAGAGCCCCCTCCTAACAACGAAGACTCAGGCTGAGGTCCGATCCGTTCGCTCCGACTCGCGCCATGGGGCCACGATCTTCTCGGAGACCTCCCACAACCGCGCGGCCAGGGTCAGATCGCTGCCGTGCTTGGACGAGGCGCGCGGGTTGCAGTCCGCTAGGTAGCCCCCGTTGTGCTCGGCCGCGTCGGGGTGGACCGCCGCCCAACATTGGGTGGCTGCGCCCTGCGGGATGGTCTTGAGGGCGATGGGGTTGGCCACGGCAAAAAAGACGTTTGCCAGGACTCCGATGTGGCGGCCCAGGTTGGTCGCGATGACCCCGGGGTGGACCGCGAGGGCGACCCGCTCGGTGCCCTCGAAGCGACGGCCGAGCTCGCGCGCGAAGAGCAGGTTCGCCAGCTTGCTCTGACCGTAGAACCCAATAGCGCTGTAGCCCTTGCTGCCATCGAGGTTGTCGAAGTCGATGCCGCCCTTGACCGGCGACTCGTGCGCGCGACTGCTCAGCACCACCACCCGCGCATCGGGCGCGAGCTGGTCGAGCAGGCTGGTGGCGAACAAGAAGTGACCCAGATGGTTCGTGAGGAACTGGAGCTCGAAGCCGTGGGCGGTCTGGAGCTTGGGTAGCGCCATAATGCCCGCGTTTAGCATGAGAACATCGATGGGCTCGCCTAGCGAACGGACCCGATCGACACACCGCATCACGCTGTGGGGCTCGGAGAGCTCACAGGGGAGTGGAACGTGGTCCTCGCCAGGGACCGCGGCGATCGCCAGCTCGGCCTTTTGCTCGGTGCGCGCCGCCGCGAGGATCGTCGCCCCCCGGTCCGCCAGCACCCGCATGGACTCGTGCCCGATCCCGCTGTTGCAGCCCGTGATGAGGATCCGCTTCCCTGTCAGATCGAGGCCCGTGGTGACCTCGTTGGCGGTGGAGGCGTAGCCAAATCCGCTCGGACCGGGCTTCTTGAGACGTGCGTACAGCGACATGAGGACCTCGAGCGAGACGAAGGGAGACCACGGCCTAACCCGAGCCCGCGGCGCGTAAAGGAGGACTCTTCGTCAGATCGCGGCTCGGATCTGCTCGACCTGCTCCAACACGAGGAGTGCCTGACCGATGGTCGGCGCCTGGTCTGGCCTGCCCGCGATCCGCGCGAGGACTTGGTCGAGCTGGCGGGCGAGCGGATCCGCCCCGCCCTCCTTCCACCGCGAGAGGTCGACCTCGACCTGATCGAACCGCCAGCGTCGCGCGGCCTTCTCCGCCATCCGAGATGCCCGGATCGCGATCGCTCGACCCGCATCCAGCGAGAGGGTGAGCTCGATCTCATCGATCATTCCACCGGCTCCACGGACCGCACGGATCCCGCGCATACCGCTCCAATGGATCCCCCGGTGGTGGAGCAGGTCCAGATCGTGCACCAGCAGATCCGAGAGGACATCGATCCCCTGTCCTCGCCCCGAGGGGGGGCTGGTCCGCTCGATCCGGAGAGTCTTGAAGGGCGGGAGTGGAACCGGCAGCCTGGGGTTGTAGCGTTCCACATAGGCGGGGATCGCCCTGGGGTGATCCAGCGCCTGCGCCTGCGCCACGAGCGGGGCCAAGGGCTTCTCGATCAGGCACCACCGACCCTGTTCGAGGGCTGCATGAGCGACCTTTACGTGGGCGTGGGCCGGGGTCGCCACGACCACGAGCACCGCGCTCGCAGGGATCCGCCTCGTGCCAGGGACGCCCAGCTCGCGACCGAGCTCACGCGCGCGCTCAAGGTGTCGATCGACCACCCCGACGAGCTGACACGACGAGTGGCGGGCGATCGCTCGGGCATGGTGGCGCCCCATGCTCCCACAGCCGACCACCGCGACCGGGAGGACGGAGCTCACCCCACACGGACCGAGGCCGCGCGGCAGACCCCTCGGGGCGCCCCGTCGAGGAACGTGAGCAGCTCTTCGACCTCGGGCATGGACCCGACGGCCTCTCGGGCCTGATGCATGCCCGCTCGCATGGCCAACCCACTGGTGAAGACCAGCCTCCAGGCGTCTTTCAGGGCGCGAACCGCGTCGGGCTCGAGGCCGGCACGACGCAGCCCGACGATGTTCAGGCCGAACAAGCGCGCGCGATCGCCTTGAGCAATGGTGAAGGGCGGGACGTCTTGGGAGCACATGGCGCCAGCGCCGACCATCGCCAGGCGCCCGATCCGCACATGCTGATGGACGCCTGCGAGCCCCCCGAGCACCGCGCCATCACCGACATCGCAGTGCCCGGCGATGGCCGCGGAGTTGGCGAGCATGACCCCATCGCCGACCCAAGCATCGTGGGCGATGTGGCTGTTGGCCATAAAGTAGCCCTTCGCGCCGACTCGGGTCTCTCCCCGCCCGCTGCTGCTGCCCGCATGGACGGTGACGAACTCTCGAAAGACGTTGTGCTCCCCGATCATCAGCCGGGTGGGCGCGCCGTCGTGGGCCCGGTCTTGGGGTGGCCCCCCGAGGCAGACATGGGCCGTGAGCACAGTGCCCGCCCCAACGGAGGTGCGCCCCTGAACGACGCAGTGGGGACCCACCTGGACGCCATCGGCGAGGGAGACCTCGGGACCGATCACCGCGAAGGGGCCGACGTGTACGCCATGGCCAAGGTGAGCCTGCGGATCGACCACCGCGGTCGGGTGAACTGCCATGCGCTCCCTCCTCAACGTGGACGGACCTTATCATCCTCGGCTCAGAGCAGCCGGCCGCCCGGCGTCGAAACCCTCAGGATGAGGTCGGCTCGGGCGCTGTCGCCATCAGGGTGCCGCTCGCGACCCGATCCTCGCCCACGAAGGCCTCGACCGAGAAGGTCGCGAGCCGACGCCGGGTGCCTTGGTGTGTTGCGTGCAGATAGAGATCATCGCCGGGTCGAACTGGCTTTCGGAGCCGGAGCTTGTCATAGCCCACCAGGTAGACCTGGTCTCCAGCCCCCGACCCTGCGCTCAGAAAGGCCACCGCGGCCGCCTGGGCCATCGCTTCGGCGATCAGCACCCCTGGCATCACCGGCTCCTGTGGAAAGTGCCCTGGAACCCAGAACGCGTCGGAGGACACGCGATGCAGGGCGACCGCGCGACGACCCGGCTCGATCTCGACCACTTCGTCGATGAGCAGCATTGGCCCGCGGTGGGGGAGGATCTCTTGGACCTGTTCAGAACTCAGCACGGCTCCTCCGGGGAGGTTGAGGTGGAAAGGATCTCTCGCAGCTCAGCGAGCTCGCGCTCCAGTCGGCGCAGGGTGCGCAGCGCCTCGGGAAGCTCCCGCACCGAAGCCACCTCGCGCATCCACTGGGCGTAGGGGCGAGCGGGTGCGCCTCCGACCGTCCGGCCGGCTGGGATGTCTTTGCTCGCCGAAGCCAGCCCGGCGAGCACCGCGCCATCGCCTAGATGCACGCCATCGACCACCGCGGAGCGGCCTGCCATCACCGCCCCATCCCCCAGCCTTGCGCCGCCGGCCACCCCAGCGAACGCCGCGAGTAAGCATCGCTCTCCGAGGGTTACGCCATGCGCCACCTGAACCAGGTTGTCGATCCGGCTTCCGCGACCGATGCGCGTCTCGCCCATCGCGGCCCGATCGATGCAGGTGTTGGCCCCGATCTCGACTTCGTCTTCGACCACGACCCGCCCGTGGTGAGGGACCCGCACCAGACCCGCCTCGCTGTGGGCGTGACCGAAGCCATCAGCGCCGAGGACCGCGCCCGGATGAACCCGAACGCGCGCGCCGATCCATGAACCCTCGCAGATCACCGCGTGCGGGCCGATCCGGGTTTCGGGCCCGATGCGCGCGCCCGCTCCGATCACCGCATGGGCTTGGACCCACGCCCCAGGCGACACGATCGCCTCGGCCTCGACCACCGCAAAAGGTCCGACACAGGCCCCTTCAACCTGCGCCGAGTCCGCGACGACCGCCGTGGGATGCACCCCTGGAGCAGGGACGGGCTCGGGAAAGAGGAGGGCGAGAAGCGTGGCGAAAGCGGCCCGCGGCGAGGGGACTCGCAACACCACCGCTCCCTCGGGGGCACGCTCCTCGGACAAGAGGATCACCCCCCCCTCGCTCGAGGCCAAGCGTACCGCCCACCTGCCCCCACCACAGAAGGTGAGATCGTCGGCGCAAGCATGATCGAGGGGGGCCACCCCGGTCACGGCTCGATCAGGATCCCCTTGGAGCTCCGCGCCGATCAGCTCCGCCAGCTCACGGGCCGTCCACGCGCGAGCCAGCGCACGCCGCGACACCTACTGTCCGTTGTACCGACGGATGAGATCGGCGGTCATGTCGACGGTCTCGCCCCCGGAGTAGACCACCGCCGTCTGATCAAGGACGAGCTCATAGCCCTTTTCTTTGGCGATCTTCGCTGAGAGTTCGCGCATGCGGGCGTCGAGGTCGCTGACGATCTCGACGTACTCCTGCTGCATCTCTTGCTCGAAGCGATACGCATCGGCCTCGAGCTTGCGCTGCCGGCTCACGATGTCTTGCTCCGCGGCCCGGCGTGCCTCGTCGTTGAGGATCAGTTTACGCGACTCGTAGTCCTTGTAGAGCTTCTCGAGATCCTGACGCTGGTTCTCGAGCTGGGCTCGGCGGGAGGACATGCCATCTTCGAGTCGCTTCTGGGCGGCTTGGCCGTCTTTGGTCTCGGCGAGGGCGCGCTGAAAGTCGACGATCGCGATCTTGCCGGCGAGCGCGGGGGTCGAGATAAACAGCAGGGCAGCGATGAGCAACGAGCGAGACATGGATCCTCCAAGGCAGCCGGACGGCAGGTAGCCGGGCACACGGCCTGCGGCAAGGACTGGTAGACCCCTAAGCCCTGCCAACCCGTCCCCCGGCGAGGGTCAGAGCGCGACGACGATGAGGTCGAGCCGCCCGCGTTGGAACTCCAGCAGGACCTCGCGGCGCTGGTAGTGGAAGCGGTTGGCTCCGATGCGGTTCTGGGGCGGACCGATGGTAGCCTCGACCTGCTCGGGACTCATGCCGAGCAGGCTGACGAGCGGGTCTGAGCTCTTCGGGGCGAGCTGGGCCTTGGCGGATCGGCTGATCACCACGGTTCGCGCGCCTCCGAACATCGCCCGACAGACCAGCACGCCTCCCGAGAGGTAGGCGCGCGGGTTCTCGCCCCGACCGCAGTGGTTCGAGGTGCCGTCGCTGCTGGTTCCCAAGAGCCGATCGAGCTCGCGGTCGTTCATGCCACGGCGAATGCCGATGACCTCGGACCAGTTCGGCGAAAAGGGCGCGACCTTGGGCGGCTCCGGCTCCGGTTCCGGTTCCGGTTCCGGCTCTTCGACCGGCGGGGCTGGAGACGTCGGGTCGGGGGAGGTCACGACCGACACGCCGTCGTCGCTCGGGGGGGGATCGGGCTCAGTCGTCGGAGGCTCGACCGGCTCGGGGGGCGATGGCGCGTCCGTGGGCCCGGTCTTGGGCGAGGAGGCTTGCCCATCGGGCGCAGGCTGGCCCGATCTGGAGGGAGGCGGACTCGGAACTCGGGTCTGAGACTTGCCGGTCTGAGGCTCCAGGTCGTCTGGCTCCGTCTTGGAGGGCTCAGGGCTCGGCGCCGTGGAGGAGCTCGACGGCTCGGGCGGCTTCGCGGGCGCGGCCGGCTCGCTGGTGTCGGCGACCACGGGAGGCTGGGATGGGCTGGACGAGAGAGCCAGCCAAACGATGCCCACCCCAAAAAGCAACAGCACCCCCATGATCGCAACCAACGCCACCAGGCTTCCGCCAGCGAGCCCGAGCAACCACGCCATCGGCCGCTTCCGCTTGACCTTGGTGGCGGGGTCGAGGGTCTGGGTCGAGGTCCGTGCGAGGCCCGCGCCGTCGAGATCCACGGTGCTCGCTGCGCCGCCCACCGGGCCGGTACCGCCGGCGACCAACGCATGCCCCGGATCACGTGGGATCGCCGGCCCATTGGGTTCGACCTCGGCCCCCATGCCCCCGGCCCGGGCCGCCACCGCGAGCTCTTCGGTCGGGCGATCGCAGAGGTCACGAAGTCGCTGCGCGAGCAGCGCCGCGGACTGGAGTCGATGCGTGGGATCGACGTGCGTCGCATCGCGAATAATCTGTCGGAGGGGCTCGGGGAAGGACTCACCTGGGTCGAGATCATCGCGCATGACCTTCTGATGCATGACCCGGAGGGCGTTCTGGGTGGAGGTCAGACGCGGGTCGGTCGGAAAAGCAGGACTTCCCGCCACAGTCTCCATGAGCATCTGGCCCAGCGCGTAGATGTCCCCAAGCATGGGGTCGGGGAGCTGGCCTTCGAGGGCCTCGGGGGGCATATACTGCGGCGTGCCGATGACCGTCCCGGTCCGCGTCAGCCGATCGTCACCCTCCGTCGCGCTGATCCCGAAGTCGACCATCACGGGCAAACCATCATGACCCACGATGACGTTGGCGGGCTTGAGGTCGCGGTGCGCGACCCCTCGCTCATGGGCGTGCGCCAGCCCCTCGGCCAGGCTCGCATAGAGGCGAAGCGCGTGCTTGACCGGAAAGGCGACGCCCCCTTCGATCCACGCGTCGAGGGGGTGGCCCTCGACCAGATCCATGGCGAACCAGAGGATCCCGCGCTCCCGATCTTCGCCGAAGCCCTGAACCCGCACCACGGCGGAGTGATGCAGCCGGAGCAGGGCCTTGATCTCGCGCACGAAGCGCTCGCGGGCGTGCTGAAAATCTCGGGGCAACGTAGTCTTAACTGCGGCGTAGACGTCGCCGAGCACCATGTTCCGCGCACGATAGACCGCGCCCATGCCCCCCTCACCGAGCAGGCTCTCGATCTCCCAATCTCCGAGATGATCACCAGGCTCAAGCAAGGCTGGCTCCAAGGGCGCTAGAAGAACTGGCCCATGCCGAAGTCAAAGACCCCCCGCTGATCCCCCTCGCGAGGGTTGAGCGGAATGCCATACTCGAAGCGTAGCAGACCCATCGGTGAGTTCCAACGGATCCCCGCGCCGATGGCATACTGAAGCCCCGCGGGGTTGATGAAGCCCTGGCCCCAGGGATCCCCAAAGGCGTTGCCCGCGTCGAAGAAGACCACCCCTCGGATGCCCGCTCCGCGCACGATCGGGTTCTCGATCTCGATGTTGTTGATCCACTGCTGCGTGCCACCCGCCTGGATCGGCACATCGCCTCGCAGCGGGTCATCGGTGCCTGTACCCCGCAGCGCAGGGCCCAGGCTGAACCAGTTGTAGCCGCGCACGGACATGATGCCTCCGACACGATAGCGGTGGATGAACGGCACGACTCGACCATCCGTGCTCTGGACCCAGCCCAGCGTGGTGTTGAAGCGGAAGACCATGAGGTCCTCGGACTCCGAGGGAATGAGCGGGTAATAGGCACGAAAGTTCGCACGAACCTCGGCGAAGTTGAAGCGCCCCCCGAGCAGGCGCAGCACGGTGTCTTTGTCGGTGCGGAAGCCGCCCGTGAGGTTGGTGCTGATGCTGGTAAAGGTGCCCTTCGTCCCCATCATGCGGTTGTTCCGCCGGTCCATCATGAGGTTGAGGCCCAGCGTCGAGGTCAGCCCGTTGCGGTAGAGATCGCCGCCGAGGAGCTGGCTTCGGTAGGGATCGAGCGAGATGAGCCCTACGTCGGCGACCGTATACTGCAGGGCCAGTCGGAAGTCGTCGGCGCGGTCCAGGTATCGACCGATCTCGACCGAGCCGCCGCGCATATACTCATTGAGCTGAAACTGCTGGTTGATCGAGTAGCCATTGACCGAGAGCGTCCAGCGGGAGTTCAAGAAGTAAGGGTCGTAGAACCCGACGTTCCACTGACGACGGATCGCCGACCAGTTGATCATCGCGTTGAGCATGTAGCCACGGCCCAGGAAGTTGGCCTTACTGATGCTCCCGGTGAGCACGAACTGCTCGAAGCTCGAGAAGCCCATCCCCATGCTGAAGCTGCCCGTGGGGCGCTCCCGGACGTTCACCTTGAGGTCGAGCACATCGGGCGCCGAGCCGCGCGGCGTGTCGATGCTTACATCCTCAAAGAAGCCGAGTCGCCCAACCCGAGCACGCGAGGCCTGAATGCGCGCTCCGCGGTAGAGATCGCCCTCGTCGACCTGCATCTCGCGCCGAACCACCGTGTCGATGGTCGCGTCGTTGCCGGTCACATCGATGAGGCCGATCCGGTACTTGCTCCCCTTCTCGACCCGAAAGACTACGTCCGCCTGGCCGGTGCGCGGGTTGCTGTAGGGGATGGCCTCGACCGTGGCGAAGGCATAGCCCTGATCCTGGTAGAAAGCCTCGATGTTCTCGGCGATGCCACCTCCGAAGCCGGTTCGGATCAAGCTGTAGCGGAAGGGCTCCCCCTGCTCGAAGGCCGCCGCCTTCAGTCGGAGCAAGCGAAGTCTCGACCGCTTGTCGTTGGCCTTGCGCCAGAGCTCTTCTTGCAGGACGAGCACCGGGGTGCCCTCGGCGATGCGACGCACGTTGTCGGGCGTGAGGCCCTCTTCGTCGACAAAGTCCCCGACGATCGCAAACTTACCCTGATCGTACCTGGGTCCTTCCTCGATCTTATAGCTGATATAGATAAAGCGCTTGTCGGGCGACAAGAAGACCTTGGGAGGATCGACCTCGGCGTCGAGATGGCCGAGCTCGTACAAGATGCTCTGGATCCTCAGCCGATCGGTGTCGAGCTTGGCGCGGTCGAAGGTGCCCGAGGATCCCAACCAGGGCAGGATCCCGCCTTCCTTGACCTCGAGGCCCCGCTTGAGCTTTCGACGAGGCACCTGATCGTTCCCCACAAACTCGACCTTCTGGACCACCACCTTGCGGTTCTCGGTGATGCGGAAGGTCACGTCGACCTGATCGTCGGAGATAGGGTCGATCTCAGGCTCGACCTCGACCAGGTAGTACCCCTTCTCGATGTAGAGATCGCGGATCCGCTTGACGTTGCGGTTGATGTCGGCCGTGTTGAGCACGTTGAAGGATCGCAGGCTCATCGCCTCGCGCACGTCTTCTTCCTTGACCTTCTTGGTGCCGAGCACCTGAACATCGCGCACGGCGGGCTTCTCGATGACCCGTATGGTGAGAATGAGGCCTCGGCCCGCCTCTTCGTCGGGGGCGACAAAGACCTGCACGTCGTCGAAGAAGCCCGTGTTGTGCACGGACTTGATGATGGATCGCACTCGGTTTCGGCTCAAGACCTGGCCGAAGTGGACCCCCACCGCCGCCTTGATCGTGGGCTCCTCGATGCGGCGATTACCCTCGATGATCACCTTTGAGACCGCCCCATCGGCATCGGCCAACAGAGGCCTCCCCCAGGCGGGAGCCGTCGAGATCCCCACCCCCAAGGCCAAGACGATCGCGAGCAGCATCCAGCGGATCACGACAGGTCCTCGAACTGGCCACGGACGAGCTGGAGCTGACGCGGAAAGCGGCGCGCGAGCTCCAAGGAGTGGGTGACCATGACCAGGGTGCTGCCGAGCTGCCGGTTGAGGTCGAGCAAGACCTCGAAGACGCTGTCGGAGGTCACGGGATCGAGGTTGCCCGTAGGCTCGTCGGCCAGCACCAGCCCAGGCCCCATCACCAGCGCCCGCGCGATCGCGACCCGCTGCTGCTCGCCCCCCGAGAGCTCACCCGGCTTGTGCTGGAGACGGGGACCCAGACCGACCATCTCGAGCAAGGCGGTCGCCCGCTTCTGGGCGGTCACCTTGGAGGCGCCCGCGAGCTGTACCGGGATCATGACGTTGCTAAGCGCCGTGTGCTCCGGAAGGAGGTTGTGGGCCTGGAAGATGAAGCCTACCCGGAAGTTTCGGAAGCGGTGAAGACCGCGGTTCCCTACCCGAGTGACGTCGAGCTCATCGAGCAGGAGTCGACCGCTCGTGGGCGTGTCGAGCAGGCCGACTAAGTGCAGAAAGGTGGACTTTCCACAACCCGAGGGACCGACGATCGAGACCCGATCCCCCGGCCCCACCTCGAGGTCGACCTCACGGAGCACTTCGATGGCCTGGCCGCCCTTGTGGTAGACCTTGCTGAGCCCCTTTGCCTGGATGTGGACCGGGCCCGATCGCAGCATGACGTCGCCGCTCATTCGTACCTCAGCCCTTCGACCGGGTCGATATTAGCGGCGGTCAAGGCCGGATAGAGTGTGGCGAGAAAGCAACACACCACGGCGCCGACCGCCACGCCGACCACGTTGACCAGATCGATCTGCACCGGCAGGGTGCTCAACAGGTAGACGGAGCTGTTCAAGGGCCAGCCATAGGCTTCGAGGAAGGCGCAGACCGCAAACCCGAGCCCGGTTCCCAAGATCGATCCCACGATACCGATCAGGGTGCCCTCGATGATGAAGATCCGCAGGATCCCGTTCCTCGACGCACCCATGGCTCGGAGGATCGCGATTTCGCGGGTCTTGGTGAGCACCATCATGATCAGCACGCACACCACGAGCAGAGCAGCGATCAGGACCGTGCTGAACAAGAGCAGCGCGCTGACCTGACGCTCCAAAGCCAGCGCTTGATAGAGCTCCTTGTTCATCTCTTGCCAGGTGCGGGTATAGAGAAGCGGACCGAGGCCCTCTTGCAAGGCCTCGGCGACAGCGGGAGCGGCGTAGATGTCGTGGAGTGCGAGCTCTACCCCGGTGACGGCCGTGCCCAAGCGAAGATACTCCTGCACGTCAGGGTTCGCCATATAGACCCACTTGGCGTCATACTCCGGGAACCCAGACTGGTAGACCCCCGCGATCCGGACGCGGCGGACCCGTGGGTTGGGCATACCCATCGGGCCCATGCCCCCGCCGAAGGGATCGACGAGCTGGACCTCGGATCCGGGACCCACCTCGAGATGCAGCGCGAGATCCTTTCCGATCAAGACACCCGGCAGCGGCTCTGCCTCGCGCTCGACCGGCCGGTCCAGACCGTAATCGAGCTCCGGGCCGTCCCCCGGATCGTCTTGGGGCTGGAGCGCCCCATCGTCGACGCGAAAGATGAGCCCATCGGCACCTGCGGTATCCGTTAGAAGTCGCATCGCGAGCAGGTCGGGCAGGGTCGGACCCGGAGTGGGCTCCGCCATGCCCCGAAAGAGCGCCAGGCGTTCTTCGCTCGTGAGCGCGCCCTTCGGACCGACGATCAGGTCGTTCGCCAGATCGGTGACCCGGTCGGTACGTTCGGGATCAAAGCCCTTGAGCACCACGCCGGAGTAGCGGGTGGCCGACTTGAGGATGGTCTCGCTGTAGATGAACGGGGCCGCGCCACGCACCCCTGGGATCTCGTCGGCGAGGTCGACGATCTTGTCGGCGTTGCGGACCTGCCCCCCGAGACCCTGCACGGCGATGTGCGCGTTGGCCCCGAGGATGCGATCGCGAAACTCCACCTGAAAGCCGGTCATGACCGCGAGAACGACGTTGACGAGCGCCACCGAGGCCAGGACCGCCAGCACGGAGAGGACCGCAACGATCGAGATCATCGCGTCGGCCTTCTTGGACATGAGGTGCCGGATCGCGATCCGGAACTCCGCGACGTAGGGAGCGCCAGGCGTGACGGAGGGCAGCGCGCTGAAGTCGAGGGTTCGCCCGCCCGAAGATTCGCTCGCTGCGCTGTCGACCGAAGGGTCGGACGTCATTTCAGCTCCATCGCCCGTGCAAGGTTGGCCTTGTAACGCACGGCCGGGCCTGGTGTGAGTCTCAGCTCGTCTCGTCGGAGGGGGGCTCGTCGGCCCAGCGCTCCGGTCGGAGCGTGGGGAACAGGATGACCTCGCGAATGCTGGTGTTGCCCGTGAGCAACATGACCAGACGATCGATGCCGATCCCCTGCCCCGCGGTGGGCGGCATCGCATAGGTCAGCGCCCGAACATAGTCGCGGTCAAAGAACATCGCTTCGGCGTCACCCGCTTCCTTGGCCGCCACCTGCGCCTCGAAGCGACGAGCCTGATCGACCGGATCGTTCAGCTCGGTGAAGGCGTTGGCGATCTCCCAGGTTCCGATGATCAGCTCGAAGCGGTCCGTCAGCTCAGGATCGGCATCGCTTCGACGTGCCAGGGGGCTGATCTCGGCGGGAAAGTCGGTGACGAACGTAGGGTTGACGAGCTGGGCCTCGACGTAGGCGTCAAAGTACCACTCCCACCACCCAGCCCAGGTGCTAGGCAGGCGCTCCCCCTCGTCGACCGCGTGGTGCGCTCGCCAGTGCCGCTCCAGTGCCTCGGCATCGCGCAGCATGTCGGGACTGACCTCTGCGTACTCGACGAGAAGATCCCCCATGCTCGCCCTGCGGTAGGGCGGCGTGAAGTCGATTCTGTGCGCCCCGAGCTGCACGGTGAGGTCCTCGCCGACCACCTGCGTCGCCAGCTCGACGAGCAGCTCCTCGGTCAAGTCCATCAGGTCGCGGAAGGTGGCCCACGCCATGTAGAACTCGAGCATCGTGAACTCGGGGTTGTGTTTGAGGCTGATCCCTTCGTTGCGAAAGTTCCGATTCACCTCGAAGACCCGCTCAAAGCCTCCCACCACCAGCCGCTTGAGGAAGAGCTCCGGCGCGATGCGTAAGAACAGCTCGATACCCAGGGCGTTGTGGTGGGTCACGAAGGGCCGCGCCGCTGCGCCCCCTGGCAGGGTCTGCATCATCGGGGTCTCGACCTCGATGAAGTCGCGATCTTCAAAAAAACGCCGAACGGCACGAACAATTCTAGACCTTGCCCGAAACGTCTCTCGAACCTCGGGGTTGATGAAGAGGTCGACATAGCGCTGACGGTAGCGGGTCTCAGCGTCGGTGAGCTGGTGGAAGCGATCAGGGAACGGAGCCATGATCTTACTCGCCAACCGCGCCTGGGTGGCTTTGACGGTAAGCTCCCCCGTGCGCGTGCGCACCACGGCGCCACGAGCCCAGACAAAGTCACCGATATCGAGCTTCTTGAGCGCCTCGAAGGCCTCGTCGCCGACATCGTTCTTGCGCACCATAACCTGGATGACCCCGCCTCTTTTGACCGGGCTGCCCTCGGCGTCGAGGTCGGATACCGTGGGGTCCCCGCGGTCTTGGATCCGAAGAAAAAGCAGCTTTCCCATGCGATTTCGGAACATCAAACGACCGCCCACCGCGACGTCATCGAAGCCCTCCGACCCATACCTCGGGTGCTCGGTAGGATCGTCGACTCCGACGAAGGCCCGATGAAGCGCCGTCGAGAGGTGAGTGACGCGAAGGTCATGGGCCGTCGGGTAGGGCTCCACACCCGCTTGGCGCAGCTCTTCGAGCTTATGCTGGAACTTTGGATCAAAGGGGTACATGGTCACCACTGAGAGATGAGATCGGCCAGGGCCTCGTCGTCGATGTAGAGCTCGGCCACCTCGTCTTGCTTGAACAACCAAGACGAGAGCGCCTCGGCGCGCGCGGCGGGGGGCTTGGATGAGGCCAAGATCGGGGCCGCACCCTCGACGAGCTCGTCGACGGTGCACTCGTCTTCGAGCTCGAGCTGCTCGCGCTCGACGAGGTAGGCGAGCAGGCCTCGCGCATCGGCGGGATCGCTCACCATGGGCACCACGCGCCCTCGCTCATCGAAGCCTTCGCCGAGCTCTTCGTCGGGCTCCTCGGGCTCACCCTGCTGCAACAGGGCGCTGAGGAGCCTCTTGAAGCCTGCTTCCTGAGTGGGCGTTCGAGAGGGCGGCTCTGGGTTCGTCGGGCGCTTGGACGCTTGGGAAGGCGGCGACCCATCGAGATCGGGATCTGCCCGACGGGGCGCGCCGACGGGGAGCGGGTCTTCTTGGGTGAGAGGATCCTTGAAGTAGGCCTCAAAGGTGTCTTCGTCTTCCCAGTCAAGCTCGGACTCATCCTTGGGCCGGGGCTTGGGGCCCCCGGCCTTGGGCGCTTCGATGGGGACGACGAGAGGAGCGCGAACCGAGAGGGGGCTCCGATCCCCCGTCTCAGCATCTTCGACCTCGGCGTCGAGCACGACGAACTCCTCGCCGTCGAGCACCACCACCTCGATGGTGGCCCGAGTGAGCTGCCCCGGCACCCCATCGAGATCGACCTGAGCCTTGAAGAGGATCTCGAGCGGGTCGAGCGTGAGCTCTTGACTCCGAAGCTCGGCCGTGCCGTCCGCAGGGAGAGGCACCGCCACGAGGGTCAAGGTCGTATCGTCAACGACGGCGTTGAGATCGAGCTCGAAGCCGCGGTCTGGATACCATCGAAGCCTGGAGACCGGCTCGGACGACTGTTCAGTCAAGGGCTCACCCACCACGTCGAGAGACGAAACCACAGAGAATCCACGACAACTCAGCAAGTTCGAAGGCCGTGAACCGCCCGTCGGGAACCGGCCGGGCGAGGGCCCCGCTCCGCTGGCGGCGGGGGGGTAACGCGCTCGGCCCGCCCCGTCGCGCGAGGGATCACCCCGAGGCTTCGAGCTCGCCCTCGGCCCGTGCCGCGAGCCAGGACTCCATGAAGGGATCGAGCTCGCCGTCGAGCACCCGATCGATGGCGGAGCTGACCTCGCCCGTGCGGAGGTCCTTGACTTGCTGGTAGGGCTGGAGGACGTAACTTCGGATCTGGCTGCCGAAGTCGATGCGCTTCTTCTGGGCGTTGGCCTCGGACTGCGCTTCTAGGCGCTTGTCGAGCTCAAGCTGGTAGAGACGGGCCTTCAGCATCTTCAGGGCCTTGTCACGGTTCTTGTGCTGGCTCCGCTCGGCAGAGCACTTGACGGCGATCCCGGTCGGTTCGTGAATGAGCCGGACGGCGGAGTCGGTGGTGTTGACGTGCTGGCCTCCGGCCCCTCCGGCGCGCATGGTCTCCATGCGCACATCGGCCGGGTTGATCTCGACCTCGATGGTGTCGTCGATCTCGGGATAGGCGAAGATGGCGGCAAAGGCCGTATGGCGCCTAGCCGCTTGATCGAAGGGCGAGATCCGCACCAGGCGGTGCACGCCGATCTCGGACTGGAGGTAGCCGTAGGCATAGGGGCCGCGAACCGCGATGGTGGCAGCGCGGATTCCGGCCTCTTCACCGTCGGAGTGATCGAGCAGCTCGGTGGCGAAGCCGCGACGCTCCGCCCAGCGGGTGACCATGCGGAGCAACATCTGCGCCCAGTCGGCCGCGTCGACCCCGCCAGCGCCCGGGTTGAACTCGACGATGGCGTCGAGGGCGTCGTGCTCCTCCGAGAGCAAGCGGCGGGTCTCGAGGGCGCGGACCTCGGCCTCGAGCTGCTCGAGCTTCTCGCGCGACTCGGCGGCGGCATCGTCGTCCTCCAGCTCCTCGGCGAGCTCCAGGAGGGTCGCCACATCGTCGCGAAGCCGGGAGACCTCCTTCCAGTCGCGAACCACGCGCTCGACGACCCCCTTTTCTTTCAGAATCCGCTGGGCGGCTGCAGGGTCATCCCAGAAAGCGGGCATGGCCGCCTGGCGATCGAGATCCTCGATCCGGGCCTGCTTGCCCTCTACGTCAAAGGTGCCCCCAGAGCGCGTCGATGCGCTCGGAGACGGGGGAGAGCGCGGCGGTGATGTCTTCGAACATGGAGCCTCCTCAGCCGCGTCCGCCTAACGTGCGCGCGCGCTCACGGCCCGTCGAAGGCCAGCCCGACCAAGCCCTTGGGGGCGTCTTCGCCGAGCATGGCCCGCAGGAGCTGCCCCTCAACGTCCCGCATGGCGCGGGCGCTCGATGGGTCTTCATGATCGAACCCGAGCAGGTGCGCGATCCCGTGAGCCAGGAGGATCCGCAGCTCCACATCGAGCTCGTGCCCTCGGTCCGCCGCCTGCCGCGCGGCCGTCTGGACGCTGATCACGAGATCCCCGAGTACCGGCACCGCGCCCGGCGGGCCATCTTGTGGAAAGGAGAGCACATCGGTGGGCGCGTCCTTGCCTCTCCATTCGCGGTTGAGAGCTCGGATCTCGGCGTCGTCCACGATCCGCAGGCTCAGGTAGCCCTCTCCAAGCCCCGTAGACTCGACCGCGTCGAGCGCCTCGTCGAGCAGCTCCAGTGCGAGATCACTGAGATCGGTCATGATCCAGAGTCGCTCCCAGGGAGGTACTCGACCGACTCATAGTCGCCCTGAGGCACGTCGCTGGGCCGGCTGGCCGAGCCCGAGGAGGCCTGGCGGGCCGGATCGGAGGAGGCCTGGCGGGCCGGATCGGAGGAGGCCTGGCGGGCCGGGACCGGAGAGGGCTGGCGGGCTGGATCGGAGGAGGCCTGGCGGGCCGGGACCGGAGAGGGCTGGCGGAGCTGCTCTTCGGTGGGCAGCTCAAGGGTGATGATCTCGGGCGTAGACGGTGGTGGAGGCACATCGCGACGCTTCGCGGAGAGATGGGCCGTCTGCGGATACTCGATGCGCTGATGGTGAATCCCGAGCAGGACCCCCACGAAGGCATCGGTGATCTTGTAGAGCTCTCGGAAGGTCAGGGGACAGTTCGCGAACTGATCATCGGCCATGACCGAGTTGATGATGGCGTGGATCATCGATCGGAACTTCTCTTCGGTGGGCTCCTTGATGGTCCGGGTCGCCGCCTCGACCTTATCCGCTAGCATGAGGATGCCGGACTCTCGGGAATCAGGCTTGGGGCCTGGGTAGCGGAAGGCCGACTCGTCGACCTCTTCGTCATCGGCCTGCTCGACGGCGCGGGCGTAGAAGTATTGCAGCAGGCCCGTGCCATGGTGCATGTAGATGTTGTCGAGACACGGCTTCGGGAGACGGTAGCGCCGCGCGAGTTCCGCACCGTCGGTGACGTGGCTGATGATGATCGCGGCGGAGGTGTGGGGATCGAGGCCTGCATGACGGCTCGTGCCAGCGCCCTGGTTCTCGACGAAATACTGAGGCTTGAGGGCCTTTCCGATGTCGTGGAAGTAGGCGGCCACCCTCGTCTGGAGCGCGTTGGCGCCGACCTCTTCGCACGCGGCCTCGGCGAGAGAGCCCACGACGACGGAGTGGTGGTAACTGCCTGGAGCGCGCAGCATGAGCTGCTTCATGAGCGGGTGGTTGAGATTGGCGAGCTCCATGAGCCGGTAGTCCGTGACGAAGCCGAGCCGCTCGAAGACAGGCATGAGGACGAGCACCATAAAGCTCGCGAGCAAGCCGCCTAAGAACGCGAAGCCCATCGACCACAAGGGCTGAGGCCCCAAGGACTCGATGGGGGCTCCGTCGCCCAAGAAGATTCCAATGAAGTGAATGAGCAGCGCCAGGGCGGCGTTCACGCTCCCAACCACCAGGCCGGCTTTGAGGACAGCGAGCCGCTCGCGGGTGTGGTCGACCGCACCCGTCGCGATCACCGCCGAGATCATCGCAAACAGGACCATCAGCCCATCCAGGTCCATCAGCAGCCCGGCGACCGCCGCGCTGAGTAGACCGGCGACCAGAGCCCAGTTCACCCCGACCAGAAGCCGGACGAGCATAGGAACCCCTGCGATCGGCACCACGAACCACACGCTCTGGGGTTCACAGCCATAGCTGACGAGGGACGCGATCCCCCCCGAGAGCCCCACCCCTACCCGCGTCAGCAGGCCCATCAGGACGAGCAGCGCCCCTACCGCAGCCACGTCGCGCACCGAGAGGCTGAACCTCCGAAGGTTGTGGACCCCGAAATGCACCAGCGCGAGCATGACCAGCGCCAGAAAGAAGGTAACGGCCACGATCTCGAGGCCCAAGACCGAGCCCACCGACCGCTGCAGCGCGTGATACCGAGCGACGCTGTCCGCGCCGAGCTCTTCGCCGTCGCGGAAGAGCACGGTGCCCCGCTTGACGAGGACTTGGGCGGGCTCGACCGACTCTGAGGCTTGCTGGCGGCGAAGCGCGAGGGCGTCGAGGTCTTGAAAGAGGTTGGGCGTGACCAGGGAGCGTGCGACCTCGGCCGCCGCGTCGCCCCAAGATGCGTCGCTCCGAAGAACGGCTTTGCGCACCTCAAGCTCCCGCCGGACGTCGTTCGGCTCCAGGATGGTGCCCAGGTCTCGCACGGTGCGCTCCTCGCCGAGATCGTCGATCACGGTGATCGCCCCCCGATCGCCCGGGAGCACTTCGCGATCGGCTACGACGAAGCGCCGAGATGCATCCTCGAGCAGGGTCAGCGCCAGATCGCGCGCTTCGTCCGGCAAGCCCGACCGAAGGAGGGTGTCGATGCTCGCGTCGGGCAGGTTGACGCCGAGCCGCTTGCGAAAGACCTCACGGATCTCGCTGCGAACCTCGGCCGGGAGATCTTGAAGCGTGGGCTCCTCGAGGCCGTGGTCGGCATAAGCAGCCAAGAGGTCTTCGCGCGCATCGGCAAATGCGGTGGTGACCGCCGAGCGCTGGCTCTCGAGCAGGCTGGTCTGATGCCGAAAGACCGGCCGCACACTCGCGGCGGCCTCGACTTTCTGTGCCTCCCAGGCCGCTTCGTCGGCGTAGGTAAAGCTCCGATCGGCGCGCACGGTCCGAGGCGCGACATCGCCGACCGAGAGCTTCTCGACGTTCCTGCCCCCATAGTTGATAGTCAGCAGCGCGACCAGAGTGCAGGCCAGCGCGAGGAGCAGGACACTCCCAGCCCGGCCGGCCCCGGGGCGGGCCCCAAGGGCCCGGAGGTGTTGGATCAGGCTCATCGACCTCCTCCTGAACCTCGCTGACCGCTCCGAACAGCCGCCGCCTGTTCCCCTCGCTGCCGAGCGAGATCGACCTCGTAGGCGCCGATGATATCTGCGACGAGCGGGTGACGCACGACATCAGCCGAGGTGAACCGAGCGACGCCGATGCGGGAGACGCCATCGAGCACCCGGACCGCGTCGACCAGGCCACTGGTCGACCCTCGGGGCAGATCGACCTGCGTATCATCGCCGGTGATGACCATGCGGCTGCGCTCGCCGAGACGGGTGAGGAACATCTTCATCTGCTCGACGGTCGTGTTCTGTGCTTCATCGAGAATGACGAAGGACTCTGACAGCGTCCGACCCCGCATGAAGGCCAAGGGCGCGACCTCGATGGTCTGGCGCTCCAGCAGCCGAGCGGTTCGCTCTGGGCCGAGCACGTCGTAGAGGGCGTCGTAGAGCGGGCGAAGGTAAGGGTCGACCTTCTCGTTCAGATCTCCAGGAAGAAAACCAAGTTTCTCCCCGGCCTCCACCGCTGGACGGGTCAGGACGATGCGCTTGACCTCGCCCTTGAGAAGCGCCGCTGCCGCGGTGGCGACCGCGAGGTACGTCTTGCCCGTTCCCGCTGGGCCGATGCCAAAGACGACGTCGAAGCGCCGGAGAAGGTCGATATATTTCTGCTGACCTACCGTGCGGGGCGTGATGGAGCGACCGCTGGTGGTGACGACCACCGTATCCGAGAAAAAGGCTCCCAGATCGGCCGCTGGATCGCGCCCCACGATCCGCAGTGCCTGCTCGACGTCAGAGGGGTGGAGCGCGTGCCCCTTGCGCACCAGATAGAGGAGCTGCCGCAGCGCACCCAGCGCCTGCGCCGCTTGGGGCGCTGGATCGACCACGATCGCCCCGCCACGCTGGCGCACTCGGACCTCGAACGCTCGCTCGATGAGCTTGAGGTGGGCCCCGAACTCCCCAACGAGCTCACGGAGCTGATGGGCGTCATTGACAGTCAGACAGTGTTCAGGGGATAGGCCGGTCGGAATGAGGCACCTCAGGAGCCGGAATGGCTCCGGAACGTCCGAAGCATAACCCACGCCCGAACTTGGAGCAGCGGTACCTCACCCGCCGTCGCGGGATGGGTCGCCGTGGAGACGCCGCTCATGAGCCCACCTTGTCCAGCTCGAACGGAGCATGCACCCGGCCGCAGTCGCGAAGCGCGTCGGTCACCAAGGCGTCGGGGAGCAGATCGTAGTGGCTACGACGCGCGGAAAACCAAGCTCTACCCGCTGTGATAGCGCTGAGCCTCGCGACGAGATCGTGGGTCTCACGCTCAGGACAAAGGGCTTGCACCTTGGCCTCTCGGGCGACCTGCACGTCGAGGATCCGACCACGACGAGAGGTGAGATCGTTGATCAACGCCCCTAGTCCCTCGGCGGGCGCGTGGATCTCGACGACCGTCCAAGGCTCCGCGAGGCGGGTGCCCGTCTGGCTGAGGGCGGTGCGCATGGCCAGCGCGCCCGCGATCCGAAAGTGATCTTCCGTCGAGCTCAGGATGTCGTACTCCCCTCCGACACAGGTGACCCGCGCGCCGATCACGGGAAAGCCCGCTAGCGGTCCCTCGCGGGCTGCTTCACGCGCCCCATCGCAGACCGCCCCGACGAAGCGCTGAGGCAGGTCTTGGTCGTCGACGTCGATGGTGAAGTCCAGCCCCTCGGCCCGGCTGGAGGGGTCGATGTCCAGCGCGCAGCGGCCATATTCTTCGACCAGCCCGCCCACCTCGCGCAGGTGTACGCCTTCGACTCCCCAGGTCCCATGCGCAGGGACTTCGCGGTACTCGACCGATGGGCGCCGGGCCTCGGCGCGGATCCCCATGCGCTCGCGCATCCAGTCGACGGCGCGGCGGACCTGACCCAGCGTGCGCGCGTGAAGCTGTAGGACCTCGCCCCGCTCGACCACATCGAGCCCGTGATCCATACGCTCGAGCACCTGCACCGCCCGCCGCACGTCGCGCACGTGAACGCTCTGCGGAAGGACAAGCTCTCGTCGCACCATCACGGGCGGAAGCGGCGGACGCCGCAGGGCGTAGCGCTCGCCGTGGGTCACGGTCTCTCCAGGACGGGCCGGGACCAGATCCCAGGTAGCGATCAGCGCACCGGGCCCCTGGTAGACCGGCGTGGAGCGACGCGGCCCCCGAACCGAGAAGCCCTTTCGGACCTTGAAGCGCTCGCCCGACTCGCCGTGGGCCCAAGCCGTGGAGGCCGAGGCCCTACCCGACCACACCCGCAAGAGCGCGCAGGGTCGGCCCTCATCGTCGATGGTGGTGTGGACGACGGTCGCGGTGAACATGTCGTCGTCGGGCACGTCGACGCGCTGCGTCTGGACGGGTGCGGGCAGCAGGTCCACCACGACATCGAGCAGGGCTTCGCCCCCTGCCACCAACGCCGACGAGGTGAAGACCACCGGCAAATAGCCCGCCGCCCTGACCCCCTCCGCGAGACCTCGTCGCACCTCATCGAGGGGTAGCTCCAGGAACTCGAGGTAGTGATCCAGCAGCGCTTCGTCTTCGAGGGCCACCGCCTCGATCAGCGCCTCGCGAGCCGCCTCGGCCTCGACGCGGAGGCGATCGGGGAGGGGCTCGGTCGAGAACGCACCCGAGCCATCCGGGTCGAAGCGGTGGACCCGCTGCTCGATCACATCGACGACCCCCGCGAACTGTCCGTCGTCGTCGAGGAAGGGGAGCTGAAGTGCAAGCACCTTGCGATCGGTGTGCTCCCGGAGATCTTCGAGGAGGTGGGTGAGGCTGTGAGGGCGATCGGCTTGGTGGACCGCGACGATCGCCGGGAGGCTCTCGTGATCGAGCGCCTCGAGCATGCGCACCGCGCCATGGGCGAGCCCATCGTTCGCCGCGACGCAGACGATGGCGCCGTCGACCTGATGGAGCACCATCTCCGCGACATGAGCGAGATCCTGCGCGCCTGGCGTGTCGATCAAGAAGAGCAGGTGGTCGCGCCAAGACATCCAAGCCGAAGAGGGCTCGAAGGTCTGGCGTGCCCGCCGAGCTTCGAGCGTGTGATCGAGGAGCGAAGTGCCCTCGTCGACTCGACCCACCGCTCGGGTGACGCCCGCTCGCTGAAGGAGCATGTCGGAGAGGGAGGTCTTTCCGGCGGAGCGATGACCGACCACCGCGAACGTTCGGAGAGCTGACGGGAGAAAACCCTTCTTCGTCACGGAACACACCTCGCTGTCAGCACCTCCTAGATTACAACCACGCAGCCACGAGGGTCAAGCAGAACACGCACGGGTCGCGTGACAAGGGCGCGCGGACGGGTGATGCACCTGTTCATGCGCGCCACCGAGCCTCGTTCGAACGCGACCGCCTGCCCGCGCGGGCTCATCGGGGTCGTACACCTGCCACCACTGCCCGGCGATCCGTGTAGTAACCTAGCAATGGGGCAGGTCCTCGAGCGGGCTGCTCGCGACGCTGAGGCCTTGGCGGAGGGTGGTGCGGCCGCCGTCTTGGTCGAGAACTTCGGCTCCGCTCCCTTCTCCAAGGGTGACCTCAGCGAGCCCACCCCTCAGGTGACCCTGGCCGCCATGTCCCTCGCCGCTGCGCGGTGCGCCGAGGTCTCGGGGCTACCGCTGGGGGTGAACGTGCTCCGCAACGATGCGGCAGCCGCGCTGGCCATCGCGGCGGCCACCGGCGCTGCCTTCATTCGGGTCAACGTCCACTGTGGCGCGATGCTCACCGACCAGGGACTGATCGAGGGCCGCGCCCATCACACCCTGCGCCTCCGACGGTCGCTGGGGATCCCCCACGTTGCGATCCTCGCCGATGTCCGGGTCAAGCACGCCGCGCCCCTCAGCCCACGCCCGCTGGCCGAGGAGGTCCGCGAGACGGTCGAGCGTGGGCGCGCCGACGCGATCATCCTCACCGGAGCCTCGACGGGGGGGCGGATCGCCACGGACGATCTGCTGGAAGCTGCGGCGGCGACCCGCGCCCCCCTCGTGCTGGGCTCCGGGGTCGGGCTCGACAACGTAGACGACCTCGCCCCTCATGCCCACGCTGCCATCGTCGGCACGTCCCTCAAGCGTGACGGCGCGCTGCACAACCCGATCGATCCGGACCGCGTGCGCGCGTTGGTCCAGCGCTTGAGGGCGGCCCTCCCCCCGATCGGCCTCGAGGGATCGGGCCGGTGAGCCTCCGAGCCTGGGTCTTCGGGGCGCTCTTCGTCGGCTGGGCGGGCGTGTGTCAGGCAGCCACCTACGACCCCGAGCTCACGTGGCGTACGATCACCACCGAGCACTTTCACATCCACTTCCACCAGGGCCTCGAGCCCCTCGCGGACGAGCTCAGCCGAACCGTCGAAGAGATCCACCACCAGATGGTCGACGAGCTGCGCTGGACGCCCAGGCGGCGCACCCACCTGGTGATCATCGATCGAACCGACAGCGCCAACGGCTTCGCAGGCGCTGTCCCTTACAACCAGATCACCCTGTTCGTCACGGCCCCGACCAACGAGAGTACGCTGGCCTACTACGAAGACTGGACGCCGGCGATCCAGACCCACGAGTACACCCACACGCTGCACATCGACAGCAACCACGGCATCGTGCGCGCGGCGCGATGGGTGGTTGGGCGGATCGCTTCGACCAACCGCCTGTCTCCCAAGTGGACCGTGGAGGGTCTCGCCACCCTCCAGGAGACCCGCCAGACCAATGGGGGGCGCGGTCGCACCCCCGCCGTGGAGATGCTGCTGCGTACAGCCGTCCTCGAAGACGACGTGCCCGGATTCGGACGGCTCGACGGCTACCAGGCGGCCATTCCGGGCGGACAGATCCGCTACCTCTTCGGGCAAGACTTCATGCAGTTCGTCGCCGATCAGCAAGGCGAACAAGTCTGGACGCGCTGGATCCATCGCTACGGCAGCTCCCTGCCCTACCTATTGCCTGGTAAAAAGGCCCTGGGGGAGCGGCTCCAGCCCCTCTACCGCGCCTGGGCGGAAGACCTGCGGGATCGCGCCGAGGCCCAGGTGGCTCGCGCCGCCCTCGACGGGCCGATCACCACCGGAGTCCCTCTCAGCCCCTCGACCGCGACCTGCATCGCGCCCTCCTACAGCCCCGACGGCGAGACGCTCCTTTGGTCGTGCATGGACATCCAGCTCGGCAACCAGATCTGGCGCTCCAAAGCTGACGGCAGCCAGGCCGAGGTCCTGATCCAAGATCGTGGGGCGCGCAGCTTCGCCTGGCGCAGCGACTCCAAGGCCTTCGTGTACGCCGGCCTGCACATCGTCAACCGCTTCAACAACTGGTCCGACATCTACCTGCACGAGATCGGCAAGAAGGGGGTGACCCCGCTGACCCAGGGCGCACGAGCCCGCGACCCGGAGTTCTCGCCCGGCGGCAGTCGCCTGCTCGTCGTGACCAACCGCGCCCAGAACAACCAGCTCGAGGTGCTCACCGTCGACCGTCGACGCGAGCCGCTCACGAAGAACGACGACCACACCCAGTACGCCACCCCCCGCTACAGCCCCGACGGCAGGACCATCGCCACCATCCTGTGGAGAGACGGTCGCTGGGATCTCTGGTTGCTCGACCCCGACGGCACCCCCCGACGCCGGCTCACCCTCGATGCCGCCATCGAGCGCGAGCCCCGCTGGTCCGCTGACGGGCGCACGCTCTTTTTCACGAGCGACCGCACGGGGATCCTCAACATCTTCGCTGTCGACATCGAGACCGAGGAGCTCTGGCAGGTCACCAACAGCGCGACCGGCGCGACCGGCCCGAGCCCCCACCCCGCAGGGGATCGACTCGCCTACCAAGAATATCACGCCTATGGATGGGCTATCGTCATCGCGGACCTCGATCGCGAGCGGTGGATTCCTCGTGGACGACTCCCGCGGTCTTTGCGCTACGACGCTCCGATCTTGAGCCTGACCGATCCTTCGGGCCCACGCCCCGAGCCCCTCGCCTTTCAGCCGGAGCCCCTGCCGCCCCCCCGTGAACGCCGCGGCGTGCCGGTCGACCTCGCGGCCTCCGACGTGCCCGGCCTAGGCCGTCGGATCCTCCCCGCGAGCGTTGCCTTGGAACACTCAGCCTACGCCGACCACCACCCCCAGTCCACCGGAGGCATCGACAGCTTCGATCAGATCGACGTGCCCGGTGTCTTCGGTGAGGAGTCAGACTACCCCTTCGAGATCACACCCCGTAGGTATACACCCCTTGGTACCCTTGTTCCTCGCTACTGGATGCCCTTCGTCCAGACCACCCCCTTCGCTCCACGCAAGCCCTTCGAGGGGACCGGGGTGGGGCTCTTCTTCTCGGGCAGCACCGGCTCGACCGATCCCGTGCGGCACTACGCCTGGAACGCCACAGGCACCTATCGGACCGACGCCGACTTCTTTGGCGGATCGGCAAGCTTTACCCTCAACCGTTGGATCCCCGTCTACAGCGTCGCGGTCTCACGCAACGCGACGTCGCCCTCGGTGCTCTTCACCCCCTCCGACACAGGCGATCCCGACGCCCCGCTCGTTCCTGGAGATCGCTACTGGGAGCAGCGGCACGCGATCTCGGCCTCGGTTAACTACCCCTACACCTTCCGAACGTGGATCTTCGCCCGATACAGCTACTCCCTGCGCGAACCCCTCGACGAGATCCCGAGCGACGCGGTTCGCGCGCGCCTTCCCCTACGCGGCGCGCTCGCTACCCTACAAGGAGGCTGGCGCTACTCTTGGAGCCAGCCGACCCGCACCCAGATCAGCCGTGAAGATGCGCGAACCGTGAGCCTGGTCGGGGGGCTCGTCCATCCCTGGCTCGGAGCCTACGCCCTCACGCCCGACGACGAGCGCAGCCCGCTCACCGCCATCCAGCTCACCGCCGACTACCGCGAGTTCATCGTGATGCCCTGGGCCCGCAACCACGTCTTCGCCTTCCGGGCCGGTAGCGGGATCACCTGGGGCTCCGACAGCTACCTCGGGCTCTACCAGCTCGGCGGAAGCTTTGGGGCGAGCACCTTCTACGTGACCCCCGAGGCCTCGGTCATGCTTCGTGGCTACGACTTCGGGGCGGCAGTCGGGGATCTCTATTGGGTCTCGAGCGCCGAGTACCGCCTGCCGCTGATCCGGATCGATCACGGCGTCCGCACATTGCCCGTCTTCGTGCAGGCGCTCGCCGGCTCGCTCTTCGTGGACGCAGGCCAGGCCTATTCGACCCCGGACTCCGCCGCCGATCTGCTCGTCACCCCGCTCGTCGGGGTCGGCGCCGAGCTCAACCTGACGGCGGTGCTTTGGTACAATGTCGGCTTTCAAGGAAGGCTCGGCGTCGCCTCGGGCTTGACGGGTCCAGGATACCGCTTCCTGCGCGACGATGGGGGCCCCGATCTGCGCATGATCTATGCGCGGGTGGGTGGGACCTTCTGAGCCATGGGCTCGCGTCCCTTCGACTGGACCGTGCTACACCGACATCCTTCGGAGGTCTCGTGCGCTTCTTGCCCCTTCTGCTCCTGCTCTCAGCCTGTGGACTCCACAAGGATCAGCTCCACGTCACCCGGAGCGATCCGAAGCCCCCGTCGCGCATCGCCGTGGCCCAAGCGGTGCTGATCGCGGACCACGAGGATGTCGACCCCTTTCGGACCAGCACCGTGGTCGGCAACCTGCAGTTCTCGGGCGGCTATGTCACGGACTCGAGCGAGAAAGGCCTCTACAATGTCAGCAAGACCGTGCGCATCACCAACACCGACGATCACCGCGACATGGTGATCGCCTGGATCGACGAGTCCTTGAGCCCCACAGCCAGCGTCCCGGAGCTTCCTCCTCCCCCCACGCGCACCAAGCACCGCGGCACCTCGCGCGTGGATGGAAAAGACAACCAGAGCCTCCCGCGCCTCCGTTACGCGCCCACCCCAGGGGGGCGCTTCGACGCCCCCACAGCCATCCCTTGGGTCATCGCCTACTACACCCACAACGGGGGATGGTTCTACGGTCAGCAGTGGGGATCGGGGGCCGGGGGACGGATCCGGATCCTGCTGGCTGCCTACGACACGGACGGCAGCGTGCTCGGCTGGACCGACATCGACGCGAGCCGGATCGCCTCGCGAGAGTTCTCGCCCACCGGCGAGCAGCTCGACGACCTGCTCATGACCCTGGAGCGCCGGGTCCGAAAGAAGCTACGACGCGGCCTCTAAGCCCAAACCTGGGCCAGCGACCGCGCCGTAGAAGGGCCTGAAGGCCCGAACAACCCGATGATCGGATGATCAGAGCGTGTTGACGCCCGGCAAGGGCTTGTCACCGATGACCACGCCGCGCGCTTGGATAGAGGCGCAGCGCTTGCCGAAGAGCGGCGTGCCGAAGAAGGTGAGGCCGGTCGAGACCGTGTTGGTACGGTGGGCCAGCAGGTGCGTGGCCTCGGGCATCTTGTCGAGGGCGTGGTAGAGGGCACGGCTCTCTTCGGGGGACATGCCGCCGATGAAAGGGATGGTCGGAAGCGCGGAGGTCGAGATCCGGGTGGCCCGCTGGTTGCTGAAGAGGTGACCGAAGTCGATCCCGAAGATGTAGCTGCCACACTCTTCGTGGTTGGTCTGGCCGAGCACCCTGTAGTCCGCTTTGGCGAACTCGGGCGCAGCCTCGGGGACGGCGTTGTGCTTCAAGGTGCAGCCACTCGCAACGGCGAGCAGCGCGATCAAGGCGATGCGTTTCATAGGTTCCTCCATAGGTTGAACGGACCCCCGCCCACTATCGTTGGAGCGCCTCATGAGTCAAGCCTACTTGGAACGCAACCGCAAAGATTAATCAAAGGGGCCGGACGCGGAGTGCCGCGGCGCGGAGTCCACCGAGCGATCCGACGACATAGAATCTTGATGCGTCTGATGGAGGGGTCCCAGGTCGCAAGAGGTCGCGGTGGATGGCGCCCGGCAGGTCCCCTTCAGCCAGCTATCGAAGGAAGGCCCGGAACTCTCCGTCCAGAGACACGCTCCATCGAACGCCGACCTCGCCAGCCTCCTGCAGGTCGAGCTCGAGAAGCTGCGTCCCGCCATCGGCGATCCGTAGCGCCCAGGCCCTCTCTCCGTGTGCGATGACATCCACGATCGCGCCGCCGAGATCGTGCGCGCGAGGAGTCGCGATCGCGTCGGCCTTCGAACTGAACAGGCCTCGAGGACCTGCGGCGAGCAGGACGCGACCCGCTCCCCCATCCTCGACCACCGCCAGACCCGTCCAGGCCGAGAGTTCCTCGCCCGCGAAGAGGGTTGGCTCTGAACCATGCCTTCGAGGGACCATCTCACCGGCGCGCTGAAGCCCCTCGCCTACCCCAGAGCCGCTCGGAGGAGACCCTTCGACAAAGGGTAGCGCAAGGAGATCCTGCCCATTCCCCCCTCGGTGGGCGAAGGGCGTGTGAGCGAAGAGGCGTCCGCTGCCGGAGTCATCCACGAGGAGGCCAGCATGAGCATAGTGCCCGTTGATCACCCCAGGCAGCTCGAAGCCCGCGACGTGGCGCGGGGCTCCCGAGAGCAAGTCGAAGGTGTCGGCGTAGATCGGCATGACGACGTCGTCGATGGCGACCAGAAACCGCCCGTGCCGCGCGAAGAGGTCGTAAGCCTTGCCCATCATCTGGGGTCGATGGAGGAGCTCCGTGACGCGGCCCTTGGGATCCGAGGGTACGAAGTACGACAAGCGTGCTGGCTGCCCGACAAAGACACGGTCGCCCACCCAGTGAAGCGCGGCGGGGGGAGCAGGAGCAATCTCTACCGCTCGCCAGGGGTCGCGCGCTCCAAGGTTGCGCAGATCGACGAACCAAGGGCCCTCGCTGCCCGCCGACCGGGCGACCGCCAAGGCGTCCGCCCCGTCGTGTGCAGCGACCACCGCGTATTGACCTGAACGGCCGGGCTGCTGCAGGGCTGGGACTTCGAAGGGCTTCGATACCTCAGCCACCTCTGCGCCGAGTTGGACGGTGACCACCGTCCCCTTGGGCTCGGAGGCGTCGTGGGCGAGCAGGGCGAGTCGAGCGCGATCGGGCTCGTCCCAGCGCGCAGGGACGGGCGAGGGCTCAGGGACCGGCGAGGGCTCAGGGACCGGCGAGGGCTCAGGGACCGGCGAGGGCTCAGGTGCTGATGGACTCGCCCCGCTGGGGCGACCCGGACACGCGCCGAGCAGCAGTGCGGCAGAGAGGACGAGGGAGCCGTGCGATGGAGTCAAGGGCACCTCGGGCGGGGGGCAGCAGGTCACCCCGAGAACGCTACCACAAGGCGGGGGGCCAGGTGCGCCCTGCGGTCGCGCGAGCGGACCGAGAGCGGGAGCCTAGGCATCATCACGCAGGCCTCGCGGTGGGAGGGTCGCGTCGTTCAGCGCAGCCTCGTCCGACCCACGATCGAGATCCCCGCGCTGCGCACGGCGTGACTTCGAAAGTCCGGGGTCCAGCTCAGGGCAGGCCCGATCCGAGCCTCGGCGCGCAGGGCGAGCGGGAGCTCACCGAGGGGGAGCTCGGCGCGCAGGCCCGCCATGGGGTGGTGCGGGAAGAGGTAGCCTCCGAACGCCTGGACCCAGGGGAGGCCCACCGCTACGAAAGGCATGGGACGAGGACGAAGCTCCATCGTGCCGGTCCGAGCCGTGTGGTGGCGACCGAGCGGCGTCCAGAGACTCGCGCCCGCATCGAAGGCGAGCCAGCCTTGACGGTACGAGATCTCTGCGGAGAGCTCGGGCATCACCGCGTTGACCGTGCCGTAGGTCGCCGGAGCTCCCGGATGGGACGCGAGGAAGTCCCCGCTCCACATCCACCCCACCCCCACCGCACCGCGCAGGAAGAGGCCCTCCGCTCGCGCTCCCCGATCGACCTCGGCCCCCTTCGGGTCGAGGGTAGCCTCGCTCACCCCATCGGGACCCAGCTTGAACACCTTGAGCTGCCCCCCCTCTCGGTGAGCCACCCAGACTTCGCCGCCCATGGCCTGAACCGCCTCGCGCAGCAGCTCGGGAGTCGGTCCTTCGGAGAGCCCTCGCAAGGTCTTGGTCCAGACCTGCTCGCTGTGCTCAGCCCGAACCGTGAGGGACGCACCAGCCTCGGGCTCCACCACCCAGCGCTCAACGATCCGCCCCTCCACCGTGAGATGGAGGAAGTGCCGCCCAGGGAGGACCCGGATCAGCCCCGAGTCGGAGAACTTCGCAGGCTCCCCGTTCAGGGAGAGCGACGCCCCGTCGGGGAGGTCCTCGACGCGCAAGGTTGCAGGCAACACCCGCTTGAGGGCCTGCGCATGGGCGGCGTAGGCGACACGCTCGGGCGCCTCGGCGATGTCGTAGGCCGAGATCGTATAGTCGGGGTCCAAGGCGGCGGCATCGGCCCAGGGCTTGAGGAAGGCCCCGTCCCCCAGCTCGACCGCGTAGGGCGCCGCGTCCGGGTCGGAGAGATCACCCCCACTAAGCCGGTGTACGGCGAAGCCCTGGTAGGCCAGAGCGCGCCGAAGCTGGGCGCGCTCCCCGCTCGAGCGAACCAGGGAGATGGCTGCGATGGGAGCCGCCAGGTCCCGGGCGATGATCAGCTCCCCGTCGAGCTGGGTCTCGAAGGCTCGGAGCTCTTCGAGGGTGCGATCCAGTCGCCGCCACGCCGCGCGATCCCTCTCGCTAAACCCAGCCCTCGCGGAACGTAGATCGAGGACCGACCGCGGCTCCCCCGACGCACGGGCCATCGAGGCCACCTCTGAGACCTCGCCGGGCTTGGGAGGATCGACCCAGACGACCTCGGAGGCCCAGGCCAAGGACGGGAGCAGCGCCGCAGCGGTGATCACGACGACGCGCACGACATCTCCTCGCCCTGCATCGCGCAGGTGAACACGGTGGGCTCCTCGAGCTGGATGGTGGTCTCGACGGCCTCGCCGAGCCAGGTCGCACGGACCACGCAGGGCCCAGCGGGGGCGTTGCGCAAGGCGACCGAGGAGCTGCCCGATCCGTGGCGATCGCCGCAGGTCACCGAGAGGGACGAGGCCTCGGCGAACAGGACCTTGGCCGACCGGACCCGCGGCGCATCGGCGGGGATCTCGGGCGGCGAGGAGAGGACCTTGGCGGGCGTCGGCTTGGAGGGCGAGGCGACCGGAGCACCCTCCGCTTCGGTCGCGGGAGCCGACTCCCGCTCGTCGACAGGCTCGCTCGCCCCACCGGCCTCGTCCACCTCGTCCGATCCTTCGGAGGCGGAACCCGGAGGCTCTGGGGAACCCGAGAGCTCTTGGGGAGATGCAGGCTCGGTGAGCACCGGGGGCTCCTCGACACGCTCGATCTCGGAGGGCTCGACCGAGGGCTCGATCGGGGCGACCGAGAAGGACAACCACAGGCCGACGATCACCGCTAAGAGGAGGACCAGTACCCCGCCTCCCGCCACGGCGACCGCTGCCCCACCGCCCAGGACCAGCCCGAGCAGCGCCCCCCTCTTGGCAGGTTGATCCTCGGCGTCTGGAGGGCCCACTTCGTCGGGCAAGGCCAAGGTGGACATGGCCCCGGCCGTGGTCGGCTCTTCGCTGAGCACCTGATCGACCACCTCGGAGGAGCCCTGCTCGATGAGAGGTGGAACGAGCTCACCGGCGAACTCCGCCAGCGAGCCCCCCCCGAGCCTTCGCGCGAGACGCGGAAACGACTTCGCCAGCTCCGCTGCGGAGGCCCGGCGCTCTGGCTCGTCGTGCAGCGTGGAGCGAAGCGTCTCGATCACCTCAGCCGTCGCGGGGTGGCCGTTCAGCCGGACCTCGATCTTGGACATCGCCTCATCGATCAGGGGCCGATGCTTGTCGGGGAGCACCGGGGTCCGCCCGAGTGGAGCGCCCAAGATCAGCTCCACCAGACTCGCTCCCAGCGCATAGACATCACCCGCGGGCGTGTCGCCGAGCATCATGATGCGCTCGGGCGCCATGTAGCGCTCGGTGCCGATCCAGCCGACCTCGCGGGTCGCAGCCTCGCGGGTGTCCATCTCGACTCGGGCGACGCCGAAGTCGAGCACCTTGACCTCGCCGTCGGGCGTGAGGCGGATGTTGCTCGGCTTGATGTCGCGGTGGACCACCTTGAGCGGGTTGCCCTCGCCGTCGTCCGTAGACCAGGCCGCGTGCAGCGCGCGCGCCACCGCAGCGCCTACCTCGAAGACCGCGCCGAGTGGGGTAGCCCGCTGAAGCTTGACGCAGCGCTCCAGGACCTGCTCCAGGTCCGCACCCGGCACGTAATCCATGATGACCGCCCAGCGATCCTCCAACTTAATGAGATCGAGGACCGAGACGATGTTCCGGTGGGAGAGCCGACCCAGGATGCGAGCCTCGTCGCGCATGCGTTGCGCCGCTCCTCGGTTCTGGGCGACATCCGCATGGAGGAGCTTGATCGCCACCCGCCGGCGAAAGTCCCCCGACGAGATCATCTCGGCTAGGTAGACCTCGCCGAACGCGCCAGCCCCGAGCAGTCGGCGGAGATGGAACCGCCGCCCGCTGCTGCTGCTGGAGGCCGTCGATGAGCTCACTGGCAGGCTCCAGAAGAGGGCTCGGTCAAGGTGACCCGAACCTCGTCTTCGACGAGATCCGGATCGGCCCCTTCTGGGATCTGGTGCAGATCATCGCGCAGATCGACGAAGAAGCCAACCTCCGTCTCGCCCGTCGACGCGACGGTGAAAGGTCCTGCCACGTAGCGGAGGTACGGGAGCCCATCCGTCACCATGGTGATGTTGGAGTCGCCGATCACGTTGATGTGCCAGTGCCCGCGGTCGGGGGAGAGCCGCTCGGGGTCGACCGGACCGAGCTGGAAGTTCTCGACGTGTACCACCACGAGGTCGCGGAAGCGGCAGTCTTCGTCGAGCAGCAAGGAGCCATCTGCCGCGGATGGGTAGACGATCTCGATGGTAGGGGACCCCACACCGCCGTCGAGCTCCGGGGGAGCACAAGCCACCGTGGCACACCCCGCCAGCAAGAGAGCGGATCGAGCAGATGGAATGTGGAGCATGGGCCCTCCGCGGGATGGTGGAGCCCCCCCGGGTAGAAGGCCCGGGGGGCCCGAGCCGAGAGGAAGAGCACCACCCTCCACAACCATGCTACCGCTTTGACCCACACAACACAACGAGACTCCCTCCGATCCAGGGGAAGTCACGAACCTCGATGGCGCGCAGGGGAGGGGCCGCTCAGGATGCTCTCGCGCGCCCATGGGGTTGACCCGCCGAGGCTGCCCAGGCTGACGTGGTCCAGGATTGGGGGTAGACCTCTCACTCCCCCGCCCCGAGGTCTTTATGCTCCTTCTCCTACCCTGGCTCGCTCTCGCGCTTCCCCCCGAGGTGACCGTGGCGATGACCACCGGCGACTGCGCCACCGTCCACGAGCTCCTCCCCTCTCCGTCGGCCGACGAGGAGCGCCTGGTCGTAGGCTACTGCGCCAACATGCAGGGGGAGTCCAAGCGCGCGACGGATCTGCTCGAGGCGGTCACCCAGGGCGTGTACGGCGACTACGCGCGACTCGCACGGGCCGAGAGCCTGATCACTCTCGGACAGGCCGAGGACGCACTGAAGGTCCTCGCTGACCTCGAGCTCCCTGGCGCGGCGGGGCGGCGGGTCGCGCTGCTCCGCGGACGCGCCCTGATCCTCCAAGGCCGCTCTCTCGAAGCTCGCCCCGCCTTGCGTGCCCTGCTCGACACCGATCTGCGGGACGAGGCCCTCTACTGGCTCGCCGCTGGCGCCGAGGACCGGGGCGACACCCAGCCTGCCATCGAAGCCTACCGCGGCTTGTGGGCGAGCAGCGTGCGCGGCGACGGAGCGGAGCGGGCAGCGGCTCGCCTGCACGCCTTGGGCGCTCCCGTTCCCGATCTGAAGTCCTCCGATGGTCGAGCTCTGGTCGCCCGACGCGTCCAGGCCCTCGAGGACGCCCGACGATACGGCGACGCCCTGGGCTATCGCAAGCAGATCGTCCAAGCGGAGCCCGATCATCCCCTCGGACGTCCGGTCGCCATGGCCCGCGCCTCGGCGCTTGGGCGCGACTACCCAGGCGCCCTGCGCATCTACCGCGAACTGTACGGCGCTGCGGACGAGGCCACCGGACCTCCGGCCCGCCTCTTCGACTACGCCCTGCACACCAGCCGCACCGGCGACTACGACACCGCGGCCGTCCTCTATACGCGGCTGATCGCGTTGCATCCGAACACCCCCGAAGCCGTCACCGCCTCGTTCAAGCTCGGATACCTCAAGGTCGATCGGGCGGAGTGGGCCGAGGCCATCCCCCTGCTCCGCGCTCACCTCTCCCGACACCCCGACGCGATCGACGCAGACGAGACGCGATGGTGGATCGGCTGGGCGCTCCACCAGCTCGGCAAGATCCCCGCTGCCCACGAGGCCTGGGCCGGCCTCATCCAGCATCACCCCAACTCCTCGCTCGTGCCAGCAGCCCGTTACTGGAAGGCCCGCTCCGAAGAGGACCCCAAGACCCAGCGCGAGGGCTTGCGCCGCGTGCTCAAGCTTCACCCCTTCACGGGCTACGCCGCCTACGCCGCCCACCATCTCGACCACCGCTTCGCCCCTCAGCCGAGCCCCGTACGCCCGAGCTGGCCCCAGCCACTCGCAGAGCACCCCGCCATCGAGCGCTTCGAAGCCTTGCTGAGCCTTGGCCTGCTCGCCGAGGCCCGCGAGGAGCTCCGCCCCGCGGTCGAGGTCGGCAAGGGTCCCCGCGACGCCGACCTTGCGCTTGCCTGGGCGCTCATCGAGGCCGGCGCCGTGCGCGAAGGCCAGGCGCTCGCCCGCCGCTACTGCGGGACCCCAGGGGGAACCCAAGACCGCACCGCCGCGGGCGCGTGCTGGCCACGACCCGCCTGGCCGGTGGTCAGCGCACATAGCACCAAGCACGACCTCCCCCCGCTGCTCGCCTACGGCGTCATGGTCACCGAGTCTGCCCTGGACCCCAACGCCGTCTCACTCGCCGACGCGCGGGGCCTCATGCAGCTCATGCCCGCCGAGGCCGAGCGCCTGCACCAAGACCTCTACGGCGATCGACCTTGGCACCCCGACCTGCTCTTTAAGCCCTCCTACAACGTCACCTTGGGGGTGACGGAGCTCGGACAGAAACACGCCGCGCTGCATGGCGCGGTCGAGGGACTCTCCCTGGTCCCCGCCATCGCCGCATACAACGGAGGGGAAACGGCGGTCCGCCGCTGGATCGAGGAGCAGGGCGGCCAGCCAGCCTTCGACGTCTTCGCCGAGCAGATCAGCTTCACCGAGACACGGCGCTACGTGCGGAGCGTGCTCGGCACCATGATGCTCTACCGGCACGTCTACGGGGACGAGCCCGGCCAGGCGAACGACCGCTAATCTCAGCGCGGCCGAACCTCAAAGGGGAGCAGGGCCAGGGCCTGGCTCGGTTGAGTGAGCAGATCGATCGCGGGCTGAAGCTCGACCAGACCCGCCGCCCGAGCCAAGGCCACGAGCTCGCTGGACGAGCCCGCCTGATCCATCGCCCACTGCACCGGGTTTCGCTTGGGGAGCAAGGAGGCCTCGACCAGACCACAGGAGCGAGGAAGCCCCGCCTCTTCGCGCGCGAAGCGGACCGCGTCGCGAACGTCCCCGATCTCGTCGATCAGGCCATGCTCATAAGCTTGGGTTCCCGTCCAGACCCGGCCACGGCAGTAGGGCTCGATGTCCGACACCTCAGCACCTCGCCCCTCGGCGACCCGCTCTACGAAGCCATCGTAGAACTTCTGGAGGGAAGCCCTGAAGCGCGCGCGCTCGGCGTCAGTGAAGCGGCGTGAGGGGGTGAAGAAAGCGGCCCCCTCGGCCGGCCCCACGAACTGCCGGTGCACCCCCAAGCGCCGGAGCCCCTCACCCAGGACGAGCTTGCCTCCAAAGACACCGATGGAGCCCGTGATCGTCCCTTGTCGTGCGAAGATCCGCGCGGCCGGTGCGCTCAGGTAGACGCCGCCCGAGGCTGAGACATCCTCGTAGGAAGCGACGAGGAGCTTCTCTTGGCCCAGGCGGACGAGCTCCCGCCAGATCAGGTCCGAAGCTAGCGCGCTCCCCCCTGGGCTGCTGAGGTTGAGCACCACCGCCTTAACCTCGTCGTTCTCACGGAGCTTGCGGAGGGTCTCGACCGCCTTGCGTGCCTGGATCTGAGGTTTTCGCAACCCCTTGTCGAGCACGATCGCGCCTTCGAGGTGCACGATCGCAACCGAGCCCCCGCCTCGGCCCATCCGCTCGAGGCGCGCCGCCGCCGCATCGACCCGCGCCCACTTGTCGAACTCGAGGGTCTCGGGCAGGTCATGGCCCGACTCCGTGAACCGCGCGAGCAGCTCGTCGGGGTAGGCGAGCACGTCGACGAGCCCATGTTCGAGAGCTTCTTCGGCGGATAGAGGCCCCACCGCGGCCAAGGCCTGGAGCGCGTCGAGCGAGATCCCCCGCGCCTGGGAGAGATCCGAGAGGAGCTGGTCGTGAAGGCCGCCGATGAGCTCTTCGGTCGCCTCGCGGTTCGCTTCGGAGGCGAAGGTCCGGGTGAAGGGCTCACCGAAGGACTTGTAGGCCCCCGCCGACTCGAAGTCAGGCCTGACCCCTAAGCGTTCGAGCGCCGCGCCAAAGAAGGTCATCTCGCCCCCGAGGCCGAGGGGCATGAGCTGACCCGAAGGGACAAGCCCGACGACCTCGCAAGCGCTCGCGAGCCAGAGCGCGGCGTTGCCAGGCGCTTCGAGGCACGCGACGACCTTGACGCCGTCTTCGCGCAGCGCCACCAGCGCGCGCCGCAGGTCTTCGGTCGAGGCCCAGCCCCCGGGCGCGCTCTCGATCGTGAGCAACACCCCCTTGACCCCAGGATCGCGCCCCAACCGGCGAACGCGCTGCGTGAGCCACATGCGCTGGCGCACGTCGGCCACCCGAGCGACCTTGAGCTCCACCACCTTGCCCCTAGAGGTCAAGGCCTTACGGACCAGGTGTGTCGCCCCGAGGAGCGGAGATGCCGCGAGCGATGCGCCCGCGCGGGCGAGCCGAGATACCATAAACGCCTCCAGCCAGGAACCTCAGCACCCTAACCTCTCCGTCAACCGCGACTGGAGCTCCTGATGGCCTTCGCCTTCACCGCCGCTGAGCGGGCCATGATCGACCAGATCCCCTCATCCGAGCTCGATGAGCTCGCCGCGGAGCTCGAGATCGTGCTCCCCGCCACCGTCGACCGCCACGATCTCCTGCGGCGCATCCTCCCCGCCATGCTCGAGCGCATCGCCGAAGAAGGACTTCCCCTGAGCCGCTTCAACAAGACGGATCTCGAGGAGCTCAGCTCCCTCGAGCTCGACGCCCTAGGCCACATGGCGGGCCACAAGGGCCGCGTCACCCCCGACGCGCTGATCCGAACCTGCAAGAAGGCTTGCCGTCATTACCGCCGTAACCGACCTCGAAGCACGATGGTCTTGATCCTTCCGCTGCTGTTGGCCCCATTGGTGCGCGCGGCTAGCGCGTCCGATCTTGCGTGAAGGGTTGGTCAGCGCGCTTGACAGCAGCCCCTCGGCCGATGAAAGGTGCGACCTCACCAGCGGGAGATTCGCTTGAACACCAAGACATGCCCATCATGCGGTGCCGAGGTCCCCACCGTCGCCAAGCGGTGCCGGGACTGCTTCCACGACTTTCGGCCCAAGTCGGGCGGGAGCTCGTGGTCCACGGCGGTCCTGGTCCTCACCGGCTGCGTCGCGATCATGGCGGTGCTCGGGGCGGTCACCTTAGGGGCGATCACCAACTTCCCGCTCGAAGAACAGCTTCAAGTCAACAAAGAGACCCGCTACGTCATCGCGACCACTCAGTACGTGAGCGGCGTGCGAACCTCCCGCGTCTCCTTCGACGAGATCTCACACGTCGAACATCTGATCGTCGGTAACGGTAACTTCGAGATCCGCGCCCACAAGCAGAGTGGGGGCTATCTAACCCTCGCGCGCTCCAAGAAGTCCCGCAAACACGACGCCGAGAACTTCGCGAACCTCATGGGTAAGCGCTTCGAAGAGACCGACAACAGCCCTCGCGGCTTCAACATGCAGCCCGCCCAGTAGGGCGGCGACGTGCGTAGCCTCCGCGACGCCACCTCCAAGAAGACCACCGCCGATGTCGCCATCGACCTCGGCACCTCCAACACGCGGCTCGGGTTGCGTGGTAAGGGCGTCGTGGTCGACCAGCCCTCCTTCGTCGCGACCCAGGCAGGCTCCCGCGGGCGCGAAGTCGTCGCCATCGGCAAGGAGGCTCGGCGCATGCTCGGCCGGACTCCCGCCAACACCCAGGTCGTCCGTCCCGTGCGCGAAGGCGTCGTGGCCGACTTCGAAGCCACCGAGCAGCTCCTGCGTCACCTCCTAAGGCGGCTGCCCACCACGACCCTCCTCCGGCCGCGGCTGCTGGTCTGCATTCCCTCGTCCACCACCGAGGTCGAGCGGCGGGCCGTTACCGAGTCCGCGCGGGCCGCGGGCGGTCGAGAGGTCCACCTCGTCGCGACCGCCGTGGCCGCGGCCGTGGGGGCAGGCCTGTCGATCTCCGAGGCCGTCGGCAACATGATCGTCGACATCGGCGGAGGACGGGTCGAGGTCGCCGTCACGAGCCTCGGGGGCTTGGTCGTACGCCGCAGCGTCCCCATCGCGGGCGACGCCATGGACGAGGCCGTGCGGAACTGGCTGCGCGACGCGAGGGGACTGCTGGTCGGGGAGCGCACCGCCGAGCTCCTCAAGCGCCGGGTCGGTAGCGCGGTGCTGCTCCAAGACCCGCCGCAAATGCGGATCCGTGGTCGTGATCTCGAGACTGGGGCCCCCCGCGAGCTCGACGTGAGCGCCAACGACCTGGTGGAGCCCCTCGGCGCGATGGTCGAACAGATCCGCGATGTGGTGCTCGAGGCCCTGCGCGAGACCCCGCCAGAGCTCTGCGCCGACATCGTCGCCCAAGGGGTGCTGGTGTGCGGGGGCTCCGCGCGCCTGTACGGCCTGACCGACGTGCTCCGCGACGCGACGGGGCTGCCGGTGCTGATGGCGGACGACCCCGACCTGTGCATCGCGGAAGGCGCAGCCCGAATGCTCGACGACAGCGCGCTTCTCGCGCGGAGCCTCGAGGTGAGCTAGCCCCCACCGCAGCCCCGCCGCGATCGGGGCGGTCCGTCGATCTCGACGACCTCGCCATCGCGCCAGCGGATCAGTCGCACCTCTCTGTCGACCACCGCGAAGCTCCTGTGCCCGACCCAGTCCCCCAGGTTCACCAGGGTGCCCCCCGGTCGGGCCTGTACGCCGGGCGCATGGCTGTGGCCCAGACACACGATGTCGAGCCCCTCGGCCAGGCGACGGTCCACATACCGCGCCTGCCGCGCGATCAAGGAGGGATCGGGCCCGTGGTTCGCACGCCTGCTCAGATCGCCGGCCCGTCGCAGCACCGGCCAGACCCGCTCGGGCCCGAGCGCTCGGGCCAAGGCGCGGGTGGGCCGGCCGCGGATCGCCCGATCGAGGAGGCGCTGCCCGATCCCCGCCTCGACATCCCCGTGAACCGCGAGGATCTGCGCGCCACCCGCTTCGGCGCGCCATGCGGACCGGACCTCGATCCCCAAACGCTGGGCGGCACCGCCGGGACGCGGATCCCGGTTTCCCGGGACCCAGACCACCGTACGCCCCGCTCGGATCTGCGCGTGGAGGGCGGCGAGGACCGGGACGGCGTGAACGTAGACCGAGTGCTCCCAGCCCCACCAGTCGTCGAAGACATCGCCCAGCAGGACCCAAGCCTCGGTCGGCCACGTGGCCAGCAGGCGGAGCAGATCGAGGGCGTGGGCCTGATCGGGTTCGGCGAGGTGAAGATCGGAGATCAGCGTGGTGCGCATGGCCCCCGCGTATCCCGTCCGACCTTCGCGACCGTGTCACGATAGCCTGCACGTCCCGAGTCGAGGTGATCATGTCAGCCCCCCTTCCCGAACGCATGCGTCCGCGAACCCTGTCCGAGGTGGTCGGACACGAGCGCTGGCTGGGCACCGAGGCGCCGCTTCGCCGCGCCTTGGATCGCGGTGAGCTGCCGAGCCTGATCCTCTGGGGTCCGCCGGGGTGCGGAAAGACGACCCTCGCCAGACTGCTCGCCGACGCCCGAGGGGCTGCGTGGGTGCCCCTCTCCGCGGTGCTCGACGGCGTGAAGGCGCTGCGCGAGGCGCTCGAGCAGGCCGCGCGGGAACGCGAAGCGACCGGAACGACGACGGCCTTGTTCGTCGACGAGATCCACCGCTGGAACAAGGCCCAACAGGACGCGCTCCTCCCTCACGTCGAGTCCGGGGCGATCCTGCTGCTCGGTGCCACCACCGAGAACCCGTCCTTCGAGGTCAACCCCGCCCTGCGGAGCCGAGTGCGCCTGATCCGACTCGACCCGGTCCCCACCGAGGCGGTCCGCACCCTGCTCGACCGGGCGCTGGCCGAGGATGAAGCCCTGCGAGCCCGTGGCGTCTCGCTCGCGCCAGATGCGCTGGACGCCCTCGCGACAGCTTCGGGGGGCGACGTGCGCCAAGCCCTCGCGGACCTCGAAGCGGTGAGCCTGAGTGTCACCGCTGGCACGGCGGTCCGCGCCGAGGACCTGGCCCTGATCCTACGAGATCGGGGGGTGCGCCACGACAAGGCCGGCGAAGACCACTACAACGTCGTGTCCGCGCTGATCAAGAGCATGCGGGGGTCCGATCCCGACGCAGCCGTCTACTGGCTCGCGCGCCTCATCCAAGGGGGCGAGTCTCCCCGCTTCATCGCGCGGAGGCTCGTGATCTTCGCCGCCGAAGACGTAGGGAACGCCGACCCCCGCGCCCTGCAGGTCGCCGTCGCCGCCGCTGAGGCGGCTGAGCGGGTGGGCTACCCCGAGGCCCGCATCCCTCTGGCCCAGGCCGTGACCTGGCTCGCCGCATCCCCCAAGAGCAACGCGGCCTACCTGGCGATCAACCGCGCCATGGAAGAGGTCGGCCGCTCCGGCCCTCTGCCGGTGCCGCTACACCTCCGCAACGCGGCCACCGCCGACGATCGGGCCCAAGGCTACGGCCGCGGCTACCGCTACCCCCACGACCATCCCGATAGGATCGTGCAACAACGCTATCTGCCAGAGCACCTCGAGGGGCGAACCTTCTACGGGCCCACCGGACCTGCAGAAGAGAAACGCATCGCGGAGCGGCTGTCGTGGTGGGCCCGCAAGCTGGCGGAGCGATCAGACTGACGCCGACACCCTTCGGGAGCCCCCTCAAGCGCGCTCGAGCCCACGCCGGAACGACGCGCTCAGCGCTCCCAGGAGGATTCATCCTCGGCGAGCTGCGCGCCAGCGAGGCTGGTGTAGCTGATGCGAACGTCCGAGAAGGAAGGAGGGATGTATTCGAGGAAGAGGATGCTGTTGCGGACGCGGTTGTATTCCCAGTCCGAGTCGGCGTAGAAGTCCGTCCGCCGGCCTTCGTGCTCGACCCAGACTTCGATGCTGTCTTCGACAGGGACCTGGGTGAGCGTGAACTCGCGCTTGAGCCCCGCCGCTTGCATGCCGAACTCCTCGAGGGCGGCCGGCCAGTTTCCTTCGCAGATGTTCCACTCCACTCCGCCGATGGTGCGGATCTGCGCGAGATACTCGGGGCAGGGGTCGGCGGTGGCGCAGCCGTGATCGGGACCCACGATGCCCGAGAAGCTGACCATTTCGGGATCGGGCTTGAGGTCGAACATCCAGTCGATGAAGTCTTGGCGGTTGATCGGGACATTCCCCGACTGATCGTCTTCGTCGGAGACAGCGATGACGGCGAAGGAAGCGTCGGGGCGGTAGAACCCGGCGTTCGCTTCGCCCATGAGCTCGATGGCGCCGTAGACCTGGGCGCGACCCGTCTCGATGTGGTGGCCCGAGGTGCCCTGCAGGGCGAGTCCCTCGAAGACATCGAGAGGGTCCGGGGTGTCGGGGTCGATCCACTTGTGGCCGTGGGACTCCATGAGCAGGCCCCGCTCGGTCGGGTCGTGCCAGCCGGTCGTGACCATGCCGATGTGGTAGTCCAGCCCGCTGCCCAGGAAGTAGTCCATGAAGGAGCGCACGTAGGTGTTGAGCGCGGTCTGGTGGCTGTTCATGGAGCAGGAGTTGTCGATGATGAAGAGCACGTCGACCGACGGAGTCGTGACCTGAACGATGCGATCTTCGACGATCTCGGAGCCGATCGTGGGCGGGTTGGGGGGCTGGTCGAGATCTTCTCGCAGGTTCAGGCCGGTCTCACTGCACGCCGCCGTCAACAGAATCAATGGAATCATCGAACGCATGACTTTCCTCGCTACAAAAAACGTGGCGGAATCCTAGCTCAAAGATCGATGGACGTCACCTCCTATCTCGGATCGACGCGCCCCGCCTCCCCCTGGTGCCGTAGGAGGTTACCCGTCCGAGGCCCGACTTGTTAGCTCTCCCGCCCCCCCCCTCCCGGAGCGAACATGGCCCGCCTCAAGACCGAAGATGGAACCGTCCTGCGCGACCTCGCGCAGATCCAGCCTGCGCTCGAGGCCCTCGGGGTGCAGGTCAAGCCCTGGCCCACGGCCCCCGAAGTCGCCGACCTCCTCGCCTCCCCCTCCCTCGACGACGCTCAGAAAGAGCGCGTACTCCAGGGCCACGATCGCTACTTCGAGCAGCTCCAGCGCGACGCCGGCTACCAGAGCCGCGACCTGATCGTGCTCCACGATCAGGTCCCCAACCTCGACCAGGCCCTCGCCAAGTTCAGCCCCGCCCACACCCACGACGACGACGAGGTCCGCTACATCGTCGATGGCGAGGGCGTCTTCGGCTTCACCTTCCCCGACGGCCAGCAGGCTGAGCTCTTGGTCGAGGCCGGCGAATACATCAACGTGCCCGCCGACACCGAGCACTGGTTTCACCTGACCGAGCGCAGGCGCATCAAGGCCGTGCGCTACTTCTCAGGCACCGACGGCTGGGTGCCCAACTACACCGGCACCACGATCCGAGTCGATCCTCTGACCTGAGCCAGGAGCCCCCTTGTCAGCCCTCGTCACCTACCGCTTCCCCAAGGGTGCAGATCCCCAGAAGCTCGGCAACAAGCTCGCCGTCGGCCAGACCGCAGGCTCGTGGTCCGAGCGCTGGGAGCACCGCACGTCCTCCTTTCAGGCCCACCTCGCCGAGGTCGTCTCCACCGCAACCTCGGCCGATGGTCACCCCACCGCGACCGTCAGCTTCCCAACGGCCGATCTCGAGGGCGATCTGGGCAGCCTGCTCACGCTGATCTTCGGCAAGTTCAGCATGGCGGGCCCCATCAAGGTCCTTCGGATCGAGCTGCCCGAAGAGTTCGGTCGAAAGCCTAAGTTCGGCATGAACGGCCTGCGGCAGCAGCTCGGCGTACCCGACCGTCCCCTCCTCATGGCGATCTTCAAGCCAGCGCTGGGCCTGTCCGCCCAAGAGCACGGCGAGATCCTGACCGAGGTCGGGCTCGCCGGCATCGACCTGGTCAAGGACGACGAGATCATGGCGGATCTCGCGTCGGCGCCCACGCGCGACCGACTCGCTGCGGGGCTGCGCGCCCTCGACACCATCGAGGCCAAGACCGGCAAGCGACCCCTATACGCCGTGAACTGCACGGGCGGGGGTGGCGCGGTGGTCGACCGCGCCCGCGCCCTGCAGGACGCTGGTGCAAATGCCCTTCTCCTCAATGGCCTGACCTACGGCTGGCACACCGTCGAGCAGGTGTGCGACGCGGTCGAGATCCCGGTGCTGCTCCACCCCGCCCTCGCCGGGGCCTTGTGCGGCGCCCCCGACCACGGCTTTTCCTACGCCACCCTCCTGGGCACCCTGGCAGCCCACAGCGGCGTCGACGCCGTGCTCTACCCCGCGCACTATGGCTCCATGCCCTTCGACCCAGCCCAAGAGGCCGCCATCCGCGACGCCCTGCGCGCCCGCGGCGTGGCCCCGGTCCCGTCCGCCGGCATCCACCCTGGGGTCGTGCCGCGGGCCCTCGCCGACTACGGAACGCAGGTGGTGCTCAACGCCGGGACGGGCATCATGGATCACCCCAGCGGGCCTGCCGCTGGGGTGCGCGCGTTTTACGAAGCCTTGGACGTCCATGCTCGGGGCGAAGCCTTCGATCCAGCCCAGCTCCCCGAGGGCCCCCTGAAGCGCGCGCTCGCGCTGTGGGGGAGCCCATGACCTCGGCGCGGGCCATCTTCTGTGACTTCGACGGAACGATCACTCAGACCGAGACCTTCGTCGACATGCTGCGTACCTTCGCGCCCGCCGAGGCAGATCGGATCATCCCCCAGATCCACGACCTGAAGCGCAGCCTGCACGACGGCGTGACCACCATGCTCCAAGCGATCCCCTCCGATCGCTACGAAGCAGCGATCGCCCACGCCGATCCCGTCCAGATCAGGCCAGGCTTCGCCGAGCTGGTCGAGGCAGCACGCGCCCACGATGTCCCCTTCGTCGTCGTCTCGGGAGGCCTGTACGACATGGTCGTCCGCAAGTTGGGTCCACTGGCGGAACGGGTCACCGCCGTCTACGCGGTCCACATCGACACCAGCGGGTCCACTCTTCAGGTGCGTTCACCCTTCTCGGACGGTCAGGAGCTCGTCGCCAAGGTCGAGGTGATGCGCGAACACCCCGCCCGCGAGCGGGTGGCGATCGGCGACTCGACGACCGATCTACAGATGAGCATGGTGGCGGAGCGGGTCTTCGCTCGCCGGCGACTGTGCGACTACCTCGACGAGCGAGGCAAGGCCTATACCCGCTGGCAGGACTTCCACGACATCCACCACCACCTCGCCGCGCTCTGGGGTTGGCCCTGCCCCTCGGAAGCGCCATGACCGATCCGCGCGACGCCCTCGCGGCCGTGGGCCGCAGCTTCTACGCCCGCGGCTGGATGCTCGGCACCGGCGGCAACCTCTCGGCCAGGCTGCCCGATGGGACCTTCTGGATCACCGCGAGCGGTGTGCCCAAGGGTCGGCTGGAGCGGGAGCACTTCGTGCGCATGACCGTCGAGGGCGAGATCCTCGAAGCCCCCAACGGCGCGCGCCCCTCGGCCGAGACCTCCCTGCACCAAGCGATCTACGCCTGGAGTCCCGATCAGCAGGCCTGCCTGCACGTCCACACCGTCTCGGCGGTGGTCGCCGCGCGCCTCCATCCGGGCGACCTTCCGCTCCCCCCGGTCGAGATGGTCAAGGGCTACGGGATCTTCCACGAACGGCCAAGGGTCTGCATGCCCGTCTTCGACAACCCGCTGGCCGTGCCCGAGATCGCCCAGGCTGTGCGAGCGCGCTTCGCCAGCACCCCACCCGATGTGCCGGTCTTCATGATCCGGGACCACGGGATTACGGCCTGGGGCCGTAGCTTGAACCAGGCCTTCAACCGCGTTGAGGTGAGCGCCTACCTCTTGGACTTGCTGGTCGAAGGGGCTCGAACCGGGGTCGAGTGGTAGGGCGGTGCGCAGCCCCGTTAGGGCTTGCACGACCCTGGGAGTGCCATGAACTTGCTCATCGTCGAGTCCGCCGCGAAAGCGCGAACCCTCCAGAAATACCTCGGCAAGGGCTGGAAGGTCCTCGCGACCGGCGGGCACGTGCAGACCTTGCCCAACGATCGGAAGGTGCACGGCAAGGATGCGAGCAAGGCGTTCTGGGCGAACCGAAAGGGTCAGCTCCCCAGCCCCCCCTGGGTCTGGACCGATCGGGGCGAGAAGGCAGTCCAAGCGATCCTGGCTTCCGCCGGCGACGATCCGACCTTCTACCTCGCCCCTGACCCCGACCGCGAGGGCGAGTTCATCGCCTGGTGCCTGGACCGTCTGCTCTGCGAGCACGGCCCCACCCACCGCGTGACCTTCCAAGAGGTCACCCGCGAGGCCGTCGAGCGCGCCATCGCCAGCCCGCGCGAGGTCGATCTCGCCATGGTCGAGAGCGCCTTGGTGCGCAAGTTCCTCGATCGGCTGGTGGGCTACCGTACCTCCAAGCTGGCGCGGGGGATGTTGCCCGGCGGGCGGGCCTCGATGGGGCGGGTGCAGACCCCCACCCTCGGCTTCGTCGTGGAGCGCGAGCTCGAGCGCGAGGCCCACGTCCCCATCCCGTACTTCGAGCTCCGCGCGCAGGCGGAGGGAGTCGATCTGCAGGCCCGCTTTCACGAGCCCACCGACGCCGACGTCTGGCGTGACGACGCGGGCAAGCCCGTGCCCACGCGCACCTTTGACGGAGCGCTGGCCCAGCGCGGCGAGACAGCCCTGCGAGAGCACGGCCTGGTCCTTCTCACCGAGGTCAAGGAAGGCAGCCGCACCGCGCGCCCCAAGCCCCCTTTCTCGACCGATGCCCTGCTCCAGGCCGCCGGATCCCGCTTCGGCTGGTCGCCCAAGAAGACCTCCGCGCTGGCCTCTGCGCTGTACGAAGCAGGCCACATCACCTACATCCGCACCGACTCCAACCGCCTGGCCGACAGCGCGATCATCGCGGCCCGCCAAGTGATCCACGAAGCCTTCGGCGAGGACCATCTCGGCGCCGGGGCCAAGGCCAAGCCCTCGACCGGCCCGGTCCAAGACGCGCACGAGGCGATCCGACCCACCGATCTCGCCGTCGCCGATCTGGATCTCGACGACGCCGACGCCCGCCGCCTCTACCGACTTATCCGAGCCCAGACCCTCGGGAGTCAGATGGCACCCTCCGCCCGTACCATCCTCTCGATCCGCGGCGCGGTGCAGGGCTTTGAGCGGCCCCTCACCGGGTCGGTCAGCTGGCGCACCTTCGCTGGCTTCGAGGCTGCCTTCGCCGAGTTCCAAGAGGCTCCACCCACGGGGCCTCCATCGATCGAGCTCTCTCCGGGCGCCAAATGGAGCCTCGATCCCGCCACCGAGGCGCAAGACAACCCCGTCCTCATCGAAGATGCCACGCGCCCCCCTCCCCGATACCGTCCCCACACCCTCGTGAAAGCCATGAAGGACGGCGGCATCGGCCGCCCCTCCACCTACGCCCGAACCGTCGAGAAGCTCGAGGAGCGGGGCTACCTCCACACCGAAGAGGGCGGTCTGGCTCCGACCGAGCGCGGCCGCGCCGCGTGGCTCGACGTCGCGCCGATGTACGCCGAAGACGGGACCGAGGTCGACCTCTTCAGCGCCGAGTTCACCGCCACCATGGAAGAGCGCCTCGACGCCGTCGCCCGTGGCGAAGAGCCAGCCGCCACGACCTGGGAGCAGTGGCGCGACCAGATCCGGGCCCTGCACGAGCTGGCGCGGGAGCGCCTCAAGCGAGGCCAGATCACCCCTGGGCTCCGGCAGCGCCTCACCCGTCTGCTCGACAACGCCCCCGAAGACATCGAGCGCCCTCAGGCGATCGACGCGCTGTCCTGGGCCGAGGCCCGCGCGTGGATCGACCGACTTCACAAAGCGGGGGTCGCCCCCTCCCCGACCGAGCGGCAGCGCGCCCACCTCGACAAGCTGCTCGCGGAGCTCGAGTTGGACCCCGCCGAGATCGTGGAGATCCTCGGGGTCGAAGACCCCTCCAAGCTCCGCACCACCACCCAAATGAGCGCCGCCATCGACGCGGTACAGCAGCTCCACGACGAGCGCCGACCCCCGAGCCGAAAGCAGGTGGCCCTCATCGAGCGACTCCGCGAGAAGGCTGGGCTCAGCCCCACCCAGGCCGCTGCCCTGGCCGGACTCCAAGACCTCACGGAGCTGACGGGGGGACGCGAGGGCAGCGCGAGCACCGTCATCGACGCCCTCCTCGAGAAGACGGGCAAGAAGCCCAGGCGGCCTCAACGAACCCTCTGACCGCTGGGGAAAGGATCGACTCCGCCACCGCGATCCCGACCCGGTGTCTCGGAGGCCCGCAGTGGGATACCCTCCCCCAATGCCCAAGCCCTTCACCATCCACCTGACCCGAGTTCTTCCTACCCACGACCTCTGGGCGGCTTGGCGCATCTTCTCGGACACCGACCGCTTCAACCGCGAGGCAGGCCTCGGCTTCTACTTCCGCCAGGAGATCGACGAACAAGGTCGGCCGCGCCGCTACGGTGAGGTGCGGCGCATGGGGATCCGCCTGCGCTGGGAAGACGAGCCCTTCCAGCTCGAGGCGCCGCGCACGTTCCGCAGCGTGCGACGCTTCCAGGGCGGGCCGCTGGATCACCTGGTGGCCACCATCGTCCTCGACCCACGCGAAGACGGTGTGCACCTCGACTATCGGGTCGATCTCTACCCGGTGCACCCCCTCCTGCTGCCCGCCATCTGGTTCGAGGCCACCACCTCGGTTCGGCCCATGCTCAACCGCACCATCGACGCCACGGCCAAGCGGCTCAGCCAGGACCAGCAGCCCGCCCCGCGTCCCGCCACCCTCGCCCGTTTCGAGGGGGTGCCCCTCGGGGAGAAGCTCGCCGCGCTCGTCGACCATGGCGATCCGCGCGAGGTCGACCGGATGCGGCCCCTCGCCCTGGCCCGCGCCTGGCAAGTCCCCGAAGCCGAGGTCCTCGATGCCTTCCTCGGCGCCTGCGCCAAGGGAGCTCTACAGCTCCGTTACGACCTGCTCTGCCCCTCTTGTCATGGGCCCAAGGTGCGCCTCGAGGCGCTCGATCTGAGCGAGGTCGAGCCCCACTGCGAGTCCTGCCGGATCCGCTACGACGGCACTCTGCCAGACAGCCTCGAGATCTCCTTCAAGCCCGCCGAGGATCTCCGCCAGATCGAGGTCCCCCTCGACTGCATCAACAGCCCTGTCCACACGCCCCAGGTGCTCGCTCGGGTCCTCCTGCCCGCTGGCGAAGAGGTCCGACTGACCCTGAACCTGGAGTCCGGGGCCTACCTCCTGCGCACCTTCGACGGCTCGGCCCGCGCCTCTCTCGAGGTCCGCGAGGGCCTACGCGCCCGAGCCGCGGCGGCCGAGCTCCGCGATAACAAGCTCTCACCCGCACTCCTTCGGGTCGGCCCCGGCCAGGTCGACGTCCACTTGCACAACCGCTCCCAAGAAGCCTCCTTCGTCCAGCTCGAGCGCCGTTATCGCCCCGAGGACGCCCTTCCCCTCAGCCGCCTGCTCGAGCACCCGCGCGCCCGTGAGCTCGTCGACACCACCGCCTTGCCCAGCCCTCCGGAGCTCAGGCACCTTGAAGGGGCGATCCTGCTCATCGACGGGGCCGACGAGGCGGAGGTCCTGCTGCATGGCTTGACCCACGACTCCGACGCGACCTTCGATCTGGAGCGCGGGGATCAGGGACCGATCTGGTCTTTCGCCTCCGACGGCTGCGTGCTGACGCTATGGCGGGATCTGCCGACCGCGATGCTCGCAGCCTGGCGCCTGCTGCCCGCCCCCGAGCTCTCGATGCTCCTCGATCACGCCCAGGTCGCGGTCTTCCGAACGGCGGAGCGCGAGCTTCCCCTGGGCCCAGACGTCGAGCGCAGCATGGCGCTCGTTCGCCGAGTGGGGGCAGGCCGGGTGGCGATCGCCAAGGCTGCCGCCGAAGATCCCGACCTCTCCGCGCTACGCGTCAGCAAGGACCTGCCCTTGATCGTCGCTGAGGGACAGCCCTTCCACTGGATCTCGCTGCCCGCCATGCCCCGCGACACCCCACCGACCCAGGTTGGGCCCTACCGGATCAGCGGAGAGCTCGCCCGCGGAGGCATGGGGGTGGTCTACAGCGCCACCGACCCCCAGAGCGGCGAGGAGCTCGCCGTCAAGATGCTCCTCCCCGAGATCGCCGCCGATCCATCCAACGTCCAGCGCTTCTACTTTGAAGCCCGCATCGCCTCGCGCATCGAGCACCCCAACACGATCCGCGTCTTCGACTATGGAGCCGCCGATCAAGACGCGTGGATGGTGATGGAGCGCCTGTACGGCGAGGAGCTGGCCGACCGGATCCAGGGCGTCCGCAAGATGCCGCTCCAGGACGTGGTCAAGGTAGCGCTCGCCGTCCTCGACGGCCTCGATGCCGCCCACGAGCACGGCGTGGTACACCGCGACATCAAGCCCGCCAACATCTTCCTCTGTGAGCAGCCCGAGGCCGAACTACCCAAGGTGCTCGACTTCGGCGTCGCGATCCGCGTTGAAGATACCCTGGATCCGCGCGCTCCCATCCTCGGCACGCCGCGCTACCTCGCGCCCGAGCAGGTAGAGCGCGCCCCCCTCGATGGGCGCGTAGACCTCTACGCCTTGGGCCTGGTGCTGTACGAGCTCCTGACGGGCGACATCCCCTTCTCGGGCCAGAGCGTCCAGCAGCTCGCCATGATTCGACTGGTGCACGATCCCGAGCCCCTCTCGACCCGTGCTCCCGACGTTCCCGCCCCCATCGCCGACGTCGTGATGAAGGCACTCGAGGTCGAGCCCGACGATCGGTGGTCCACCGCCCGCGAGATGGCCGGCGCCCTGCGCCGCGCCGCGCTGGAGTCCGGCGTGTTCGAGTCCCCCTGATCGCCTGGAACAGAGCGCGCTGGGGCCCTAACGCAGCTTGGACTCAACCCAGCGCAGGGCATCCTTGACGACCCCGAAGCTGTGGAGCGCCCGGTCGCCCTCGGTCGCAGGCGCGTCGTCGGCGTAGACCCGCCAGCCGATCCGCGACTCACCCGATCGAACCGCCTCGAGATTATTCTCGTGGATCCCGACCCAGAAGGAGGTCAACGGTAGCTCCTGACCCGGGAAGAGGGGCCTTGGATGGTAGCGAAAGGCGTGCAGCTCACCGGGGGTCTGGGTAAGATCCACCCCTTCGTCGCGAAGCCTCTGCCGAAGCCGCTTGTTGACGAGGGGGCGTGGCACGACGATCTCGCCACCGCAGTGCTGCGCCATGACCCGCCCCTCGTTGAGGAGGAAGACCTGAAACTGAAGCTGAACCTTGGGTCCTCGCGGGTCGTCGAGGACGAGCTCGGGCTCGCCGAACGGCGCGAGCCGACCGACCCGGACCCGTGGGGTGCGGGTCCGACGACTGATGTCTTCGAGGTGGAGGTGGCTCATCGGGCGGGACTTTCCCGCTATTCGTAGGTAGTAGCGATAGTCCTGAGCCTGGTGGGGTGCGTCGTGGCTGGGCTGGATCTCGACGACGTAGACCGCGCAGCCCCGGCGCAGGCTGGTCGGCACCCCGGGGCCTGGCCAGGGGACCTCGAAGACGTTGAAGGCGCGCAGGGGTGGATCGACCGAGCCCGGCACCACGTCTTCGAGCCACTCCCGCACGCCCCCACCCTTGAGATCGCGAGGAACCCCCCCATCGATCCGCCCCTGGTCGTCGATGCCGATGAAGAGTCGGCCCCCGTGGCCGTTCGCGAAGGCGCTGACCTGCTTGGACAACCGAAAGAGAAAGCCGGGTGCGATCTCATGGTCGTCGGTGACCATAAAGGGCGAGGCCTTGAACTCCTGATAGGAGTGCTCATCGGGCTCGAGGTCGTCGAGCATCTGCTCGGTCCAGGTGTGTCCCCAAGCCATCAGGCCTCCAGGGTCGGCAGCATCGTCAGGCGGATCTCCGACAGGATAACCCCGTTGATCTGCACCTCGATCACATGCTCGCCCGGACGGACCGCCCGCGTGGTGGTGGGCGCCATCGGCAAGCGGTACTCGATGCTCCACAGCTCCCCTGGCTCCAGGGTACCCCCCGGGCCTCGAACCACACGACGCGTGCGCCTCCTCAGTCCAGGGCCATGCACGATCCAGTCGATCCGGAGAGGCTGATCGATCGCAGCGCAGGAGCGCACGGCGAGGCGAAGGGTGGTGGAGGCCCCGATCCGCAGGAGCGCAGGATCGGCGCGGGCGCCTGAGACAGCGACCTCGGGGGGATCGAAGCCGAACAGGGCCAGCGCCCTAGGTTCACCAGCCTTAAGCAGCGTGCGAACCCCGTGACGCACTAGCCGGCGGCGGACCGAGGGAGCCTCCTTCAACCACCCCTCCGCGACCTTCAGCGCGCGCTCAGGATGATCTTTACACACATCGTTGAGGTGATTCGCGACCGATCGACGCACGTAGGGCTCCCGGTCGTCCTTGAGCCGCTCGATCAAGCGAAGTCCACGGCCGGGATCCTCGATGGACGCACGCAGTGACGAGGCCCAGGGCAACCGAGGACGGCTCCCTTCGGAACAGAGCCGCCGGACGTGCAGACAAGGATCGGTGGTCCAGGCCTGAAGCGCCGTCCAGGTCCGCTCAGGGTGATGTAACAAGTAGGGACGGATCGCGAACTCAGCCGAGAAGCGACGCGTGAGGCTCCGGAGCGCCGCGAGGGAGCGCTCGGGGTCGTGCAGCCCATGACGCTCGACGACCGTGAGGACCGGCCACAGCTCCATCCGACCCGCGACCCGCTGTGCATTGGGGAGCGGCTCACCGGAGGCCGCGATGAGCGCCTCCACCGCGTCGCCCCAATCTGTGGGGAGATTCGCTCGGAGCTGATCCGCGACGTGGTCGACCCGACCCTTCAGCTCGAGCACGTCCAGCCCCTCACAGGCCGACGTCACGAAGTCATCGGCTTGGAAGGAGCGTAGAGTTCGCGCCAAGTCCGCCGCGAGGCGACGGACGCTCCGAGCGTTGATCCGATCTTTAAAGGGCTCGGGCATTGGGGCTCCAGACCCGCCTTCCAAGGCGCGGGGCGCGGTCGGCGGCTGACCACGAGAACCGACCTGTATCCTCTCCACCCTGATCCCACAGGCTCGCGCTGCGCGTCCGCGCACCGTCGGGCTATGACACGCGTCAAGGAGGAACCATGGCTCGTACCGTCCAGAAGTCGGAGGCACTCTGGCGCGCCCAGCTCACCGAACACCAGTTCCACATCCTGCGCGAGGCAGGGACGGAGCGCGCCTTCACCGGGGAATACTGGCAGACCCAGACCGCGGGCACCTACCATTGCGCCGGATGCGACACGCCGCTCTTCCGATCCGAGACCAAGTACGCATCAGGCTGCGGGTGGCCCAGCTTCTACGATGACCTCGGCGACGATGTCATCGAGGTCCAGATCGACCGTTCCCATGGCATGATCCGCGAAGAGATCCTCTGTCGGGCCTGCGGGGGGCATCTGGGCCACGTCTTTCCAGACGGCCCCCCGCCGACCGGCAAGCGCTACTGCGTCAACAGCGCCTCGATCACGCTCGTTCCCGACCCCTGAAGCACTGAGGCCCCCAGAGCGCGGGTCCCCGCCCCCCCAACCCATGGGCCTCCGCGGAGCCAAGGCATCGTTACCAGATCACGCAGATCTCGTCGGCCTCCGGGAAGAGCGGCGCGCCGCGCTCACAGCCGAAGGCCTCGCCGAAGTAGGGCAGGTTGCGCAACGGACCGTTTACCCGGAAGCGCGAGGGGCTGTGCGGATCGGAGCGGACCTGCACCTTCTCGGCTTCGGGGGTGTAGATGGAGCACCACGACTGGGCGTAGGCGACGAAGAAGAGCTGCTCGGGGGTCAAGCCCGCGATCTCGGGCTCGGCGCCGTGCTCCTCGACCCACGTTCGATAGGCGCGGAAGGACTGCTTCATGCCACCGAGATCAGCGATGTTCTCGCCGAGGGTGAGCTTGCCGTCGACGAAGAGGCCGGGTTGGACCTCGTAGGCGTTGTACTGCTCTTCGACGCAAGAGGCGCGCTCCTCGAAGCGCTCCGCGACCTCGGGCGGCCACCACTCCGTAAGGGCGCCCGTGGGGCTGAACTTGCGCCCGGAGTCGTCGAAGCCGTGGCTGACCTCGTGCCCCATGACCATGCCCATGGCACCGTAGTTCATGGCCTGTGGGAACTCGCGACTGAAGAAGGGCGGCTGAAGGATGCCGGCGGGAAAGGCGATCTCGTTTGCCAAGGGGTTGTAGTAGGCGTTGACCATCTGCGGGGACATGTACCAGAGGTCGCGGTCGACGTCCTTCCCTGCTTGATCGAGCCAGAACCGCGCCTCGAAGCGCTTGGCCGCCTCGACGTTTCGGAAATGCGCGCCGGGCTCGACCACGAGCGGAGAGTAGTCGCGCCACTTGTCGGGGTAGCCGATCTTGTTGGTGATGGCCTGACTCTTCTCGATAGCGACCGCACGGGTGGCGTCGTCCATCCAGTCGAGCTCGGCCATGCCGGACTCGAAGGCTCCCTCGACCCGCCTGATCATGTCGAGGGCGATGGCCTTGCTGTCCCCCGGGAAGGCTCGCTCGACGTAGACCTTGCCCAGGACCTCGCCCATGGCCGACTCCGTTCGACCCACGCAGCGCTTCCAGCGATCCTCTTGTTCCTGCTGACCCGACAGCACGGTGCCATAGAAGCTGAAGTGCAGCGAGTCGAGTTCGGGGCTGAGGTAAGGCGCCGCGCTGTTGAGGACCCGAAGCTGCAGGTAGGCCTTGAGGGTGTCGAGATCGGTCTCTTGCAGCAGGGGCGAGAGGCCCTCGAAGAAGGAGGGGGTGTTGACGTTGGTGTTCTCGATCTCGGGGTAACCGAGCTCTTTGAGAAACACGGACCACGACAGCGCGGGCGTGAGCTTGTCGAGCTCGGCGACGGAGGTCGGATTGTAGGTCTTCTCGGCGTCACGAAGCTCCGCCCGGGGCCACGAGACCTCGGCCAGACCTGTCTCGAAGGCCACGACGCGCTCCGCCTGCGCACCGGCCAGCTCAGGGGCAACGCCCGAGGCTTCGAGCATGGCCGCGAGGTGCGCCTGATAGGCTTGCTTGACCTCGGCGCTGTCCTGGTTGAGGTAGAAGGACCGATCGGGCAGGCCGAGGCCGCCCTGCCAGATGTTCAGCAGGTTGAAGGTCGGATCCTTGTAGTCGGGCTCGACCCCCATCGAGAACAGCGGATCGGAGCCGTCGAGGTGCATGGCAGCCACGAGAGCCCACAGCGCCTTGAAGTCCTTCGCCTGGGCGATGGCGTCGAGGGAGGGCTGGACGGGGGAGAGGCCCGCCTGAGTGATGGCGTCGATGTCCATGCAGGCGCCGTAGAAGGCCCCGACCTTCTTGAGATCGGGATCGTCGCCCGGATCGTCCGCAGCTTGCTCGAGGATCTCGCGGAGCATCGCGCGGTTCTGATCCTGGATGGTGGTGAAGCTACGCGACATACGGGTCTTATCGGAAGGCAGCTCGGTGTTCGCGAGCCAGCCCCCACAAGCGTACTCGTAGAAGTCTTCACAGGCATCGGCCTCAGGGTTCATCGCCTCGGCCACGCTCTGCTCGACCTCTGTGTAGGGCCCATCGGGCTTGTCGGCGGTTGGGGCTTCGGGCTCGGTGGCCTTCGGAGCGCAAGAGACACAGGTAAGCGCGAGCGCCAAGGCGAGACGGTTCATCAGTCGACCTCCAAGACCCCCCCTGTTGCACGAAAGCCCCCCGTGCGCCACCCCACCGGGGTGCGACGCGGCCGCTCAATAATGCGGGGGCACTTGGTGGCCTTCGTCTTCGACGTCGACGACCTCTTCACGGAGCTCCTTGAGCTCGCGCGCGAGCCGATCGATGGCGTCGGCCTGGCTCCTGACCACTTCATCGAGATCTTCGATGAGCTTTTCGAGGTAGGCGACCTTGACCTCGAGATCTTCAACACGTCGTTGCATGAGAACCTCCGCCGGAGCCGGACCCCTAATCCCGCTTCACCACCGCGTCAGCCCATAGATGTCCGCCCCGCCTGCATCCGGGAGATCAAAGGTGCGCACGACACAGCGCCGCGAGAGGTCGATCTCGACCACCCTGGCGGGGGTGGGGCGCCCCGCGAGGGCTCGCCAAGCATCGCCCGCCACGCTGCGCCAGCGGCTCCAGCGAACCCGACTCAGCCCAACCCAGATCCGATCCTCTTCGATCTCGATCCCGCGGCAGAAGCCGAGCAGCTTCTCGCCACCCGACAGATCTACGATCCTCAGATCGAGCACGACGGTCCTGCGCGATGGCTCGATCTGCACCAGGCTTCCGCAGGTGGTGGTAAACCACAGCGAACCCTCCCGCAGCCTCCCGTCGTGAGGCATGCGGCCCCCAAAGGAGATCTGGTAGCTCCTGTCGTCCAGATCCGTACACGTCGCGGAGCGCAGGCCCGTCACCAACCGCCTCCCCTGCCAAAGCGTGACGTGGTTCGGGTGGACCCGGTGCGGCTTGAACTCATCGTAGGGGAGGCCCCGGTAGTCTCGGTCGAGGTCCCGCGGCTCCCCGAGGGTCATGACATCGCGAAGATCCCCCTCAGTGGTCAAGGTGAGCAAGAGCTCGTTGCCCGTCGAGGTGACCAAGACCTCGCCCGCGCCGAGATCCGTCACGCTGTGCAGGTCATGGAAGAGCGGGTGGTCAATGTGTCGGATCACGCGGAAGGTGCAGGGGTCAAGGACCACGATCGCTCGACGAGTAGGCACCCATAGCTCCTCGCCGACCAAGGCGGTCACCCCGGCGTGATCCCCCTGTATCGCCAAGGAAACGGGCGACATGCTCCAGACCGGCGACCAGGCACCCGAGCCAAGGTCCAAGAGTCTCAGCTCCGCACGGAGCAGCCCCCCCGGACGCGCCGAGACTCCGAGAGAGACGAGCAATCGCTCGGCCAAGGGCTCCTCCCTTCAGGCCGCCATTTGGGCGGTCGACGGCCCAACGCGGCGTGGCCCCCTTCGATCGCTCAGCGGCGACGCCTGGCGAGCGCCAAGAGGCCGAGCGCGAGGGCAGGCCACCAGAGCGCACTCGCCGAAGACGAGGACGAGCAATAACACCCGGCTTCGACACCCCCGGTGTCCGTGTCCGTGTCCGTGTCCGTGTCCGTGTCCGTGTCCGTGTCCGTGTC
>REDI01000030.1 GCA_007693595.1 Deltaproteobacteria bacterium | reverse complement strand
CTCCGACGCTGACGCTGACTCCGACGCTGACGCTGACTCCGACGCTGACGCTGACGCTGACGCTGACTCCGACGCTGACGCAGACGCCGACAGCGACGCCGACGGGCGGCCCGATCAAGACGATGACCTCGCCGATGGCAGCGCGGTGAACTTCTACCAAGGCGGGTGCGCGTGCGACAGCGCTGCGCCCGTCGGAGCCGGATGGGCCTTCGCTCTCTTCGGGCTGGCCACCTTCCTTTTGCGCCGCCGGCGACGCTGAGCTCCACCCGCTGCTCGCCGTGAGTGCGCTGGCAGGAGCGCTCAGCGCCGGAGCTTGAGCTCTTGCCCAGGATGGATCACCGAACCCGCAAGCTGGTTCCAGCTCCTGAGCTGCTCCACCGTGCACTCGTTGCGCCGAGCGATCGCGACCAAGCTATCGCCCCGCTGAACCACGTAGGTCTTCCAGGCGTCGCGGCGCACCTCGAGGACCTGGCCTACGCGGATCGCGGAGGGATCCGAGATCTGGTTCCAGCCCTGCAGCTCCGCGACCGAGACGCCGTAGCGCGCTCCGATCCCGATCAGAGTATCACCCGACTGCACCTGGTAGTGGACCACTCGATCGCGCCTGACCGGGTCGGGCTCAGCCTGGGCTTGCAACGAGAGCACCTGTCCGGGATGGATGACGTCGGTGCCAAGGCCATTCCAAGTGCGCAGATCAGCGGTGGAGATCCCGTAGGCCCGAGCGACGGACGAGATGGACTCGCCGGCTCGGACGGTGTGCGCAGTGGGCCGCGCCGCGGTCTGAGAAGCCTCCTTGGGCTCGTTGACGGGCCTCGGCACGACGAGCGACATCCCCACGACGATACGGTTGCGATCGACCAAGTTGTTCGCTCGTGCCAGCTCCTCGGTGCTCACGCCGTGCTTCTGCGCGATACGCCCTAAGGTCTCGCCACGGGCCACCGTGTGACGGGTGAAGCGGACCCGCTCGGAGTCCGGGATCGCCGCGAGCGCCTGCTCGAAGGCTTCGCCACGCCCCGAGGGCAGATGGAGGTCATAGCCATCCGCCGGCAGCGCTGCCCGGCGAAGTCCCGGATTGTAGGACCGGAGCTCGTCGACTGAAACGCCCGCGAGCTGAGCGAGCATCGAGAGGCTGATCGCGCCCTCGACCCGGACGGTATCTACCTGGAAGGGAGGCGCCGCCTGAACGGTAAAGCCGAAACGCTCTGCGTCTTTCGCGATGATCGCCGCGGCCAGGATCTTGGGAGTGTAGTTCGCCGTTTCGGAGGGGAGATGCCCCCCCTTGCTCAGCGTCCAAAAGTCGGTGCTCCCACTGGACTTCGCCGCGCGACGGACGCGGCCTGGACCTGCATTATAGGCGGACCATGCCAGATACCAGTCCCCTTTGAACATCTTGTGCAGGTCGGCGAGGTGCGCGACCGCCGCCGTCGTCGACTTGACGGGATCGCGACGGTCGTCGACCCACCAATCGACGCGGAGATCGTACATGCGCCCCGTCGCAGGCATGAACTGCCACAGCCCCGCCGCGCCAGCGTGGGAGAGGGCATGAGGGTTGAAGCCTGACTCGATCATGGAGAGATAGACCAGATCGCGAGGCAGACCCGCCCGCTCGAGCTCCGCTTCCATGAGCGGGAGCCATGCCCCGCTCCGGTCGAGGTAGCGCTGGAAGTGCTTACGGCCGTTCCCAAGGAAGTACCGCATCCACTTCTTGACGTCGGCGTTCATGACGACAGGGATGTCGTACCGCGCTGGGTCGAACTCCGACAAGCGGAGCGGGTCGACATCGAGGCCCGCGGTCGGATCCTCGTAGACGTCGAGGGGGACATCGGGCGCTGCGAGCTCGTCGGAGAGCGACTCTTCGGCCAGCTCGACTTCGACGCGCTCTCGGAGCGCCTCGACCGCTTCGGGGGTGAGGACCTCGCCTTCGAGACGCGCGACCCAGGCCCAGATCCCCTCGTCGGGCGCGTCGATCGCGGGGGGGTCGGCCTCGGGAGGCGGCTCGATCGGAGGCGCGTCGTCGACCGGCACGTCGCCACCCGGGAGAGAGATCCGGTCTTCAGCGAACGCGGGCGGGATCAGGGCCAACATGCATGTCAGGGAGAGCAGCCTTCGCACCAAGCCTCCAGCGCGCAGAGCGGCGACGCAGGGGGATCCTAACGCGCCGGGCCGGACCGCGCCCTTGCGCTCCGAGCCAAGCCGAGCGACATGGGAGCCATGATCCTGACGCTCCTGATGAGTGTGGGGCTCGGCGCGCCGACCCACGTCGACCTGGCCTCACCGCACGCGTTGGGCACCCTCGACGATCTGAAAATCGAGGGCGCCTCGGGACCTTGTGAGCGCACCGACACGCGGCTCACCTGCCCGACAGACCGCGGGTTGCGCTTCTCTTGGAACCGGGACGACGGCGTGCTCCACGGGGACGTGAGCCTGGCTTCGGGGGGCCATGGGCGTCTCTTCGTGCTCGCCGCCGAGCCCCCCGCCGACTCCGAACTCCTCTCCGCGCACCTGCGTTCTCGGCCCGATCGCCGTGATCTACTCGCCATCCAACGGATCCTCCTCGGCAGCTCCGGCTCTCCCCCCGCCTGGCCCGACCCCACCCGCTTCGCCATCAAGCGCGAGGCCCTCGAACATCCCGACCCTCGCGTCCGACGCATCGCGGTCGAGGCCTGGCAACCCTTCGTGGCCGGGACCCCCCACGACCCACTCCCAACGACCGCCCCCTCGCCCCTGCGCGAGGACACGCTCGAGAAGCTGCTCCGAGACCGGGACCCCGCGGTGCGTCGGCGAACCCTACACCTCCTGCGGGCCGCTCGCCCCGACCTCGACACCGAGCGCCTCGCGACGATGTACCGCGGCACCTTCGAGGACCCCCACCCCTCCGTGCGCGCCTTGGCGCTGCGGATCCTGCCCGACGCCGTCCGCCGTGACCTGATCCCTGCCACCGAGGCCTGGGAGCTGGCGCTGCATCACGCCGTCGCGCCCCTCCCTGCTGGACGCGCTGCCTGCAATCAGCTCGCGCAGCTCAAGCCTCTGGTCGCGCAAGCCGGCGTCGGCCCGGAGCGCGCGATGGAGACCTGCTTGGAGCATCACCCCGAGCGCGCGTGGGCCATCGCGAGCGCGTGGCGCGACGTCCTGCCTGCGAGAGAGTCTTGGATGAGAACGCTCCTCTTTCACACCGTCGGCCTCTCACCTGATGTCATACGCCGCTGGCATGAGCTCGCCCCTATGACCCTGGCCGCCCTCGTCTCGGAGTGGCCCGACGACACCTCGCCTGAGCGTCGAGAGCTGGCGCGAGCCCTGCTTCAACACCGTCCGTGACAGCCTGTCACCCCTCACGGCCTGCGCCTGGGCCTGATGACAGTTTGTCCTTCCGCCCCTATCCGCAGACCGACCGAGCAACCATATCGATGGCCCGCTTCTTGCATGGCGCTCGATGCGCCCCCCGGAGTGTCCGTTGAAGCCCTGGCTCATCCCCACCATCATGCTGTTAGCCGGTACCGTCCTCGCGGCGGGCGCGGCCTGGGGCCTCAACCTTGGGCTGAACGCGCTCATCGCACCCAGCGGCGATGTGGAGCTACGCGAGGCGGCCCGACGATCTCCTCCCTCTACCCAAGCTCCTCCCGAGGAGCTCGACACGGAGTCTCCCCAGGGAGCCGTGCCCAAGCCCCCCCGCCGCGCCCCCAAGATCACCCGAAAGGAATACATCTCCACCATCGTTCGACGGAACATCTTCGACCACCAGAACGTCGGCCAAGAATATACGTCACCCGACGACCCCACGGGTGACGGGGCAGGGCGGGTCCAGAGCGTCTTGGAGCCCTGCGAAGACGAAGAGTGCGAGGAGGTAGGCGAAAAGTCAGACCTCCCCGTCAGCCTGCTTGGGACCGTAGTGGTCAACCCCACCGCCTACAGCTCGGCCCTGATCATGAACAACAACAGCAAGGAGATCCGAGCCTACGCCGTGGGTGACAAGCTGCTCGACTCGACCATCGCCTCGATCCAGGTGCGCCGGGTCGTCGTCCAACGCGACGATGGAAACCGCGAATACATCAGCCTCGACGACGAGGAGCGCCCCACCCGCACCGCCGCCGCCAAGCCCTCGGGCACCGGCGACGATCAGATCATGCAAGACGGCGAAGACAGCTACGTCATCGACCGGCAGCTCTTCGACGAGTCTATGCAGGATCTCGATGCGCTCTCGCGCATGGCGCGCGCCATTCCCCACCGCAACTCCGACGGCCAGCCCGACGGCTTCCGGCTGTCCGGCGTCCGGCGCAACGAGCTGCTCTACAAGCTCGGGATCCGCTCCGGTGACATCGTACACGGCGTCAACGGCCAACCCTTGACCTCCATCGCCGAAGCGATGAACGCCATGCAGACCCTCCAGCGCGAGTCCAGCTTCACCTTCGAGGTGACTCGCCGCGGCCAGAAGAAAACCATGTCCTACCAGGTCCGCTGAACCGACCGAGACCCCTCATCCATGAGCTCCCCTCGATGAACGCAATCCGCTCGATCCTCCGCCCCCGCTACCTCGCGCTGCTCGCTGGCCTCCTGCTGGCGAGCGCACCGGAGGCCCTCGCCCAGGACGAGAACCCCAGCTCTCGCCCCACGCCCCCTGAGGGCATGCGACTCGGCCAAGAGATGACGCTGAGCTTCCAAGACACCGAGCTCAATGAAGTCGTCAAGTATATGCTCCAGAAAGCAGGCGAAAACTTCATTCTACCAGACCCCAACGCCTTCAAGGAGAAGATCACGATCTACTCCTCTAAGCCGGTCCCCCGACAGGCTGCCTGGGAAGGCTTCCTCAGCGCCCTCGAGGTCCACGGGTATTCTCTGGTCAAGGTCGGCGACTACTGGAAGATCATCAAGGCCACCGAGGGGGTGCAAGCACCGCTCCGGGTCCGCGCCGGTGGCGAAGACATCCCGGCCTCCGATCAGGTGATCACCCAGATCATGCCACTCTCCAACGTGAGCGCAGGCGAGGTCCAGACCATCGTCAACGCCCTCAAGAGCAAGAGCGGAAACATCATCGTCTATCAACCCTCCAACACCATGATCATCACCGATCATGCCTACATTGTGCGAAAGATCGCCGAGGTCCTCAGCGAGCTCGACGTGGCGGCCCCCAAGGCCACCATGAAGATCACGCGCCTCAAGTTTGCCGACGCGGGCGAGCTTCAGCAGCTCATCGAGCAGCTCTACAGCGTGGGCGAGAGCTCCTCTTCGGACAACGAGAGCTCCTCGACCCTCTCGCCCGCTCGCGCTCGCTTGGCCGCCCGGCGGCGTCGGGCGCAACAACAGCAAGAAGAGACCTCGACCGACGCGGTCAAGGCGGGCAAAGAGTCCAACTACATCGATAAGATCCTCGCTGATCAACGAACCAACAGCTTGGTGGTGCTCGCCAACGAGCAGGGTCACAAGGCCGTCCAAGAGCTCATCAACCAGATCGACGTCGACGCGACCGACAGCAGCCGCTCGCAGATCCACGTCGTCCGGCTGGAGCAGGCCAAGGCCCAAGATGTCGTCGACGTCCTCTCGCGCTTGTCCGAGGGGAGCGCCGCAGGAGGCGGGGCCGCCACCGGAGGACGGACCGCCGCGTCTGCCCGTGCGGCGGCTGCGTCGGGCCAGAGCGGCGATCGGCGAAGCGACCAGGAGTTCGGAGCGATCGCCGCCTTCGACTCCGGCATGCGGATCGCGCACGACGAGTCCACCAACAGCCTGGTCATCATCGCCTCGCCCGAAGACTTTCGGATCGTCAAGCAGGTCATCGACGAGCTCGACCGGGTCCGAAAGCAGGTCTTCGTCGACGCGGTCATCCTCGAGATCGCCAGCGACGACGACTTCGAGTTCAACATGGCGGTGCACGGGCCACAGCGCCCGAGCAATGAGTCTGTCGGCTTCTGGTCGGGCCAGTTCGGCGCCCAATCCTTCGGTCTGTCCCAAGACCTGCTCTCGGGTCTGGCCATGGGGGTCTTCGGACCCGTGACCGACGTGCCGCTCCAAGATGGCTCCAGCCTCAGTGTTCCCGCCTTCGGCATCGTCCTTCAGGCCATCAAGACCTACTCCAGCTCCGAGATCGTCAGCAATCCCAACCTCTTGACCCTCGACAACGAAGAAGCCAAGATCGTCGTGGGTCGAAAGGTCCCCTTCCCGACCAACTCCGCCTTCAACCAGTTCTCGGGCATGCCGATGGTCACCTTCACCCGCGAGGATGTCGCCGTGACCCTCGAGATCACCCCCCGGATCAACAGCGAGAACTTCGTGACCCTCGAGACTCGCGTCGAGGTCAGCGAGGTTGAGCCAGGCACCTCTGGCGCCGACGCGCTGCTCTCGGGCGGTCCCGTCACCTCCAAGCGCGAAGTCGAGACCGTCGCCTTGGTGCGCGACAACCAGACCGTCGTCCTCGGCGGGCTCGTGGGCACCACCGACACGGAGTCCGAGGTCAAGATCCCAGTGTTGGGTGACATCCCTCTCATCGGAGCTCTCTTCCGGGGCACGACTCGCACCTCGCGCAAGTCCAACCTGATCATCTTCCTCACCCCCCACATCATTGAAGAGGAGGAAGACATGGTCGAGATCATGCGGGTCAAGGAAGCTCAGTTCCGAGAGTTCCGTCGGCGCTTCTACGGACGCTCCCGCGAAGAGGCCTACGAGCAGATGCAGGACCTGTTGCAGTACAGCATGAACATCGTGGATCGCGAGAGCCTCTACCGAGGCTCGATCCGTGAGGATCAGGTCTCGATCGACGGCAGCACCATCTCTCCAGAGACCGCGAGCGCGATCCGCATGGAGCTCGACCGGGCCGGCCGCGTGGTCAACCCCGGCGCGGGCGCCGGCACCCTACCCGACGAGAGCCCCCTCATCCCGCCCGAAGGTGAGGACGGCGACGAGGACGATGGAGGTGGGTTGGACCTTCCAGACGACCTCGACGACCTCGACGACCTCGACGACCTCGACGACGGCGGCGGGGATCTCGACCTCCCTGAGCCCGATGACGACCTCGACGTCCCTGAAGCCCCCGACCTCCCTGAAGACGACGAGTAGGAGCACCACGGCCATGGGCATCCGCCGCGCACAGACCATCGACGAGCAGCATCGTAAGCCCGGTGTCGAGGCCCTCCTCGACGAAGCCCGCGGCGCCGGAACTACGGTGCGCTCGGTCTGGCTCGGCCGGCGCGAGGTCGACGCGACGGCGCTGGCGTGGGCGCTGCACAACCTCTCGGGCCTGCCCGTGGTCGAGAGCTTCGACATCGACGAGGTCGAGCCCGAGCTGATCCGGCCCATCCCTATGAACCTCGCGCGTGAGCACGGCCTGCTCCCGCTCCGCGTCGACGCCCGAGGCGAGGTGCCGGTGGCGGTCGGCGATCTGTCGGCCCTCTCTCACCTCGATGATGTGCGGGCCCTGCTCCGGCGCCGGGTCTACCCCGTGCTGATGCCCATGGATCTTCTCGACTCCAGCATCAGCAAGGCTTGGGACAAAGCGATTAAAGACGCTCAGTCTGTCCTCGATGAGGCCGACCACGGAGAGGAGGAGCGCGGCGACGACGACCTCTTCCTCGACGAAGCGGACCTGCTCGACGATCCGAACGAAGCGCCGATCATTAAGTTCGTCAACGCCCTTCTCGCCCAGGCGATCAAGGAGCGCGCCTCCGACATCCACATCGAGCCCTTCGAGAAGGTGCTGCACGTCCGGTTCAGGATCGACGGCGTGCTCCACGAGAAGCTGCAACCTCCCTACAAGTTCAAAGACAGCATCTCGGCTCGTATCAAGATCATGGCGGGCCTGAACATCGCCGAGAAGCGCCTGCCGCAAGACGGCCGGATCCGGCGTCGGATGGGAGGTCGCGAGATCGATCTGCGGGTCAGCACCGTCCCCGTGCGCCACGGCGAGCGGGTCGTCATGCGTATCCTCGAGAAGGGCGAGGTCTTCAGCCTGGCCCGCATCGGGATGGAGCCGACCGTGCTCGAGGGCTGGCAGACCCTCATCCGCAAGCCCAACGGCATCCTGCTCGTGTGCGGCCCGACCGGCTCCGGTAAGTCCTCGACCCTCTTCTCGTCCCTCTCCGAGATCAACAGCCCCGACAAGAACATCCTCACCATCGAAGATCCGATCGAGTACGAGCTCCAGGGGCTCGGACAGGTCCAGGTCAACAGCAAGATCGGACTGACCTTCGCGGGCGCGCTTCGGTCCTTCCTGCGGCAGGACCCCGACGTGATCCTCGTCGGCGAGATCCGCGACCACGAGACCGCGGCCAACGCGGTCCAGGCCTCGCTCACCGGCCACCTCGTGCTCTCGACCATCCACACCAACGACGCGGCGGGCGCCTTCACCCGTCTCATCGACATGGGCATCGAGCCCTTCCTGGTGAGCGATCAGCTCCTCGGGGTGCTCGCTCAGCGCCTCGTGCGGCGCCTCTGTCCCAACTGCAAAGAAGCCTACGATCCCACCGACATCGAGCTCGCCGAGCTGAGCTTGACTCGCGCGGAGCTCGGCGACCGCAAGGCCTACCGCCCGGTGGGCTGCAAGGAGTGCAACGGGCTTGGCTATCGTGGCCGGAGCGGGATCTTCGAGTTCCTCGCGGCGACCGACCCGGTCAAGCTCGCGGTCTCCAAGCGCCTGAGCAGCGGAGAGATCAAGGAAGTCGCGGCCAAAGACGGCATGCTCACCCTGCGCGACGACGGCGTGAACAAGGTGTTTGCGGGCACGACCTCGGTCGAAGAGATCGTGCGCGTGACCCGCGAGAACACGTCTGAGTAGGGGGGCACGTGGCGGTCTACGAATATCGAGGTCTCGACAAGGCGGGCAAGTCGGTGAGCGGCATCATCGACGCCGACAACCCCAAGGTTGCCCGTGCGCGCCTTCGAAAGCAGGCCGTCTACCCCACCGAGATCCATCTTCAGAAGAAGGGCAAGACGACCCGCGGCTCCGGCCTGAACGTCGAGATCGACTTTGCCCAATACTTTCAGCGCATCTCGGGCCGCGACATCTCGATCCTCACGCGCCAGATGGCGACGCTGCTCGGGGCGAACGTGCCCATGGCCGAAACCCTCCACGCCTTGGTCGAGCAGTCCGAGAAGCAGAAGCTCAAGATCGTCCTGTCCGAGGTCAAGGAGCGGGTGAACGAAGGCTCGACCCTCGCCGACGCCCTCGGCAAGCACCCCAAGGTCTTCAACAACCTCTTCGTGCAGATGGTGCGGGCGGGCGAGCGCTCGGGCGCGCTGCCCCAGGTGCTCCAGCGCCTCGCGGTCTTCGCCGAGGCCTCGGTCAAACTCCAGAGCAAGATCTGGAGCGCCATGCTCTACCCCATCCTCATGGCGATCATCGGGGTCGGCATCCTCACCGGCCTCTTCGTCTTCGTCGTACCCCAGATGCGGGAGCTGCTCGATGGCTTCTCGTCGGGGGGCACGTCCTCGCTGCCCTTCGTCACCCAGATCGTCTTCTTCATCGGTGATGCGCTCACGAGCGGACTCGCCTGCGTCTTCGCTGCCTTGGCCGTGGCCGGGTTCTTCGTCTTCCGATGGTGGATCAGGAACAGTGGAAAGCGTAGCTGGCACGCCTTCGTGCTAAAGGTCCCGCTGGTAGGAAGGCTGACCCGCATGGTCTCGGTCAGCCGCTTCTGTCGGACGCTCGCCACGCTCTTGGTCTCGGGCGTGCCGATCATCACGGCGCTGGGCATCGTGAAGAGCATCGTCGGAAACGTCATCATCCAAGACGCGGTCGAGGACGCCAGCAAGAACATCCAAGAAGGCCAGTCCATCGCCGCTCCTCTCAAGAAGTCCGGCCAGTTTCCTCCTATGGTGATCCACATGATTGCGATCGGCGAGCGCACGGGCGAGCTCGAGTCCATGCTCACCAATGTGGCGGATGCCTATGAAAATGAGGTAGATACAACCGTTGAAGGGCTCACCGGACTACTCGGCCCGCTCATGATCGTCGCGATGGGCGGAGCGGTGTTCTTCATCGCCCTGGGCCTGCTACTCCCCCTCAGCCAAATGACTCAGACCTTCGCCAATTAACCAGGAGTGATCCATGAACGCCTTGCACCCCTCCACCCTCCGTGACCACCTCCGCCGCGCCGAGCGGCGCGGCCGCCGAGGCATGAACCTCATCGAGATCATGATCGTCATCGCCATCATCGTGGTGCTGATCAGCGTGCTCTCCGTCGCTGCCTTCCAAGCCTACGAGGGCTTCAAGGTCACGCAGACCCGCCTGAAGATCAACCAACTCGGCCAGATCATCATGCAGGAGTCCATGCTCGTCGGAACCAAGCCGCCCTCGAACCTCAAAGAGATCGAGGGTGTCAAAGAAGACATGCTGGTCGACGGCTGGGGTCGCCCCTTCGAGTACGTCGTCCCTGGGCCTAACAACCTGCCCTTCGAGATCGTCAGTTACGGCCGCGATGGCACCCAGGGCGGGACCGGGCGCGACGCCGACATCAAATACAGCGAGATCCGATAGATCATGAGCCGCTCCCTCGCCCATCTCTGGCCTATTCGCGTCGGCAGGACGCCGCGCAGGCGTGTGCGGCGAGGCATGAGCATCCTCGAGATCATGATCGTGGTCGCGATCCTCATCGGTCTCATCGCGGTCAGCGTGCCGATCGCGTCGAGCCTGCTGCGGGTCGAGAAGCGGCAGGCCGCCTCCAGGCTCGGGACGATCTACCACCGCCTCCAGAACGAAGCTATGCTGCGGAACATGACCTTCCGCATCGCCTTCCACCTCGAGGATCGCTACTACCAGGTCGAGGGGTCGAGCGACAAGGCCCTGCTCTTTGCCAACCCCGAGACCCGCATCGAGACCGAGGCAGCCCTCGCCGAGGCCTTGAGTCGGCGTCCAAAGCGACGACGGAGCAGCGATAGCGACGACGGGATCGACTTCGAGGTCGACGGCGACGGGCTCTCGCTGAAGCAAGCTCAGTTCCAAGCTCTACAAGACAAGTTCCTTCGGCGTTTCGAGCTGCCGCCGGGGATCCGCTTCGGGGGAGTCTATACGCCCGCCTATGGCGAGTTCGTCCTCCCTTCCCGCGAAGATCCCGAGCGTATGAAGGACGAAGACAAACAGGTGGTCTACAGCTACATCCTGCCCTCCGGGGTCTCCGAGCACGCGGTCATCCAGCTCGTCCACGAGAACAACCCCCGCCAAGGCTTCACCATCGAGATCGAGCCCGCCACCGGCCGGGTCCACATCACCCCCACCCTCGAGGACTGGGATCGACGGTTCAACTTCGTGCCGAGCCGGGGGCCGAACCTCCCATGATGCGACGACTCCACCAAGGCTTCTCCCTGCTCGAGGTCATGATCGCCGCCGCGATCATGCTCAGCGCCTTGGTGATCGTGGCGAGGATCCAGGCGACGGTCATCGAGGGTACGGTGCGGGCGGAGCGGATCGTCGTGGCGACGGATCTCGCCCGAGAGAAGATGACCGAGACCCTGATCCTGGTCGAAGCCGAGGGGCTAGGCACAGGGGACGTTCGGGAGCGCGGAGACTTTCGTGACTACGGGGAGGGCCCCCGTATCCACTTCGGCCGTAGTCTCGACGAGTATCGCTGGGAATACCACGTCGAGGAGATCGAGTTCGCCTTGAACGCCGACCTCTTCTCGATGTTTGGGATGGGCGACGACAGCTCGGGCGGGGGAGCGCCGGGGGCAGGCGGTGGCATGGGCGGCATGGACAGCGGCGACCTGCTCAGCCAGTTCGGGCTGGGCGGAGACCAGCTCAGCAACCAACTCAGCCAGTTCGTCCGGCGGGTCCGGGTGCGGGTCTACTGGGGCGAGGAGCGCACCGCCGAGGATCAGGGCCGCGAGGTCATTCTGACCACCCACCTCATCAGCCCTCAGGGCGCCTTCCAACAGATGGGCGGCAACCCGATGGCCCCCGGTGGTGGTCAGCCCGGGGGGCCTGGCATGGGTCCGGGCGGAGGCATGGGTCCGGGCGGAGGCATGGGTCCGGGCGGAGGCATGGGCCCCCGAGGCGGAGGCATGGGACCCGGCGGAGGCATGGGACCCCGAGGCGGAGGCATGGGACCCCAGGGCGGCGGCATGGGACCCCAGGGCGGCGGCGGCTTTGGTGGCTCGATCGGCGGTGGATTCGGCGGCGCGGGAGGCAATCGATGATCCCCTCCCGTCGCCAGCGCCGAGGCCTGTCGATCCTCGACGTGATGATCAGCGTCGGCATCCTCATGATGCTATCGACCTTCACCGTCGTCGCCATGCAGAACGCCTCCCGACTCAACCGACTCATGAAGGACCAGGACACCACGTTCCGAACGCCAATGAACATGGTTCAGCGGCAGCTTCAGCTCGCCTTTCTCACCGAGCACATCACGGCGGCCGAGCGCTACCGCACCGTCTTCGTCGGGAAAGACGGCGATCCCGACAGCCTGTGGTTCGCCACCCGAGGGCACCAGCGCCGTTATCGCGACTCGCGCGAGTCCGACCAGGCCGAGATCACCCTGTGGGCCGAGCGAATGCCGCGCATCGACGGCATGCAGACCGACGGGCTGGTGCTCTACCAGCGCCTCTCGTCCATCGTCAATCACGAGCCCGACATCGGCGGGACCGTCCAGCCGATCGCCTACAACGTCAAGAGCTTCAACCTCCGCTTCCTCGACGGTCGCCTCAATGAGTGGCGCGATGAGTGGGACAGCCGAGGTGCCGACGCCCCCAACATGCTGCCCCGCGCCGTAGAGATCGGCATCGTCTTCCTCCAGGTCGATCCCAAGCGCCCCGGCCGCTTCTTGGAGCGCCCCTACAAGAACACCGTCAGCCTCGAGTTCGCACAGCCCATGGTACAACAAAGAGCCAACCAAGGCTTTGGCCGATGAGCGCCCTCCGCTGGCTCTGGCACGAGCTGGTGCGCCCTCGCGGGCCCACCTCGCACCGCTTCTACCGCTTCGGCCGGTCGAGCCGCTCGGGCGTCGCCCTGCTGATCGCGATCTCCTGCTTCCTCGTGCTCACCATCCTCGCGAGCGAGATTACGCACACGGGCACCGTGCGCATGAAGATGGGCGCGAACCTTCGAGATCAGGTCAGGGCGGAGTACCTCGCCCACTCCGGGCTAAACTTCTACCGCCTGATCCTCGTGGCTGCCAACGGGCTCGATGGGCAGATGAGCGGTATGAATCAGGCCTTCCCCATGCTTGGCCAGATGGGCTTGAGCGGGGACATGCTCTGGCAGATGGTGCCGATGATCAACACCGGGCTGCTGCGCATGATCTTCGTCAGCGGCAGCGGGACCGACCTCGACGACGTGCGCGAGATGGAGGCCGAGGGCGGGCTCACCGAAGAGCAGCGCGAGATGTCGGAGCAGGGCTTTGGCCGCAAGCCCGGCTTCCTCTCGTTCACCGGCGACTTCGTGGCCGAGGTGAAGGACGAGTCTCGTCGGATCAACGTCAAGAACATCCAGGGTACCGACGTCGCCTCCCTCCAGATGGATCCCGCGGGAGCGCAGCTCATGGGGCTGATGACCGGCCAGCAGTCCTGCCGCGCGATCCGCGCAGGCGAGCCGATGAGCACGTCCGACATGGACGACAACAACGCCTTCTTCCGCGATCGGAGCCTCGAGCCCCTCGAGCTGATCGGCAACCTCGCCGACTGGGTCGACCTCGACAGCAGCCGCGCCTACATGGGCGGAAACGAAGACACCCTCTACGAGCGCCTGGACCCGCCCTACCGCGCCAAGAACGCCCCTTTCGACACACTCGAAGAGATCCGTCTCGTCGAGGGCTGGCACCGCGACGACGTCTGGGAGCGGTTCGGGGAGCGGCTCACCGTCTTCGGCGACGGCCGCGTCAACGTCAACACCGCGGACTGCGAGGTCCTCTGGGCCCTGCTCAAGTCCTTCACCATGCCGCCCCCCACCGACTTCCAGGTCGACTCCTGCATCCGCGCCATCGAGATGTACCGGGGGGTCGTACCCTTCGCCAATGAGCAGGCCTTTGTCCAATACCTGCAGAACGGCGCGGGGCCCCCCATGGGCTCCATGATGGGCTCCATGCCCGACGTGACCGGGCGCTGCGATCTCAACCCAGCCCCTCAGATGGCTCAGCACATCACGACCAAGACCAAGGTCTTTCGCGTCACCTCCGTCGGAGAAGTCAATGACGCCCGCGTCACCATCGAGGCCGTCTTCGACTTCTCAAACATGATCGAGGGCCAGACCTTGTTCTGGCGCATCTACTAACCCCGGAACCCTAACCTTCCGGTCCAAAGGACCCTATGCCTCGCATCGTCGCATTCGATCTCGGCACCGCCAACATCAAGGCTACCGTCTGGAACGTCTCCGGGCGAAAGTCATCCTTCGTCGATCGGTGGATCATGCCTGTGCCCCAGAGTGGGGATCGCGAGGGGCTACTCCAGCGGCAGCTCGTCGCCCTGCAGGCGATGATCGATGAGCATCCCGAGGCTACCTCGGGCGGGGTGGTGATCGGGGCGGTCTACGGCGGGCCGTCCTTGAACCTGGCGAAGGTGGAGCTGCCCTTCACCGACAAGAAGCAGATCGAGACCACCCTGCCCTTCGCCGTGGAAGAGTCCGTACCCTTCGACCTCGAATCTCGGGTGATGGCGTGGCGGACCCTTCGCAGTGAGCTCACAACCCAGACCCTCGTGGCCCTCTCCGATGAAGATCACTTCGGCGAGCTGCTCGACGGTATGGCCGACGCCAAGGTGGAGCCCCGCCGGGTCTTCGCCGACCAGGAGCTCCTCGGTCGGTGGGCGCCGGCCGAGCTCATCTTGGATCCCGAGGCCGACCAGGACGAAGACGACCCCCTCGACATCGCCCAGTCCGACGCCACCCCGGTCACCGCCGTGATCGATCTCGGTCACACCCAGAGCCTCGTCGTCGTCTATCGGGGCCAAGAGATGCTCGCAGGCCGCACCCTCGACCTGGGCGGCGCCGACATCACCGAGCGCATCGCCTCGGGCCTCAACTGCTCGTGGGCCAACGCCGAGCGCCTGAAGTGTGGCCTGCTTCCTGAGCCCGACACCATCACGCCCCCCCCACGCTCCGACGGCGACGGGAGCGACGAGGAACCTGAGGCGGCCGACGAAGAGCCGACGGATCCCGATCTGCGGCGCCCTGTCTTGACCCCCTACAACGAGCTGCCACCGCCAGGGCTCGAGAACCTGCCTGAGCAGCTCCAGCGCGACATCGATGAGGTCCTCAGTCGCCTGCTCGCGGAGCTGCGCGCCACCTTGCTCGGCCTCGAAGACCGCCTCGGCGCCGAGGTCAAGCAGGTGGTGCTCGGAGGCGGAAACGCCCGCTTCCCCGATCTCGCGAACCGGCTGCAAGACGACCTCTCGGTCTCCGTCTTGTGGGCGGGGACCAACGAAGGCTCGCCCGTTCCTTGCGAGTATCTGCTCGCCGACGCCGCCGCCGAGGTGCTGGCGGGCAAGGTCTCCATGAGCACCATCGACCTTCGCACAGGTCCCTTCAAATGGCGCAGCGGATTCGATGGCATGCAGGCCGTCACCACCTATGGCTTCGCGCTCGTCTTGTTCTACACCGTGGCCCTCGGCGGCCTCTTCGCCTGGCAGACCTTCACCCTCTCGGGTCAGCTCAGCGAGGTTGAGCGACGGATCGACGACACCTTCAGGCAGGCCCTCGGCCCCGATCGCTCCGCCAACCCCATCCAGGCCAGCCGAGATCTGGAGCGTCAGATCACCCAGGCGAAGGCGCGGGCCGCCGCGCTTACACAGAGTGACAAACCGCCGACTATTCACATGATTTACCGCCTCTCTCGGGACCTTCCCCCGCCAAAGGAAGCCGAGATCGACATCGACGTGCTCACCCTGACCCCCAACGTGCTCAAGTTCGACGCCGAGGTCAACAGCTACGCCGCCGCGGAGCAGATCGAGGTGAAGCTCCGCGAGGTCGAGCGCTTCTCGAAGTGCACCAAGTCCAACGAACAGCAACGTCGGGGCAAGGTCTTGTTCAGCATGACCTGCCCGCTCACCGACGAAGCACCCGAGGAGGGCTGATGGCTTCCAGCTCCGAGAACAACACGCTGGCGAACCTTCGTCAGCAGTTCGACAGTCTTCCTGCTCGCAGCAAGTACATGCTCATGTTCCTGCTGGTCTTGATCGCCGTCACCTGGATGGGCGGACTCTGGTGGTGGACGAGCTCGACCCTGAGCGCCCAGGCAGGGCAGCTCACGAGCCAGCAGAACAACCTGCTAATGTACCAGAACAAGCAGCTCGAATACATCCAGGCCACCCAGCTCATCACCCAGGCCGAAGAGCGGCTGGCGCAGCTCGGGCGCCAGAATCCGAGCTCCTACATCGAGCAGCGGGTGACCCAACACGACGTCCGCGACGCCTTGCGCGGCATCGAGCGTATGGGAACGGAGAAGCAGGGTAACATCCAAGAGACCCGCTACCGCGTCTCCTTGGAGCGGGCACCGCTGGCGCCGACGACGGAGTTCTTGTTCGACATCGAGAACTCCGGCTTTCTGGGCACCGAGAGCGTGACCATTCGAACCAACTTCGTCCAGGGTGAGCGGCTGCTATCGGTTACCTTGGACTTGATCGCGTACGACTTGGTGCGGGAGGACTGATGCTGACCCGGATCCTGATAGCGCTAGGCGGGCTGGTCTGGTCGGCCCTCGTCTTCGTCGTGGTGCTGTGGTGGACCTTTCCTTCGCAAGCGATCGTCGACCGGCTCGCCTACGAGGTCCAAGAGAGTTCCGGGGGCGACTACGCGCTGACGGCCTCGGCCGCCCGGCCTTGGTGGGCCGGCCTGAGCCTGTACGATGTCGAGATCCTCGCCATCGATGGCGACGAGGTCACCCCGCTCTTCGACGCCCGCTCCGTCAGCGCCCGCAGCTCGCTCTTCTCGGCCTTCAGCTCGCGGATCCCGGTCTACGCAAAGATCGACCTGGGCGATGCCCGGATAGACATCGAGGCGGGGCTGGACCGGAGCGGGTCCAACGTGCGCCTCGCCGACATCAAGACCGAAGACGCCAAGCTCTCGCTCGGGGCCATCGGCGCGTTCACGAGCGGGCTCGGGGCCGACATGAGCGGCACAGGGGATCTCTCGCTCGACGTCGATCTCACCATCGGAGAAGACAGCCGAGACCACGAAGGGCGCGTAGCCATCAGGGGTCGAAAGCTCGGCCTGAACCTGGCCATCCCTGACCCTTTCGGGGGCGACACCCCCTTCCAGCTCGACCCCATCTCGGTCTCCTCCCTCGATCTCGTTCTCGAGACTCGAAACGGAAAGATCACGCTTCGGACCGCAGAGCTTCGCTCCGACCTTGCCCATCTCGACCTCGAAGGGGACCTCACCCTCGACCCCTTCTTCAACCGGAGCCGACTTCGAGGCAAGGCTGTGCTCTCGCAACTCGGTGGGCAGCTCGCCACCTTCGAAGGCTTCCTTCGCTCAGCCAAGTGGGCCGACGGCACCTACCACTACACGATCGCGTGCACCCTGGATCGCCTCGGCACCGCATGCTTTCGCGAAGATCGCGAACGCGGCAGCGCCCGTCCGGCCGCCCCCAGCATCCGGGCTCCGGCCGCGACCCCCGAAGGTCCGCGCGCGATCACCAAGCCTGGCGCCAGCCGAGTCGACCCCGCGCGAGAGACTCAGAACGTCCGCGCGGAGCGCGAAAAGGCCCGTCAAGAGCGCCTGAGCGATCGCCGAGCTCGCCTGCAGGACCTACGCTCCGGCCGCTCCATGCCCATACGTCCCTCCGCTCCCCGACTCGAAGAGCTCGACGAGCTCGACGATGAAGCCCTCGAAGAGCTCGGCGAGATCGGCCCCAGCGGGCTCGGCACCGAGCGGCTTCTCGATCCTGCCCTCGACGAGCTCGATGAGTTCGAGGATGAAGACTGGGAGTAAACCCCTCAGCTCGAGTGTACGTACAATACCTCAACTCGGGAGATCCCGTCATGCGCTACATCCTCATGAGCTTCGCGCTGCTCGGCTGCGCCGACGTAGGCTCCGAGAGCCTCCTCACCAGCGGCATGAGCGCCGTCATTCGCGGCGAAAGCCTCGACGGTAACTCCACTCAGGTCTCGGCCATCCTCCGCGCCGGCGGCCCCACCTCCTCCACCTTCGTCAAACTTGAGGGCGATGACGCGCTCACAGCCTCGGTCGGAGAGCTCGAGGTCACCCTCACCGAAGCCAGCCTCGGAGCTATGACGAGCTACCGTGGCACCCTGCCCGACGCCGATCCCGAAACCATCTTCGTCGTCTCCCTCCGCCGGACCCTCGACGACGGCGCGACCGGCACCACCTTCTTCTTGCCTGAGCCCTTCGAGATCCTCAGTGAGCACGGCGAGGTCGAAGACACCTCCGCCGTCGAGATCACCTGGGAGCCCTCCGGCTCGAGCCACCAAGTCCTCCTCGAGGTCACGGGCACCTGCATCGTCGGTGGCCTCGACGAGCTTGAAGGAGATCCCGGATCCGTGGTCATCCCCTCGGAATACCTGGACTTTCTTGGTGAGCAGCCCGGAGTGAGCTGCCCCGTCGACGTGCGCATCGCCAAGGTCCGCGGCGGCTCCCTCGATCCCGGCTTCGGGGAGGGCGGCTGGGCTCAGGGGATCCAGTCTCGCGCGACCACCTTCACGCTCAACTGGCAGTAGTCTGGGGCGGACGCCGCGGCCCTCAACGCTCGACCGCGCGAGCGATCGCGTCGACCAGATCGTCGTACCGAAACGGCTTCTGAAGGAAGACCGCTTCGCCCCGACCCGCGAGGCGCCCCGTGGCCTCTTGCTCGCTGTATCCCGACGAGAGCACGACCCGAACCTCCGCATCGGTGGCTCGGAGCGCCTCTAGGACCTCGGCCCCGTCCATGCCGGGCATGGTGAGATCCAAGAGCACGACGTGGATGTCGGCTCGATGATCTCGGTAGGTCCCGAGCGCTTCCACACCGTCGGAGACCGAGAAGACCCCGAAGCCCGCGCGGCGCAGCATCCGACGGGCGACGGCTCGCGCGGCGTCATCGTCATCGACGACCAGGACGCCGAGGCTCGCAGGCTCCAAGGCCTTCCGAGACGACGCAGCGATCGGCGCTGGGTCCTGGTCGGCTCTTGGGAAGAAGACCCGAAAGGACGTGCCTTGACCTGGCTCACTCTGCAGCTTGAGCGCCCCGCGGTGACTGCGCACGATCCCCAGCACCGCGGCGAGCCCCAGCCCCCGCCCCGCGAACTTGGTCGTGAAGAAGGGCTCGAAGATCCGCTCTTGTGTCTCGGAGTTCATTCCGATGCCCGTGTCGCTCACTTCGAGGTAGATATACTCGCCCTGTGGGAGATCGTCGTCCACATAGCTGTCTTGCAAGGTCGCAGCGTCGACCCAGCCACAGCCCGTGCGGATCGACAGGGTGCCTCGGGCATCGCCGATCGCATCACTGGCGTTGGTGATGAGGTTCATCACCACCTGCCGGATCTGGGTCGCATCACCCGATATCTTTGGAAGGTCCTTTTCAAGATCGAGCTTGATGATCGCGTTCTTTGAGATCACGGACCGGAGGAGGTGGTTCATCTCCGCGACGAGGGCCGAGAGATCCACCGGCTCGATGACGAAGCGCCCCCGCCCCGAGTAGGCGAGCATCTGCTTGGTGAGCTCCGCAGCCCTGACCCCGGCGGTCTCGATGTCGCGGAGCAGATCAAAGAGCGGAGAACCCGGCGGGACGGCCCGGAGCGCCAGAGAGGCGTTCCCGAGGATACCCGTGAGCATGTTGTTGAAGTCGTGCGCGATCCCGCCAGCGAGAACCCCCAAGCTCTCAAGCTTCTGTGCCTGGAGCGCGCGCTCCTCGAGACGTGCCCTCGCTTCTTCGGCTTCGCGCACGGTGAGCGAGGCGCTGATCCATGACGCCAGGACCGAGAGCACAACCGGGAGGAATGCTTGGAACGGACGGTCCACGGCGAATGCAACGAGGAGGAGCCCCAGCGAGCCGTGCTCCCCTCGGACGACCACTCCCAGGACCCGCAAGGTCTTGCCATGGACGGTGCGCGCTATGCCGGGTTGATGGGGCGCAGAGCCCCACGTTGACCAGGCATGAGCCGTTCCGCCTACCTCGTCGATCCAGGCGCGCCAATCGAGCGGCTCTCCGGCTTCGATGAGCTCGATGGACGACGCTTCAGCGCCTGCCCCCTGAAGGAGGAGCGCGGCCGCTTCGACCGCCACGACCTCGACGAGATAGCGCAGGCATCGCTGGAAGGGATCGTCTTCGAGGCTCGGGGCCATGGCGCGAAGAAGCTTCTCGCGCGTGTAGGTTCGGTAGTGATGCTCCATGGATAGCCGTAAAGAAGGGACTAGGCGCTCGACCAAGACGTGAACGCCCCCACCCCTCCCCGACTGCAGCTCGATCCTCAGCTCCCCGAGCACGGCACCGTGCTCGTCGCGGATCTCGAAGGGAGTGAGCTGCTGAAGCTCCAACCATCGGGCGCTGGCCTCGTGATCCGGTGGAGCCTCGGCGAACGCTTGACGCCCCCCAACACGGAGGGTCTGCGCGCCTCCGGCCGCGTCGAAGACCGTGAGCTCGCCGTCGGCTCCGCGAAAGACGAGCTCAGCCCTGACGACCCCACCGTATCGCTGGATGACGTCGAGCAGCGGCATCGCGACCTCTCGCAGCGAACGACCACGGGAGATCGCATCGAGCGCCGCGCGCTCGGCCTTGAGCAGGGCCACCGAGCGACGCCGGTAGCCAACGTCTTCGCCTAGACTGAGCAAGCCGACCGGCTCACCAGAAGGTCCCTCGAGGACCGCGTTGTGCCAGGAGACCAGGATGGGGACGCCATCACGGCGAAGGATCTCGTTCTCGAGACGATGCGGAGCCTGTTTTCGTTTCAGCGCCGGAAAGAAGACCTGACGGAGGACCTTCGCCCGCTCCGGGTCGAAAAAGGTGTCGAGGTACGGACGCCCCACGATCTCGTCGTAGGTCCAGCCCGTGCTCTTGAGGAACGAAGGGTTGACGTGGCGGATCACACCTTCGACATCGTTGATGACGCCGAGCAGATCAAAGACGTCGATCAAGGCGGCGAGGTGCGGCCCGCCCGTGGTCCGCTCGACGCCTAGCCACTGCCGGAGGGAGCCTTGCCGTACTTTGGGGTCCACCAGATATCTCCTGCCAGGGTCAGAACCCGGAACCTACCATCACCCCTAATCAGAGCCGACCGCTGCCGAACCGCTCAGGGCCGCAGGCGCCCCATGACGCGCAGCGCGTTCCGACCTAACACGCTACGGATCCGGTCGGGGCTCCAGCCCCGATCGAGCATGTCCTGGACGAGCAAGGGATGATGCGTGACATCGGGGAGGTCTGCCGGAGGGACGATAGCGCCGTCATAGTCGGTCCCTATCGCCACGAACTCTTCTCCGACCCGATCGATGACGTACTGAACGTGGTCCAGGATGGCGGCTCGACGCGCGTAGAGCCAGACGGGCTCAAGGAAGGCGCTCTGGTACATGATGCCGATGACACCCCCACGTTCCGCGATCGCCCGGATCTGATCGTCGTCCAGATTGCGCCAGTGGGGCCGAACCCCCTCGACCCCCGTGTGGCTGACGATCGCGGGGAGATCGAGGCGATGGACCCGGAGCGCGTCCCAGAACGTGCGCTTGCCAGCGTGGGCGAGATCTACGAAGATCCCCCGCTCATTGCACCGCTCAACGAGCTCCCGACCCAGAGGGCTGAGCCCCTCATCGCGACCGGCCGGGCTGCTGGTGCCCCCAAGGCGGCTGCTCGTCAGGTGGACCAGGGTGATGCGGTGCAGGTCCTGTCCCATGGGACCGTCCAAGACCGAGAGGTCGGCGAGGATAGCGTTGCCCCCCTGCAAGGAAGGCCAGAGCGCGAGCTTCCCTTGGGCTCGAGCCCGCCGATAGTCCCCCACGGTCCGCACGAGCGCGAGCTGCTCCGGGTAGGCCGCGACCCGGGCCCGCAAGGTCGCGAGGTTGCGCTGCGTAGCGCGGAGGCGGTTGTTTGGAGGCCGAGCCGGGTTCGTCGCGATGTCGTAGACGACGCCCGTAAAGCCCGCCTCGATCACGCGTGGCAGATCGGTGTGGCCCCACAGCAGCGGAGGCCGGGCGCGGGGCTCGTGCCGGACGGTGGGATCGTAGCCGTAGAGCCGAACAGGCACCTCGAGATCGAGGTGTAGATCGATGAAGTCCGAGGCGACCAGCAGCTCGACCGCCTCGCGCGAGACGCCGAGCTCACGGGCCCAGCCCTGCGGATCGGCGCCGGGCTCGCGGACCTGAAGGCGCATCAGACCCCGTGACCGCGCTTGAAGTAGAGCCGGACCGTGCCGCGCTCCTCAGGGTCGAGGGCCACCAGATCCCAGCCTTGGGCCCCTGCCTCAGCTAGGTACTCGAAGAGTTGAGGACAGCTCTCGATGTCCCCGTCGCCCCCGCGCTCTACCTCGCCCTGCCAGTGTCCGTTGGCGGTGAGCACGCGATCGTTCTCGGCGTAGACGACTAGATATTCGAAGCGCTTCATGGGGACCTCGCGAGGCGGACGGTGAAGGATCGACCCTAACGCGATGGGTCGGAGGGTGTCCCGTTGGAGACGCGCGAGTCCTGGCGCGCCCGATGAAGCCGGTTCACCGCATCTCGGGCATCGCGCACCTCGTCGAAGCCCAGACGGTAGCTACAACCTTCCGCGTATCGGCTACATCCCCAGGCCTGACGCCCCCGCAGGATGCGCCCTTCCCCACATCGAGGGCAAGCCAGCCCCTCGGGCCCCGATCCCTCGGGGGCGATCGGAGGTGCCTGGACGGGTGAGGAGCCTTGGTCCGAAGGGTGCGGCTGGAGCGGGGCGAGCCCCCTATCCCCTGGGGGGGGCTCGGACGGTGCATCGGCGAAGCGCAAGCCGACGCGACCATCGCCGCGGATCGTCAGACCAGCCTCGAAGTCCTTGCCAGTGCGGCGGCTCCGAAACCCCTTGTAGATCCGCGTCTGCCCCTGGCCGAGCAGCTCCGCGACCATCCGGCGGCTGACCGCCCGGCCGCTCATGGTCTTGAAGACCACGAACTCGCAGCCTGTGCAGGCATAGACCTTAGGCCGCTCCGCCACCGCCGACCCGCAGGCGCGACACGAGCCGACCGGCTTGCCCTCGACCGGCGCGGCGAAGGCGGGACCCGTCGGAGCCTCGGCAGCCGCGATGTCGGAGACGAGCTGATGCACGTGGGCGACGACATCGGCCATGAAGCGCTGCCGAGACTCCTCGCCGCGCTCCATGGCGCCCAGGCGCCTCTCCCACTCTCCCGTGAGCTGTGCGCTCTTGAGCTCGTCGGCTGGGACGGCGGCGATCAGGGCCCGACCGCGCTCCGTCGCCCGCAGCTCCTTGCCGCGCCGCTGCACGAAGCCCCGTTGGACCAACGCCTTGAGGATGCTGGCCCGCGTGGCGGGCGTGCCGAGCCCCGAGCCCCGCAAGGCTCGCTCCAAGGCCGCATCGTCGAGGTCTCGCCCGGCGGTCTCCATGGCCTTGAGGATCGAGGCATCGTCGTGGGGACGGCGGGGGCGGGTGGCCCCTTCGGACACCTCGCTCTGGATGGTCTGGACGGGCTGGTCGGGGGCGAGCCTGGGGAGCTCGAGCTCCTTGCTTCGGCCCGGCGGGTCGACCGCTCGCCAGCCCTGCTGAATGCAGACCCTTCCCTTGGCCCGAAACCGAGGAGGAGGCTCGATGCCCTCGACGGGTGGCGCATCGACCGCGACCACGAGCGTGGTTCGATCGAAGAGGGCGTCGTCGGACAGGGCGGCGAGAAAGCGCCGAGCCACCAGATCGAAGACCCGCTTCTCGTCGAGCGAGAGCCCCATGCGATGCGCCGGTCGCCCAGTGGGCAGGATGGCGTGGTGATCCCCGACTTCTTTGGCGTTGATCACCCGACGACCAGGGCGAGCCCCGCCGGCCCAGCGCTCGAGCACGTGGTCGGCGTGCTCGGCGTAGGGGGGCATCTCGTGGAGGCCTCGAGCCAACACCGGGAGCTCCGGCACCTGGTCGGGGGTCAAAAAGCGCGCGTCGGTCCTTGGATAGGTGATGAGCTTGTGACGCTCGTAGAGGGCCTGAGCGATCTCGAGCGTGCGATCGGCCGAGAGGCCATAGCGCTGGTTCGCCCTGCGTTGAAGGCTGGTCAGATCGTAGAGGAGCGGTGGCTTGTCGACCACCCGGCGCGTCTCGGAGCGCTCGAGCTGACCCGGTCGCCCCTGGACCGCTTTCGCGAGCTGGGCCGCGAGCTCCGCCGAGGCCAGGCGCTCCGCGACCGGGGCCTCGCGATCGGACGAGGGACGCCCCTTGGACAGCTCCTGTGCTCGATCGCTGGAGTCGGAGCGAAACCAGGTCCCTTGCCACGACCAGGTCCGTCCCCCTTCCTGGACTTGGAACGTGGCCTTGACTTGCCAGAAGGGCTCTGAGACGAAGGCCTCGATCTCGTGATCGCGGGCGACGATCATCGCGAGCGTGGGGGTCTGGACACGGCCGATGGGCAGCACACGCCCCCCACCCGCCTTGCGGGCGAGGCAGGTCATGGCGCGGGTCGCGTTGATGCCCACGAGCCAGTCTGCCTCGGACCGACAACGCGCCGCGTCCGCCAAGGGGTCGAGTCTTTCGGCCGGCCGAAGCCGACCCCAGGCTTCGCGGATCGCGGTCTCGGTGAGGGAGGCGAGCCAGAGCCTTCGCACCGGGGCTCGGCCGCCCGCGAGCTCGTAGACGTACCGGAAGATCAGCTCGCCCTCGCGGCCCGCATCGCAGGCGTTGACGACCTCGGAGATCGAGGGATCCCGTAGGAGCTTAGAGACGACCTGAAACCGCTCCTGCGCGTCCTTCCGAACGCGGAGCGCGAAGGACGTCGGGATCATCGGGAGCGCCTCGAGGGACCAGTTCCGCCACTCAGCCCGGTAGTGATGGGGTTCTTCGAGCTCGACCAAGTGCCCAAGACACCACGTGATGCGCAGCCCTTCGCCCTGATGCCACCCCTGGGCGTGACTGCGTGCCCCGAGCACCCGCGCCAGGTCCTTCGCCACGGAGGGCTTCTCTGTGATGACCAACCGCATGCGCTCCCTTGTACCTGAACTGCCTCATCGAGGCGACACATCCTTTCCTGAACATGGACCGGACAGCCGCGACGTGCCACAATACACCGGGCTCGCGGTGGGTGCGATGTGCTGGCAGTCGGGCCGGCTGGCCCTACCGCACAACCGGGAGTACGCGTTGGCGACTGGCGACGACGACACCAAGAAGACCAAGAAGGGCCGTCCCCCCGCGGCGCCGTCGGCGGCGCCGTTCGTCCCCGCGCTGCCCGGATCCCTCGACGCCGACGACTTCCCTCCGTCCAAGCTACCGTCACCAGCTCCCTTCGCATCGACCCCGCCCCCCGCTCCGACGAGCAGCTCGCGTCGCCGGCGCTCCTTGTTCACGCCAAAGCCCGCCCCGGTGCGCCGAACCCCGGAATCCAAGGTGGACCTCACGGAGCAAGACGGCGGCCTCCCCAGAGTCCCCACCGAAGAGCTCCCCTTCAAGCCCATCGATCTACCCGACGAAGAGAAGCCTTCCTACACCCCGCCTTCCAGCCCACAGATCCAGCCCGAAGACCGCCCCCCTTCCGACGGGACCACCCCCGAAGCCGCCCCCGTGCGGGGCGAGCCCACCGACCCTCCGGTCGTGGGCCCCGACGGCGAGCCCATCGACACCGAGAGGGTGGAACGCACCCCTCCCCCCGCCCGACGGCGCGGGAGCCCGGTGAGCGCCCCCCCCCGCGACGAAGCCCCTCCCGAG